>NZ_JBFTMU010000002.1:0-498915 GCF_056397125.1 Arthrobacter sp. 05N425
CGGTCCCATCCCGAACCCGGAAGCTAAGACCCACAGCGCCGATGGTACTGCACCCGGGAGGGTGTGGGAGAGTAGGTCACCGCCGGACATACATTAGGTCGAGAGCCTCCAACCACCAGGTTGGAGGCTCTCCCCCTTTAACCCCAAAACCACCCACCACGGCACCCGCCCACCGCGGTCGTGCACCGCCGCCGCTGCGTCGTCGGCCGACACCGGCCCGGGTAGCGTCCGCTGACGGCTGAAAAGGTACTCCAGGGCCATCGAAATCCGGAAATTTTCCCAAAAAAGGGCGAAAACACGCGGAATTTGCCACCTCGGCGGCGGCAAGCTGGTAAGTTTTCGAAGAGTGGCTTGCACGCATGCCGCGTGCAGGCTTCAGAAATTAGAACCGTCCAGGAGGACATAAATGGCTAAGAACCGTAGTGAACTTGTTGCAGAGGTAGCTGGCAAGGCCGGCACCAGCCAGGCAGCCGTCAACTCCGTGCTCGATGCACTGTTCGAGGTTTTCGAGACCTCTGTCGCCGCGGGCGAAAAGATCACCATCCCGGGCTGGCTCGCCGTCGAGCGCACCGACCGTGCAGCCCGCACCGGCCGCAACCCGCAGACCGGCGAGACCATCCAGATCGCCGCCGGCCACAGCGTCAAGCTGACCGCCGGTTCCAAGCTGAAGGCTGCAGTCGCCAAGAAGAAGTAGTCTTCTTCAAACGCTTGAAAGGAGCGGCAACCCCTCGGGTTGCCGCTCCTTTGCGTTAACCGCGGCGAGAGGATTCGGCGCGCGGGCAGGGGTAGCGGACAATGGAGTTGTGCCTTCCGCAGCGAAACCCCAGACTTCACCAGCGACCACCCCGACGGGCGGAGCGCGTGGCCGAGGTGCCGGAGCGCCGGGAATCTCCGGGCCCTGGCGGCTCGCCGGCCTGGCCGCGCTGTTCCTGGGCCTGGTGGCGGCACTGCTCTTCTCCGGGGCGGCCGGAGCCCGCGAAGTTTCGGATCCCGGCGCGCTGGTCCGCTGGGGGCTGCCCATCAGCAAGGCCATCCACAACGTCTCCCTCGCCACGGTAATCGGCGGCCTCATCTTCGCCGTCGGCATCCTGCCCAAGGATCTCTCCGGCCGCCAGTCCAAGGACAAAGCCGCCCCCGAGCATCCCGCCTTCACACGCGCCCTGGCCGTCGCCGCCGTCGCCGGCATCGCCTGGACCCTCTCAGCGGTTGCAGTGCTTGTCCTGAGCTACTCGGACATCGCGGGCCAGGCGATCTCAGGGGACCCGGAATTCACGAAGTCCCTCGTCTACTTCATGACCGACATCGAAACCGGCAGGGCCTGGCTGGCCGTCGTCATCATCGCTGCTGTGACCACCACTGCGCTGTTCGGCGTCCGTTCGAGGGGTGCACTGGCGTTCACGCTGATCCTTGCCGTCATAGGGCTGGTGCCGGCGGCGCTGATCGGCCACTCGTCCAGCTCAAGCGACCACGAAGGCGCGATCAACTCCCTGGGCCTTCACCTCTTGGGAGTCTCGGCCTGGGTGGGAGGCATCATTGTGCTGGCCCTCCTCTCCGGCGTTCTTGGTGCCGCTACGGCCGCCGGAGCCCCGGGCCGGGCCGACATCACGGAACCGACCCTCCGCCGCTTCTCGGCCCTGGCCGGCTTCGCCTTCGCACTGGTCTTCGCCTCCGGCGTGGTCAACGCCAGCATCAGGATCTCCAGCTGGGCAGACCTGTTCGGGTCGGCGTACGGACAGCTGATCCTGGCCAAGACGGTGGCCGCGCTCGTCCTGGGCGGCGTGGGATTCATGCACCGCCAATGGGTCATCCCTCAGTTGGGCGTCAAGGGGGCCGGCCTGACCGCCCGCCGTGTGCTCTGGCAGCTGGTGCTCGTGGAGCTGCTGATCATGGGTGCGACGTCGGGAATCGCCGTCGCGCTCGGCCGCTCGGCCCCGCCGCAGCCCAGCACCTTCGCCGCGGACGCGTCGCCGGCCTTCATCCTCTCCGGCTACGAACTGCCTCCCGAGCTGACCCCGCAACGCTGGCTCACGGAGTGGCGGCTCGACTGGCTTTGGGTCGCCGTCGCCGTCTTTGGCCTGGTGTCCTACTTCCTGGGCATCCGCAAAGTCCGCCAGCGCGGCGACGCCTGGTCCTGGTTCCGGACCGTCAACTGGGTCATCGGCCTGGTGGTCCTCACCTACGTGACCTCCGGCCCGCCCTCGGTCTACGGCCGGGTCCTGTTCTCGGCGCACATGGTCGACCACATGGCGCTGACCATGGTGGCCCCCATCTTCCTGGTCCTCGGTGCCCCCGTCACGCTGGCGCTGCGGGCACTGGCCGCGCGGCGGGACAGCTCCCGCGGGCCGAGGGAATGGCTGTTGATCTTCGTGCACTCGAAGTTCTCGCAGCTCGTCACTCACCCGCTCTTCGCCGCGGCGAACTTTGCCGGGTCGATTGTGCTGTTCTACTACTCGGATGCCTTCGGCTACGCCATGCGCGACCACGTGGGCCACGAACTGATGAACCTGCACTTCGCCCTGACCGGTTACATCTTCGTGCTGACCATGATCGGCACAGACCCGTTGCCCCGCCGGGCGGCGTACCCGATGCGGCTGCTCCTCCTGCTGGCCACCATGGGCTTCCACGCCTTCTTCGGCGTCGCCATCATGGGCGGCACCGGGCTGCTGGCCGCCGACTACTTCGGCAACCTGGGCCGCAGCTGGGGCCCCTCGGCCCTGCTGGACCAGCAGATGGGCGGCGCGGTGGCCTGGGGGATCGGCGAAGTGCCCACCCTGCTGGTGGCGATCGGCGTCGCCGTCATGTGGTCCCGCTCCGACGCACGGGAGTCCAAACGGACCGACCGTGCCGCGGACAGGAATAACGACGCCGATCTCACCGCTTACAACGATATGTTTGCCCAGCTCGCCGAACGCGACGCGAAGCTGGCAGAACGCAATTCAAAGCTGGAAGGACGCTGATGAGCGAAACCGTACGCACCCACCTCCGGGTCCGGGCCTCCGAACTCGTAGGCCGAGGCTGGTTGAACACCGGCGGCAAATCCCTGGACCTCGAATCCCTGCGTGGCAAGATCGTGCTGCTCGACTTCTGGACCTTCTGCTGCATCAACTGCCTCCATGTCCTGGACGAGCTCCGGCCGCTCGAGCAGCAGTACTCGGACGTCCTCGTGACCGTCGGCGTGCACTCGCCCAAGTTCGAGCACGAAGCAGATCCGGTGGCCCTGGCGGCCGCCGTGGAGCGCTACGAGATCCGCCACCCGGTCCTGGACGACCCGGAGCTGGACACGTGGAAGGCGTACACCGCCCGTGCGTGGCCCACCCTGGTGGTCATCGACCCCGAGGGCTACATCGTGGCGCACCTTTCCGGTGAGGGCCATGCGGACGGCCTGGCCGTGCTCATCCCCGAACTGATCGCCGAGCACGAAGCGAAGGGCACCCTGCACCGCGGCGACGGCCCGTACGTGGCCCCGGAGCCGACGTCGGGCACGCTGCGGTTCCCGGGCAAGGCCCTTTACCTTCCGGCCGGCCGCGGCGACTCGGCCGCAGCGGCCGACGCCGGCTCCTGGCTGGTGACCGACACCGGCCACCACCGCCTGGTGGAGCTGTCCACCGACTTTGAGACGGTGCTGGGCACCTATGGTTCGGGCGAGAAGGGCCACGCCGACGGCGGTGCCGCCGAGGCCCGCTTCAACGAACCGCAGGGCCTGGTCCTGCTTCCGGAGGACGTGGCCGCGAAGGCCGGCTACGACGTCGTGATTGCCGACACGGTCAACCACCGGCTCCGCGGGCTTTTCCTCGCGGACGGCAGCGCCACCACCCTTGCCGGCAACGGGGTACAGCGGCTGCTCGAGACCGGCCCGGCGCGCGTGGACGAAGAGGGCGCCGCCTACGGTGCCCGGCTTGAAGCGGATCCGCTGCAGGTCTCGCTGAGCTCGCCCTGGGACGTCGTCTGGTCCAGCAAGCTCAACGCCGTCGTGGTGGCGATGGCCGGCGTGCACCAGATCTTCAGCTTCGACCCGGTTACCGGTGCTGTGTCCATCATCGCCGGCAACGGCCTCGAAGGTCTGCTCGACGGCCCGGCCGCGGAGGCCTGGTTCGCCCAGTCCTCCGGCCTCGCCGAAGACGCCGACGGCAACATCTGGGTCGCCGACTCGGAGACCTCGGCACTGCGCAAACTCGTGATCGCCGACGACGGCGCCATCACGGTCGAGTCCGCCGTCGGCAAGGGATTGTTCGATTTCGGCTTCCGCGACGGACCGGCGGCCGAGGCCCGGCTCCAGCACCCGCTGGGTGTGACGGTCCTGCCCGATGGTTCGGTGGCGATCGCGGACACCTACAACGGTGCCGTCCGGCGCTACGACCCCGCTACCGGCACGGTGTCAACGCTCGCGCGGGGGCTGTCCGAGCCCTCCGACGTCATCGTGGACCACAACCAGGCGGCCGGCACCGAACCGCTGCTGGTGGTGGTCGAGGCGAACAAGCACCAGCTGGTCTATGTGCCCATCCCCAAGGAAGCGCAGCAGGTGGACGAAGGGGCGGCGCAGACCCACCGGCCCAAGAGCCCGGTGGCCCCAGGTCTGCTGTCCTTGACCGTGCGGTTCACGGCCCCGACCGGGCAGAAGCTGGATGACCGTTGGGGTGACCCGACGCAGCTGAAGATTTCCTCCACCCCGCCGGAGCTGCTGGTGGCCGGCGGCGGGACCTCCGTGGGCCTGCTCCGCGCCCTGGAGCTCGCCTCCGACGTCCCCGAGGGCGTGCTGCACATTACCGCACGGGCTGCGGCCTGCGACGGTCCGGAGACCGAGGACGGGGAGATCCCGGATCACGCGGCGTGCCACCTGTACCAGCAGGACTGGGGCATCCCGGTGCTGCTGCAGGCCGACGGGGACACCGAGCTGGTCCTGGACCTGCGCGGCATGGACTAAGCGCCCGGCTGGAGTCCTGAGGTACTTGGCGCTGTGAGGCTGCCGTCCGTGGCTTGAGTGTCACGGACGGCAGCCTTTTGCGTGTCCGGGGGAGCCGGCGGCCGCGGCCGGCGCACAGCAGGCTTAGTTGCTTAGCTGCGGGGTGAGCTTGACCGTGTCGCCGTCGATGTCCAGGCGCGTGGTGAAGCTGAAATCGTGGACTGCGTTGAGCTCCGTAACCGCGCCGGTGAACAGGTCCACCTGACGTGCCTTGATCCGTGCCTTGCCGTCCAGCGGCGCGACGACCCAGCGGCCGCCGAAGGGCTCGATGCTGACGGCCGGATAGTCGGCGATGCTCCAGTCGATCGTGCCGTCCACGACCCGGTTGTTGGTGGCGTGGTAGAACGGGCAGTCCGGCTGAAGCCGCTGCTGCTTGTCCGCCTGCTCCGCGCAGCTGTCCAGGAACTCCTTGACCTTCGCGGTGACGGCGTCCTTGAGCCCGTCCGTGGCCTGGGTGAGCAGGTTCAACGGCGCCGAGGGCATATCCCGACTGGTCACGGTTGTCCGGGTCGCGGGGGCGGCGAAGAACTGGCCGTTCAGGGCCGCCTCGTACTCGCCGGGGTAGAACACGGCAAAGGAGTTGCGACCGTTGGGCATGTTGACCGGGACCCCGTTGAGCAGGGCCTGGTTCGAATTCACGACGGTGACGTCGATCACCGGCAGCGCGGCCGGGACGAAGGACCAGTCATGGAAGAAGAGCCACTGGGTGCCGGACCGTTGCAGCAGGAACTCGGTGCGCAGCTGGCTGCCGTCGATGGTGTAATCGATCGGAACCATGACCTGGTTGCCGCCCTGGTCCTGCGCGTTGCCGATCTTCACGTCGGATATCCTCGCGGCGGCGGTCTTCAGCGCCTCTCCGTCCAGCATCGCCGGGTTGCTTTGCGGCACGGAGGCGTGAAGAAGGCCGAGCGCCTTCTCGCCTTCGCCCTTCTGCAGCGCGTCCAGATACTCGCGGACCGGCTGCTGGGGGCTGGCAATGGAATTGTTCACCAGATTGATCGCGACGACCGCGCCGGCTATGGCGAGCATCAGGCCCAACAGCCACACGGCTGCAATCCTGACCAACGCCTGACTCATCTGCACGTACCTTACGTTACCTGCACGCCCGCTGAACGCAGGTGTCACGGGCGCCCGTTGTGACGTGCGCCATGCCCGCCGGGCGGTCCCGGCCGCGGCGGCCCGGTTGCCGAGGACCGTCTAGCGCCTGCGCCGCCGGGATGAGGTGCCGAAGACGCCCCGGAGCAGCTCCCGGCCGATTTGCGTGCCCAGCGATCGTGCCATGCTCTTGAGCCCACCGCCGAGGGCGCCGCCCAGCGCGCCGGCGAGGTCGCCGGCCATTCCGCCGCTGGATTCCTGCGGCTGCGGGGCGCGACGCTGCGGGGTGCGTCCCCGATCGGGCGGCGGCGACTGTGTGGAGCGGCTGCTGGGTCGGCCGAGGATTTCTTCCTCGATCCGCCGGGCGTCGGCATCGACGGCGTTGGGGTCCAGGCCGGTGCCGGAACCCGAACCGGCGTCGGACCCGGCGGCGGGGCCGGTGGACGCTGCCGACTGGCTCGCGAGCTTCTCATAGGCGGAGACGTTGTCCACGGCGGTGCCGTATTTGGCGAGCAGGGCGGACCCGGCCACAGTGCTGGCTATTAGCGCATCATCGCTCGGTCCCATCACGGACTCCGGCGCCCGCAGCCGGGTCAGGGCCACCGGGGTGGGCGCGCCCTTCTCATTCATGACCGTGATCACGGCCTCGCCGATTCCGGCCGAGGTCAGCGTCTCCTCAAGGTCGTAGTCACTGATCGGGAACGTGGAAACCGTTGCCTTGAGTGCCTTGGCGTCCTCGGGGGTGAAGGCGCGCAGGGCATGTTGCACCCGGTTCGCCAGCTGGCCCAGGACGTCCGCGGGGACATCCTTCGGTGTCTGGGTCACGAAGAAGATGCCCACGCCCTTGGACCGGATCAGCCGGACCGTCGTGGTGATCGCGTCGAGGAAAGCCTTGGAGGCGCCGTTGAACAGCAGGTGCGCCTCGTCCAGGAAGAACACGAGTTTCGGTTTGTCCAGGTCGCCCGCCTCGGGCAGGTCCTCGAACAGGTCCGCCAGCAGCCACATCAGAAAGGTGGAGAACAGCATGGGCTTCGTCTGCAGGGTCGGCAGCTCGAGGCAGGTCACGACGCCGCGGCCGTCGGGGGCGGTCCGCAGCAGTTCAGCGGTGTCGAACTCCGGCTCGCCGAAGAACTTCTCCATCCCCTGCGCCTCAAGCGTGATGAGTTCGCGCAGGATGACGCCGGCGGTGGACTTCGAGAGGCCGCCGAGGTTCTCCAGTTCGTCCTTGCCCTCGTCCGAGGTCAGGAACTGGATGACCGCGCGCAGGTCTTTCAGGTCGATCAGTTCGAGGTTGTTCTTGTCCGCGAAGTGGAAGACCAACTGCAGGCTGGACTCCTGGGTTTCGTTGAGCTCCATCACGCGGGACAGCAGGATGGGGCCGAAGGAAGTGATGGTGGACCGGACCGGTATGCCGGCGCCGTCGCCGCCGAGGGCCAGGAATTCCACCGGGAAAGTCTTGCCGGACCAGGCCTGCCCGATGCTGTCGGTGCGCGCCTTGAGTTTCTCTGAACCGGCGGCGGCCGTGGCGAGGCCGGAGAGGTCGCCCTTGATGTCCGCGAGGAACACCGGGACACCGGCGGTGGAGAGCTGCTCAGCCATCATGTGCAGGGTGACGGTTTTGCCGGTCCCGGTCGCACCCGCCACCAGGCCATGGCGGTTCATCATGGCCAGCGGCAACCGGACAGGGGCTTCCTTGTGGAGCTCGCCGTCGACGATCGCGGCCCCCAGCTCAATCGTGGGCCCCTCCAGGGTGTACCCCTTCTGGATGGTGGCGACTTTATCTGCAGTGGATTTGATGGCCATGCCGTTAGCTTAGCCGGGTCCGGAAGACCGGACCCGGCCACGGCCGATGTTTATTTTTCTGCTTCGCCGCCGTCGTTATTCGGCGAGGGCCTTGAGGACTTCCTTCGCCACGTCCTCGCTGGACTGCGGGTTCTGTCCGGAGATGAGGTTGCCGTCGCGGACCACGTGTGAACTCCAGGCGGCCCCGTTTTCCACGACTGAGCCCTTTTCCTTCAGCTCGTCCTCGACGAACCACGGCGTGTTCTCCCCGGTGCCGCCACCCAGTTCCTCTTCATTGGTGAACACGGTGAGACGGCGCCCCGCGAAGGCGAAGTTCCCGGCGTCGTCGACGGCGCTCAGCAGGCCGGCGGGACCGTGGCAGAAGGGCGCGATGACCTTGCCGGCCTTGTTCGCCTCGATCAGCAGCCGGCCGAGGTCCGCATCCTCAAACAGGTCGGCCATGGGGCCGTGGCCGCCAGGCATCACGATCGCGTCGTACCCGGAAAGGTCGACGTCGGCCAGCACCAGCGGGGCGGAGAGCTCGGCGTCGATCTCGGCCAGGTACTTGCGGAAGCCGTCGGCGCGGTCCTGGCCGCCGGCGGATTCTGCGGCCAGGCTGACCTCGTCCACGGTGGGCTTGGCGCCGGCCGGAGTGGCGATGCGGACGGTGTGTCCGGCGCCCAGCAGGGTCTGGTGGGAGACCACGAGTTCCTCGGCCCAGTAACCGGTGGGGTGCTTGCTGCCGTCGCGCATGGTGAGGGAATCTGCTGCGGATACGACCATCAGGATGTTAGCCATGTTCTTGCTCCTGTTCTGCCGGCCAAGGAGCCGGTCAAAGGTGGGGATGGGGGTGGGTTCTTAGCGTGCGGCTTCGAGTTCGGCGAACGTCGCGTCATCGAGGACGACGCCGGCGGCGGCCAGGTTCTCTTCGAGGTGCTTGACCGAGCCGGTGCCCGGGATCGGCATCATGACGGGTGAGCGGCGAAGCAGCCAGGCGAGGGCCACCTGGGAGGTGGTGGCGCCCAGCCGCGTGGCGGCCTCATCCAAGGGGCCGCCCGGACGGGAGAGTTCGCCGGCCGAGATCGGGGCCCACGGGATGAAGCCGATGCCGTGCTCCTCCGCGTAGTCGAGGACATCCTCCGAGCTGCGATCCGTCAGGTTGTAGCGGTTCTGCACGGTGGAGACGGTGAAGTACTGGCTGGCCTGCTCCAGCTCGGCCACGCTGACCTGGGACAGGCCCAGGGCCTTGACCTTGCCTTCTTTCTGCAGGTCGCGGAGGACACTGAACTGCTCTTCCGGATCGACTTTGGGATCAATCCGGTGCAGGTGCAGCAGATCCAGCGCGTCCACCTTGAGCTTGCGCAGGCTCAGCTCGGTCTGCTGGCGCAGGTACTCGGCCCGGCCCAGCGGCACCCATTCGTTCGGACCGGTGCGCGTGAATCCGACCTTGGTCGCGATTTTGAGGCCGTGCTTGTAGGGATGCAGGGCCTCCGCAAGGATCTCCTCGCTGATATTGGGCCCGTAGGAGTCGGCCGTGTCGATGAAGTCGACGCCGAGCTCGACGGCCCGGCGGACGACGGCGATGGCCGTGCCCCGGTCAGCGGGTTCGCCCCAGACACCGTCGCCGACGATGCGCATCGCGCCGAAGCCCAGGCGGTGCACCGTGCCCAGGTCCTTCAACTCGATCGTTGCGGATGATTCCGGATGCTGTGGGTTGTCGTGGCTCATAAGGGCGGCAACCCACTAAGGGTGCTGAGTATTCCTTCCGCGCACTCCTGCCGGTGATTCCGGCCGCGCAGAAATAAGCCCGGCCCCGCCGTCGTTGGCACCAGTATGCGCCTGCCGGAATCCGGCTTGTCGCCAGATTTTCCAGACACCCTGCTCCGCTACGAAAGGCCGGCTTTTCCGTGACTGTTCCGCTTTCCATCCTTGACCTGGCAATCATCGGCAAGGGCCAGACGGCGGCGGAAAGCTTCGCCGGCAGCGTGGCCATGGCGCAGCGCGCCGAGGAACTGGGCTACCGCCGGATCTGGTACGCCGAGCACCACAACATGTCGTCCATCGCCTCCTCCGCGACGAGCGTCCTGATCGCCCACATCGCCGCGCATACCAAGACCATCCGGCTCGGATCCGGCGGTGTAATGCTGCCCAACCACGCGCCGCTGACCATCGCCGAGCAGTTCGGCACGCTCGAGACCCTGCACCCGGGCCGGATCGACCTCGGCCTGGGCCGGGCCCCCGGCAGTGACCAGAACACCATGCGCGCCCTGCGCCGCGACCCGATGAGCGCTGACAGCTTCCCGCAGGATGTCCTGGAACTGCAGGGCTACCTGACCGGTCCTACCCGCATCCCCGGTGTGGAGGCCACCCCCGGCAAGGGCACCAACGTGCCGCTCTACATTCTCGGCTCCTCGCTGTTCGGGGCGAAGCTGGCGGCGCAGCTGGGCCTGCCCTACGCCTTCGCCTCGCACTTCGCCCCCAACGCCCTGCAGGACGCCGTAGCGCTCTACCGCCGTGAATTCCGGCCGTCCGCGCAGCTGGAGGCCCCGCACGTGATCGYCGGCGTCAACGTGATCGCCGCGGACTCCGCCGCCGACGCGCAGGCAATGTTCCAGGCCACCAAACGGGCCCGGGTCTCGCTCTTCTTCGGCAACGGCCGCGTTTTCAGCGACGACGAGGCGGATATGATCCTGGACTCCCCGCAGGGCCAGCACATGGCGCAGATGATGAAGTACTCCGCCGTGGGCACCCCGGGCGCAGTGCTGGAATACCTGGACGAGTTCACGGCGCACGCCGACGCCGACGAATTGATCGTCGCGCACCAGAGCGCCGGAGTGGAGGACAGGCTGCGTTCCGTGGAGCTCCTCGCGGAGGTCGCCGGGCTCGCCCGGGTCTGAGCCGGGATAGCGCCCGCCAGACGCGCCCGCCGGTGCCCTGAAGGGCGCCTCGATCAGCCTTTCAGGCGTGGGCTACTCGCAGCCGACGCCGTCGCCGTCGCGGTCCAATTTGCTGCTGTAACCGGGCTGCCCCAGCCGGATGGGTGCGGCGCCCGCGGCCCTGACGGCAGTGCAGTTTGCGTAGTACACCGCTGCCGGAACGGGCGCAGGCGGGGCGGGCGCAGGCGGGGCGGGGGCCAGGGCGCCCGGGCAGTCCGCCAGGATCCGCGCCATCGCGTCGTGCTCGGCCCGGGTGACCCACAATGCGTAGCTGGCCTTGACCGAGATCTGGCGCGCCACGTAAGCGCAGCGGTAGGACTTGTTCGGCGGCAACCATGTGGCGGCGTCGCCGTCGCTCTTCTGCATGTTCGCCGGGCCGTCCACGGCCAGGAGGTTGAGCGGATCGTTGGCGAAGGCGAGCCGTTGGGCGGGGCTCAGCCGCTGTGCGCCTTTTTGCCAGGCGTCACTGAGGGCCACGACGTGGTCGATCTGGACCGCGCTGCTGGTGTCGGCTCCGCGGCGGAAGTTGATGAGCCTCGCGGTGTAGGGGTCCTTCAGAATCCCGGAAAGCACCACGCAGCCCCGGGTTCCGGGCTTGAGCGCCTCCGCTGTGAGGTCGCGGCGCAGCGTGTCGTTGCGGGTGTCGCAGCCGTTCCGGTCGACGTCGGCCCAGGCCTGTCCGAACTGGCCACGGGAGTACCCGGTCTTGGGCGCCCTCCCCTTGACCGGCAGCGTGGCCAGCACCTCAAGCGCCTTGCTGGCGTAGGCCGGCTGCTTATGCGGGGCCGACGCCCCGGTCAAAGCGGCCGTGGGCGCTGCCACCGGCGTCGGGGCGGAACGGGACGTGGCGGATCCGGGGGGCGCCACACCGGGTGATGCACTTTCGACGGCGGACTTACCGGGGGCAGCCGCGGGTCCGGCGCAGGCGGTGGACGAGACCAGCAGCAGCCCGGCGACGCCGCAGGCGATCCAGTCGACGGCGCCCCTGCGGCGGCCGGTGTCGGATGGAACTCGCCCGTTACCAGCTCCGCGTGCATTAATCCTGCGCAATTCTTCCCCCATTACTTGCCCCGCTGCTTGCCCCACTGCTTGCCCGTCGGCGGGCCGGTGTCCGGCCTTTCACAGCCTACCGGCGGAGTCCCCGACGTCGGGCCGGTGCCACGCCGGGGTCCCGGCGGGCGAGGGACCGCTCGATCCTGCAGCGGGGAAGGGCAAGAAGTCCGTAGCTATTTCCGGCACGTCCGTGCACACTGGGATTTGATCGTCGACAACCAGTACAGCGATGCCCTTTGGGGGCGGGTGGCGCGCGGCATGAGGCCGGGGCTGCCCCAACAAGTTCCCCCGAGCCTTGAACGGACAACACCGGACCCGAGGATGCCATGGCGCCTGACCCCGAGCGTAAGAAGCCGACTCTTCGACCATCTCGGCGTGCAACCATGATCTCCGTGGCGGCCCTCGCTGCGGTGGGTCTCTGGCTTGGTTCGACCGTCGCGATGCGGGGCCCGGGGCCAGAGCCGCTTCCGCACGCCGACGGCATCATTAGCATCGAGATGGACAATCCGGTGAACAAGTTCGATGGCCACCGCGCCATGGGGGTCGGCGTCGACGGCCTCGAAGAAAACGAGATCGACCGGGTGTGGTCGCCACCGAATGTCCAAGCCATGAAGTCAGCCGGATTCGGCCCGGTGAGTTACCGGCTGCGCACCGAACTGGGCGTCAAGGCGTGGCACTGGAACCCGCACGGGACGTGGAGCCAGCCGGACAAGGAGCAGGGGTACTGGACGTCCTCGTCCGAGCCCGCGGAAGATTATGGGGTCTCGTACGGCTACCGCCTTCCCCGGCGCGGCAACACCATCGATCAAGGAAAGAACAGCGGCCACTCCCGCTTGAACGACGGCGACGTTGACACCTTCTGGAAGAGCAACCCCTACCTGGACGCCCACTTCACCGGAGAACCTGACAGCCTCAATCCGCAGTGGATCATGGTTGAGTTCCCGCAGGCCCTGCCGATGGACACCGTCCGCTTCGATTGGGGTACCCCGTACGCCACCCGGTTCAAGGTGCAGTACTGGACCGGCCGCGACGCGCGCTTCCCCGTTGACAAGGGCACCTGGCGTGACTTCCCGCAGGCCGTGCAGCAGGGAACCGGGGGGACCCAGACGGTACGGATCGCTTCCACGCCGATAAACGCCCAATACGTGCGCATCCTGTTCACTGCGGACTCGAACACCGCCCCTGCTGGGTCCCGCGACATCCGCGACCGGCTGGGGGTGGCCGTGCGAGAAATCTATATCGGGCAGCAGCAAGGCGGTGCGTTCCTCGACCACGTTCGGCACCGGACGTCCCAACGGCAAACGGTCATGTGGACCTCCTCGACGGACCCGTGGCACAGCAAGGACGACATCGACAAGGATTATGAGCACGCCAGCTTCGAGCGGCTTTTTGCCAGCGGGATTACCAAGGACGAGCCCATGATGGTCCCGGTTCCGGCCCTGTACGGAACGCCCGACGACGCCGYGGCCCTGGCCCGCTACCTCGGTAAGCGCGGCTATCCGATCAAACGGATTGAGATCGGTGAGGAACCGGACGGTCAGCTCGCCCAGCCGGAGCACTACGGGGCGCTGTACGTCCAGATGGCCGCGGCCATGCGGGCTGTGAACCCGTCCCTGGAGTTCGGCGGCCCGGGCTACCAGACCACACTGCCCGACTGGGTGCACTGGCCGGACGACAGGGGGGTCCGGTCCTGGACCGGTCGCTTTGTTTCCTACCTGCGGCACCGCGACGCAATGTCGGACTTCGACTTCTTTTCCTTCGAGTGGTACCCCTTCGATAATGTGTGTGCCGACCCCGCCGGGACTCTGCCGCAGAACCCGGAGTTGCTGAGGCGGCTGCTCAAACGCGAGGAGGATGCCGGCCTGCCCGCCGAAGTTCCCAAGGTCATCACCGAGTACGGCTATTCCTCGTTTGTCGGACAGGTCGAACTGGAGCTGCCCGGCGCCATAGTCAACGCGGAAACGTCCGCCATGTTCCTGGCGATGGGCGGGGAGAGCAGCTACTTCTACGGCATTGAGCCGAACTGGGTGTTCCAGGACGAAGTCGGCGAGAAATGCGATACGCGGGGCAACCTGATGCTGTTCCAGTTCTACGATGAGTGGGAAATCCGGCCCGTGGCCGCCTACCAAGCTGCCAGGCTGGTGAACCACAGTTGGCTGGAGGCCGGCACCGGCAGCCACACCATGTTCCAGACCACCAGTGACGTGCGCAACGCGAAGGGCCAGGAGCTGGTCACTGCCTATACGGTGCGACGCCCCGACGGCAAGCTCAGCGTGCTCCTGTTCAACAAGGATCCCAAACGGGCCATCACCGTCCGGCTGATGCAGGAAAAAGACGGCAATTCCCAGGTTGTTAAGGGCGGCCTGGAGCTCGACCAGTACTCGGCCGAGCAGTACAAGTGGAACCCGTCACACGGCAGGGGCAACGGAGGGTATCCGGATCCGAATGACCCGCCGGTGAGCACCAGCGTAGGCACGGACAGGCACGCCACCATAACGCTGCCGCCCTACAGCATCTCAGTGGCTACTGCCCCGGGCTAAGGAGCGGCGCATCACGCAGGTGCTGGGCGCCGTCGTCCGCCCGCGCCGGGTGCTTCTCAGGCGAGGAGCAGGGCCACCCCGATCATCGCGGGGACGGCCACCACGGTGGTGATCAGCACGGTGTCTTTGGCGACGGTGAGCCCGGTTCTGTACCGGTTGGCCACCACAAAGACGTTCTGCGCCGTCGGCAACGCGGAGGTCACCACCACGGCGAAGAGTGCCTGGTCCTGCAGGCCAAGGGCGAACCGGGCGAAGAGGAAAGCCAGCAGCGGGTGGACGATGAGCTTGAAACCGCTGGCCAGCAGGGTGTCGGTCCGGCGTTCCGCCGAGGCCTGCAGCGGCCGGGAGCCGTTCAGGCTCATACCGAAGGACAACAACATGGCCGGGATCGCGGCGCCTCCGATCAGGTGGATGGGCTGCAAGATGAGTTGCGGAATCTCCCAGCCCGTCCCGGCCACCAGCAGCCCGAGCCCGGAGCCAACGATCATGGGATTCCGCAGGATCATCAGGGCAAAACTCAGCGGCGTTGTCCGGTGGGCGCTAGTGGTGGCATCCAGGAGCATGAGGAACAGAGGCGTAAAGAAGGCCAGCTGGAAGATCAACAAGGGCGCCACATAGCTGGCGTCACCCAGGACATATACGGCGATCGGAATGCCAAGGTTGGCGGAGTTGGCCAGGGACGCGCTCATGGAGGAGACCAGGGCTTCGGGCAAGGAGCGCTTCAGCAGAAGGCGCACGACGCCGAAGTAGACGGCCGCCGTCGTGACCGCCCCCACCGCCGTCACCAGCAGCGGAGCGGCGAAGACGTCGTTCAGCCTGGCTTTGCTGAGCGTCTCGAACAGCAGGGCCGGGCTCGCCACGAAGAACGTCAGCGCGCTCAGGACGGAGCGGGCGTTATCGCCCAGAATGTTGCGCCGGCCGACGAACATGCCGACCAGGATGATGAACCAGACGACGAAGAAGCCGGCTAGGACGCCTAGCATGCGGCAGTCCGTGACTGCGTGGTCGGGTCAAGGGTGTCAGGCACCGTCCCACAATAATCAGATTTTTCCCGCCAACCCTTCAGGGCTGGCAACGGGGCGACATGAACCTGTCCGCGCGGGAGCGTCCCGGGAACTTTCGGCGGGGTCTGCGGCTGGCGCGTTAGTTCAGCGCGGCGTTGTTCAGTGCGTGCGGCGGGCGCATCAGGCCGGCGGTGTGGCCCTCCGCGGGGTCGCTGCCGATCTGGACCACCTTGTTGTCCTTGTCCACATGGACCACCCTGGGGGTGTAGGCCTTGGCCTCTTCTGTGGTCATCTGGGCATAGGTGATCAGGATGACGATGTCATTTTCGTGCATCAGGTGAGCGGCCGCGCCATTGATGCCAATGACACCGGAGCCGCGCTCGCCGGCGATCGTGTACGTCTCAAGCCGGGCACCGTTGGTGACATCAACGATCGCCACGAGTTCGCCTGGCAGGATGTCGGCGGCCTCCAGCAGGTCCAGGTCCACGGTGACCGAGCCGACATAGTGAAGGTCCGCGTGGGTGACCGTGGCGCGGTGGATTTTGGACTTGAACATTGTGCGATTCATAACGTCACCAGTCTAACGCCGGCGCACGCGGCGCGCTGTGAGCCAGGAAACACCGCCGAGGAGGCCCGTGTCAGGCCGCGGGGGCGATGGAAGCGGCCGTCTCGGCGAGGACCTCGCGCGCCGCCAGGATGGCCGGGCGCGTAGCGCTGGAGCGGCGGACGGAGGTGAAGACGGTGCGGTGCGGGTCCCCCGGGAGGTCGATCAGTTGCGCCGTCGTGCCTCGCCCGGTCCAGACCAGATCCGGCATCAGCGCCACAGCATTGCCCGACTCGATGAGTCGGATCTGGGCCTGCAGGTCGGCGGTTTCAAAGCGCACGTCCGGCTCGAACCCCGCGCTCCGGCAGGCCTGCTCGGCCCAGTGCCGGGACGCCGCACCGCGGGGTTCCATCACCCAGGACATCCCCGCGGTGTCGGCCAGGCACGTGACGGCGGGACGCTCCGGGGAAGCGGGCGGCACCGCCAGCCGGATCGCATCACCGGTCAGGCGGATCCGGTCCAGTTCGGCGTAGCGGGGTGCCGCGTGGCCCGGATACTGCTCGGCGATGACCAGGTCGAAGTCCCGCGCCCAGGTTTCATGCAGGGCCGTTTCGGGTTCGCGCTGGATCATCTCGATCCGGACCTCCGGATAGCTTGCGGACATCCGGGTCAGGGCATCGGGCATCAGGGCCAGGGCCGCGGATTGGAAGACGGCGATCCGCACCGTTCCGGTCACGGTGGTCAGCGAGGCTGCGAGATCGGCTTCCGCCTGCTCCAGGGTTTCCAGCAGCTGGGCGGTATGGGCGACCAGCACTTCGGCCTGCGGGGTGAGTTGCACCCGGCGGCCCGTCTTCCGCAGGAGCTCGACGCCGGCTTCCTTTTCCAGCAACGCCAGCTGCTGCGAGACCGAGGACGGGCTGTACTGCAACGCTTCGGCGACTTCGGCGAGGGTGCCCCGGATCTTGAGTTCGCGCAAGAGGCGCAGCCGCCGGACGTCGAGCATCGCTATTCCTTTGTGAATTCTAATGGTTATTGATTAGGAGAATTCACTTTATCTAATGCAATCGGGCTTGCATACTGTTGTCACTGAGTTACCCCCATCACAGGGTGGATTGATGGGCGCCACTTCCGAGCAGGAGACCCTGATGAGCACCAGAGATTTAACCAAATCAATCATGCGGCGCAAGCCCATCGACGACATCGAAGAAGAGAACAAGCACAGCGGCCTGTTCAAAAGCCTTGGCCTCTGGCAGCTGACGGCCATTGGCGTCGGCGGCATTATCGGCGTCGGCATCTTCTCGCTCGCGGGCCTCGTCGCCCACGGCAGCGAGAGCGAACCCGGCGTCGGCCCCGCCGTGCTGTTCTCTTTCCTGATCGCCGGCCTGGCCTCCGCGGCCGCCGCCCTGTCCTACGCTGAATTCGCGGGCATGATCCCCCGCGCCGGTTCGGCCTACACCTACGGTTACGTGGCCCTGGGCGAGGTGATCGGCTGGTTCATCGGCTGGGACCTGCTGCTGGAATACATTGCCATCGTGGCGGTGGTGGCCATTGGTATCTCCGGCTACTTCGACGCGTTTCTCTCCGGCATCGGCATCCACATGCCGACCTGGATGACCTCCACGTTCGACGAGGGCAAGGGCGGCATCGTCAACCTCCCCGCGATTGCCGTCTGCCTGCTCGTGACCTGGATCCTCTCCCGCGGCACCAAGACCTTCGGGCGCTTCGAGCTCGTGGCCGTCGCCATCAAGGTCGTCCTGATCCTGTTCATCATCGGCCTGGGCATTTTCTACATCAACACCAACAACTACAACCCGTTCATGCCCAGCGGCTTCGGCCCGGTGCTGGCCGGCTCCGCCACCGTGTTCTTTGCCGTGTTCGGCTACGACGCGATGAGTACGGCTGCGGAGGAGGCCACGGACGGCAAGAAGCACATGCCGAAGGCGATCATCCTGTCCCTGATCGTGGCCATGCTCCTCTACGTCGCGGCGACCCTGGTCCTCACCGGCATGCAGAACTACAAGGACATCGATCCCAAGGCCGGCTTCGCGTCCGCCTTCAACGGCGTCGGCCTGCCGGTGATCGCCACGATCATCTCCGTCTTCGCCGTGCTGTCCATCCTGACCGTCATGCTGACCTTCCTGCTCGGCGTCACCCGCGTCTGGTTCTCGATGAGCCGCGACGGGCTGCTGCCGGGTTGGTTCGCCAAGACCGACCGGCACGGCACCCCGCAACGCGTCACCTGGATCGCGGGCGTGGCCTCGGCCGTGCTGGCCGGCGTCTTCCCGATCAAGGCCGTGGCCGACCTGACGAACATCGGCATCCTGGCCGCGTTCGTCGTCGTCTGCCTCTCGGTGATCATCTTCCGCTACAAGCGTCCGGACGCCCCGCGCACCTTCCGGCTGCCCTTCATGCCGGTGGTTCCGCTCTTCGGCATGCTCGCGTCCGCGTTCCTGATGCTTCAGCTGCACTGGGAGACCTGGGTCCGGTTCGGCGTCTGGCTGGTCGTCGGGCTGGCCATCTACTTCGGCTACGGCCGGAAGCACTCGCTGATGAACCCGGACAGCCCGCGGCATGAAGAAGCCGTGGAGATGCACCGCCACGTCGGCTAAACCGCTTACGCTCCCTCACGTTCTGCGGCCCTTATCCGGGTGCTCCGTCAGATCCGGCCCAATTCCGGCGAACCCTCCCTCACCTCGTGGGGAGGGTTCGCCGTTGGTGTGCCCGAGGTGGGGGAGGGGCGCTGGAACGTGCGATTTTCCTAACCAGTATTGCTCGGAAAACATCGCTTTATCTTATGAAAATCCGGTCGCATACTGATTCAAGAACGGTCCACATATTGAGAAAGAACGAGTGCCACCATGACCAACACCTCAACGGAATCCGGCCTGAACGCCGGCGCGCACGCGGGCAAGGGAGCCACGCACGCCGCCGTTTCGGAAGGCTCGCCCGTGCTTGAGGCTGCAGCCCTCGCCGAGGAGGCCATCTCGCTGGTCCGCCGCTGGCTCACGGCGGCAGCCAAGGTCCCCGTCGACGCCTCCGCCGCGCAGCTCGCCGGTGTGTTGAAGGACCCGAACGGCCTGGACTTCACCGTCGGATTCGTCGACGGCGTAGTGCGCCCCGAGGATCTGCAGGTCGCCGCCCGCAACCTCGCCGCCCTCGCCCCCAAAGTCCCGGCGTTCCTGCCGTGGTACATGCGCAGCGCCGTCCGCCTCGGCGGAACGATGGCCCCGGCACTGCCCCGGGTGGTCATCCCGATCGCACGCCGGGTGCTCCGCGAAATGGTCGGCCACCTCATCGTCGACGCCACCGACGCCAAGCTGGGCCCGGCCATCGCGAAGATCCGCAAGGACGGCATCAAGCTGAACGTCAACCTCCTCGGCGAGGCCGTGCTTGGCGAACACGAGGCCTCCCGCCGGCTCGAAGGCACGCACACCCTGCTTGCCCGGCCCGATGTGGACTACGTCTCGATCAAGGTTTCCTCCACCGTGGCCCCGCACTCCGCCTGGGCCTTCGACGAGGCCGTGGAGCACGTGGTCGAAAAGCTCACCCCGCTCTTCACCCGCGCCGCATCCTTTGCCACCGACGGGCAGAAAGCCAAGTTCATCAACCTGGACATGGAGGAATACAAGGACCTGGACATGACCATCGCGGTCTTCACCCGGATCCTGGACAAGCCCGAGTTCAAGAACCTCGAGGCCGGCATCGTGCTCCAGGCGTACCTGCCGGACGCCCTCGCCGCCATGATCCGCCTCCAGGACTGGGCTGCCGCCCGGCGCGCCGACGGCGGTGCCGCCATCAAGGTCCGCGTGGTCAAGGGCGCCAACCTGCCGATGGAACAGGTCGAAGCCTCGCTGCACGACTGGCCGCTCGCCACCTGGAGCACCAAGCAGGACTCGGACACCAACTACAAGCGCGTCATCAACTATGCGCTGCACCCGGACCGGATCCGCAACATCCGGATCGGCGTCGCCGGCCACAACCTCTTCGATATCGCCTTCGCCTGGCTGCTGGCCAAGCAGCGCGGCATCGCGGATACCGCACAGCAGGGTATCGAGTTCGAGATGCTGCTCGGCATGGCCCAGGGCCAGGCCGAAGCGGTCAAGCAGGACGTCGGCTCGCTCCTGCTCTACACGCCGGTGGTCCACCCGGCCGAGTTCGACGTCGCGATCGCCTACCTGATCCGCCGCCTCGAAGAGGGCGCCAGCCAGGACAACTTCATGTCCGCGGTCTTCGAGCTCAGCGAAAACGAATCCCTCTTCGAGCGTGAGAAGCAGCGCTTCCTCGCCTCCCTCGCCAAGCTCGACGACGAGGTCCCGGCCCCCAACCGCCGGCAGAACCGCGCCCTTCCGGCCGCGCCGATGCCGCACGACTCGTTCGAGAACACCCCGGATACCGATCCGTCGCTGCCCGCGAACCGCGACTGGGGCCGTGCCATCCTGGGCCGCGTGGCGACGTCGACCCTGGGCAATGCCGCCGTCGAAGCAGCCACGATCAACGACGAGGCAACGCTCAACGCCGTCATCGATACCGCCCTTGAGAAGGGCAAGGCCTGGGGTGCCCTCTCCGGCGCCGAGCGGGCCGAGATCCTGCACCGCGCCGGTGACGTGCTCGAAGCCCGCCGCGCCGATCTCCTCGAGGTGATGGCCAGCGAAACCGGCAAGACGATCGACCAGGGCGACCCCGAGGTCAGCGAAGCCGTGGACTTCGCGCACTACTACGCCGAGTCGGCCCGCAAGCTCGACGACGTCGACGGCGCTACCTTCGTGCCGGCGAAGCTGACGGTGGTGACGCCGCCGTGGAACTTCCCGGTGGCCATCCCGGCCGGTTCCACCCTCGCGGCACTCGCCGCCGGGTCCGCCGTCGTCATCAAGCCGGCAAAGCAGGCCCGCCGCAGCGGCGCCGTGATGATCGAGGCCCTGTGGGAGGCCGGCGTACCGCGCGACGTGCTCACCATGGTGCAACTGGGCGAGCGTGAGCTCGGGCGGCAGCTGATCTCCCACCCCGCCGTGGACCGCGTCATCCTGACCGGCGGTTACGAGACAGCCGAACTGTTCCGCTCCTTCCGCAAGGACCTGCCGCTGCTGGCCGAAACCAGCGGCAAGAACGCCATCATCGTCACCCCGAGCGCCGACCTGGACCTGGCGGCGAAGGACGTTGCCTACTCCGCCTTCGGCCACGCCGGCCAGAAGTGCTCCGCGGCGTCCCTGGTGATCCTCGTGGGGTCCGTCGCGAAGTCCAAGCGCTTCCACAACCAGCTGATCGACGCCGTGACCTCGCTCAAGGTCGGCTACCCGGAAGACCCGGCCAGCCAGATGGGCCCGATTATCGAACCCGCCAGCGGCAAGCTCCTCAATGCGCTGACCACCCTCGGCGAGGGTGAAGCCTGGGCCGTGGAGCCGAAGCAGCTGGACGACTCCGGCAAGCTCTGGAGCCCGGGTGTGCGCCACGGTGTCCGGCGCGGGTCCTACTTCCACCTCACCGAGTTCTTCGGCCCGGTGCTCGGCGTCATGACCGCCGAGACCCTGGAGGAGGCCATCGCGATCCAGAACCAGATCGAGTACGGCCTGACCTCCGGCCTGCACTCGCTCAACTCGGACGAACTGGCACTCTGGCTGGACACCGTCAAGGCCGGAAACCTCTACGTCAACCGCGGCATCACCGGCGCGATCGTGCAGCGCCAGCCGTTCGGCGGCTGGAAGAAGTCCGCAGTGGGTGCCGGCACCAAGGCCGGCGGCCCCAACTACCTCGCCGGACTCGGCGAATGGGTCAGCAAGCCCAGCACCGCAGCCGAGACCGGGGCGGTGGCCCCCGCTCCGCTGCACTCCGGCGTCCGCCGGATCGAGGACGCGGCCAAGGGTTTCCTGACCGCCGAGGAACTGGCCCCGCTGCAGCGCTCGCTGGCCTCCGATGCCGTGGCCTGGGCCGGGGAGTTCGGCACCGCCAAGGACGTCTCCGGGTTGAGCGCCGAACGCAACGTGTTCCGCTACCGCCCGCTGCCGGTCACGGTGCGCCTCTCCGAAGGGAAACCGCTTGGCGAACTCGTCCGGACCGTTGCCGCCGGCGTCCAGGCGGGATCAAAGCTCGCGGTGACCAGCGCCGTCGAGCTGCCGTCCCAGTTGCGCGCCGTATTCTCCGGCCTGGGCATCGCGATCACGGTGGAGAACGACGCCGACTGGCTGACCTCCGTGGCCCGGCTCGCCGGGGCCGCTAAGCCGTCCGTGACGCGGATCCGCCTGATCGGCGGGGACGCGAAGGCGCTGGCAGAGGCCACCGGCGGCCGTCCCGACCTGGCCGTCTACTCCCACCCGGTGACGGAGGCCGGGCGGGTGGAGCTGCTGCCGTTCCTGCACGAGCAGGCCGTCAGCATCACGGCGCACCGCTTCGGCACCGCCAACCACCTCTCGGACGGGCTGGTCTGACTCTCCGGGCCCGGCCTAGTTCTCCCGGGCTGTGGCGCCGCCGGGGCAGGTAGAGTTTCCCGGCAGACAGCATCGCCGCCGCAACCGCACCAGGGTGCGGGAGCGGCGGCGATGGCCGTTTAAGGGGGCGTGCGGTTCCAGCAGCCCGGGTGCAGTTCTCAGCCTAGGTACCAGCCTGGCGGCACCCAGGACGCCGGGACGGCGTGCGCTGAGAAGTCCTCGCATCCCGAGCAGAAGTAGGTGACCTCGCCCAGTCTGCTGACGGAGCCATCCCGGCGGTGCTTGGCGGGAACGAACGTCTCGAGGTACACAAACTCGTCGGTCCCGCACCGCTCGCAATAGGGGATCCCGACGAAGTCGTCGTCGCTCCGGGCGAGGGGGGCGTGCGGGTCGAGCCGGCCGAGGCCGGGGTGCGGCACGCTCTCGAGGCGTGCCGTTGCCGCCAGGGGCCGGGCGGCATTCAGCGGGCGGCTGGACCGCACTGTGGGGTGGGGGTGGTTTATGGCTGGCGTCATTGCTGGCCTATCCCGAGCGCTTTCCGCCGTTGCCGCTCGGAGCGACAGGGGAGAGCGTTCGTTTTTCGAATAGTAGTGGCGGGCCTCTGCTTGACCTTCAACAAGGTCAGGATAGGGCAAGTACCACCTGTGTTCAATGGGTGCGTACCGACCCGTCCGGCCGAGTAATTTGGGAGTAGGTACCGGGTCCCGGCTGAGTAGGTACCCGGGTAGGCGAGCTAGGTGGAGCGGTTGAGGGCCCGGCCAACAATGGTCTGGGTGAGCGCTTCAATGACCTCCGTGTTGGCCAGCGGGTTGCGAATCAGGGTGAAGTCGACGTCGCCGACGGGCGGCAGGTCGAAACGCCGGGTGATGATTTTCAGGTCCTCCGGAACCAGAGAGGACGGCATCACGGCGACGCCGATGCCTGCCCGGACGGCGGCGAGCACGCCGCTGATCTGCCGGGTGGTGCAGGTGATGCGCCAGGTCCGGCCGGTGGCTTCGAGGGCGTCGATGGCCAGCTTCCTGCTCAGGCTGGGCGCGGGGTAGGCGATCAGCGGCACCGGATTGCCCGGGTCCAGGACAGTTTGCTCCAGCCCCACCCAGGAGAAGGAGTCCTGCTGCACCACGGTGCCGTCCTTGGCCCCGGCCACCCACTTGACGAAGACGAGGTCCAGCTGGCCGGCATTGAGCCGTTTGTAGAGCTGGTCGCTTTGGCCCACCGTGAGTTCGAGGTTGATCTGTGGGTAGATCTGGCGGAACTCGCGCAGGATCCGGGGGAGCCCGGTGATCGCCAGGTCGTCCGCTGTGCCGAAGCGCAGCCGGCCGCGCATGGCCGATCCGGAGAAGTAGCGGGCGGCGGAATCGTGGGCGGCAAGGATGCTGCGCGCGAAGCCGGCCATGGCGTCGCCGTTGTCCGTCAGGCGCACATCGCGGGTATCGCGGGCTATCAGGGTGCGCCTGGCCGCGGCCTCCAGTTTCCTGACGTGCTGGCTGACGGTCGGCTGCGCCAGCCCGAGGCGTTCTGCCGCCCTCGTGAAGCTCAGCGTCTCGGCCACCGCCAGGAAGGAGCGGAGCTGGGCGGGTTCAAACATGCGGCCTCCCGGTCAGTGCGTCTCTTGCTCGGTCCACCATCGCCCCCAGTCCATTGCGTTTCGTGATGCTAGTTATGCGCGGAATAGCCTTCCATTATCGATTGCGGCTAGCTTAGCGTTAAGCCAACCCCCGTAGGCCCCGTTCCCCTGAGGATCTTCCGTGCCACCCCCTCCGCCTCTCCAGGCCGCCGATTCCCAGCATGACCACCCCGCGCAGCTCTCGCTGCCACCTGTCACCCAGCCGGTCGGCGTCGTCAGTGAGCGGCTGCCGTGGCGGCACACCTTCATTTCACTCAAGGTCCGCAACTTCCGGATTTTCGCGATCGGGCACTTCATCGCGGTGGTCGCCCTGTGGATGCAACGGATCGCCCAGGACTGGCTCGTGCTCCAGCTCTCCGGTTCCGTCACCGCCGTCGGCGTCACCGTGGCCCTGCAGTTCCTGCCCTCGCTTCTTCTGGGCCCCTGGGGCGGCATGATGGCCGACCGCTTCGCCAAGCGGAAAATCCTGGTGCTGTGCCAGTGCGCGGCCGCGGTCCTGGCGGCAACCCTCGCAAGCCTGGCCCTGACGCAGCGGATCGAGGTCTGGCACGTCTACACGATCGCGCTGGTCCTGGGTCTGGTCACGGTGCTGGACCAGCCGGCGCGGCAGGTCTTCGTCAACGAACTCGTGGGCCCGGCGTATCTGCGGAACGCCATCAGCGTGAACTCCACCATCTTCCAGCTCGGGGGATTGATCGGCCCGGCCGTTGCGGGGGTCCTGCTCAGCGCGGTGGGGGCCGGCTGGGCGTTCGCCGCCAATGCGGTGGCGTGCTGTTCCACGCTGACGATGCTCCTGGTCCTGCGCAGGGACGAGCTGCACCTCACGCTGCCGGCCGCCAAACGGAAGGGCATGCTCAAAGAGGGGCTGCGCTACGCCCTGGCCAAGCCCACGATCTACTGGCCCTGGCTTATGGCGGCCTTCGTCGCGGTGTTCGCGATGAGCCTGCCCGTGCTGCTGGCGGCCTTCGCCGACCACGTGTACCACGCCGGTGCGGGCGGCTACGGGCTGCTCAACTCTTTGGTGGCACTCGGGGCCCTGGCCGGGGCCATCACATCCGCCCGGCGCCGGCAGCTCCGGCTGCGCTCGGTCATGCTGGGGGCAGGAATGTACGGGCTGATGCTCTGCCTGGCCGCCGCGGCACCCTCGAAGGAGTGGTTCGGCGCGGCCATGGTGCTGGCCGGCTTCTGGTGCCTGATGTTCCTCACCGCGGCCAACCAGCTCGTCCAGGTCAGCGCCAACATGGGAATCCGCGGCCGGGTCATGAGCCTGTACATCATGGTGCTGATCGGCGGGCAGGCGATCGGCGGCCCGCTGATGGGATGGCTGGCAGAGCACCTGGATCCCCGCACGGCGATCCTGGTTTCCGGCGGCGTGCCCGCGCTGGCGGCCGCGGTGGTCGCCGTCGTGCTGGCCCGGCGTGGCGAGCTGACGCTCAAGGTGGACCTGAAGGACCGGCGGCGCCTGCTCCGGATCGTCCCGGCCTAAGCTTTCCGCGCCGGCTACGACTTTTCGCGCCGAAAACGGACAGCCGCTACGCGGATCGGCGTAGCGGCTGTCCGGAAACGGAGCAGAAAACCGGGTGCGGCGCGAAGCTGCTAGCCGGCCACGGGCAGGTGCGGGTACCCCGACTGCCGCTGCTGGAACTCCAGCACATCCGGGTTGAGCACCACGCCGTCGCGGATTTCAATCGCGCGGCGGATGGTTTCGTTGCTGTCCCAGGCTGCGGGCCCGGCGAGCACAGTCTCCAGGAACGGCAGCAGCGCCTCGCTGATCTCGGAACTGGCCGAGTTCCAGAGGTAGGACGGGCTGTGGTCCACCGCGTAGTAGTCGATGTGGTCGCCTACCGTAAACATGGGCTCGGTGAAGGTGGTGGTTTTCGCCCAACTGAAGCCCATGCCTTCGTCGCAGGACACGTCCACGATCAGGCTGCCCGGCCGGAAAGCGTCCAGGTCTTCGGTGCGCAGGTAGGTCAGCGGAGCGTTCGGGTCCTGCAGGGTGCAGTTGACCACGATGTCGCTCTCCGCGAGGAAGGGCGCCAGCGGCACCCGGCCCCGTTCGGTGATGACTTCGCTCAGGAACGGCGCCTCATTGTCGTGGTCGAACTGCGCGATCCGCACCGAGTGGATGGGTGAACCCACCGCGGCGACTCCGCGGTTGGTCAGCACCTGCACGTCGTGGACGCCGTGGGCGTTGAGGGCCGTCACGGCGCCGCGGGCGGTGGCGCCGAAACCGATTACGACGGCGCTCAGCCGGCGGCCGTAGTCCCCCGTGGTGCCGGTCAGGGCCAGGGCATGCAGCACCGAGCAGTAGCCAGCCAACTCGTTGTTCTTATGGAAGACGTGCAGGCCGAAGCCGCCGTCGCTGGCCCAGTGGTTCATCGCCTCAAACGCGATGAGCGTGAGCTTCTTGTCGATCGCCAGCTGGGTGATCGCCGCATCCTGGACGCAGTGCGGCCAGCCCCAGAGGACCTGCCCGTCGCGCAATTCGGCGAGGTCCTCCGGCTGCGGCTTGGGCAGCAGTACGACGTCGGCCTCGGCCAACAGCTGCGCCCGCGGCATGATGCCGCCCACGAGACCGGCCAAGTGGGCGTCCGAAACGCCAAAGCGCTCGCCGTAGCCTTCTTCCAGGATCAGTTGCTGCCTGAGCTCCGGGGCAATGCGTTCAAAGTGCCGGGGATGGATGGGAAGGCGGCGTTCGTCCGGCTTGCGTGTGGTGGCCAGGACACCGAGGGTGAGGTGGTTCGGGGAACCGGTCACTTCTTTTTGGGGCTCGCCGTCTTGGCGGCGGTCACTTTGTCGAGGGAGCTGGGCGGCGCCGCGGCGGCCCTCTTGTCAGCGCGCTTTTCCTTGATGGACTTGCCGGACTTCTTGGATGCTGCTTGACGGGGGGACTTGTCAGCCATGATTGCTCCTGTAGCGGAACCGAAGAGGTTCCTGACTCCTGACGATACAGGTAGCTACCTAACCGACTCCGGTGCAGTGGTGCGGGCGCGGAGCGGTGGACGAACTGGAGCGGCTGACGGGAATCGAACCCGCGTATCAAGCTTGGGAAGCTAGCGCTCTACCATTGAGCTACAGCCGCAGTGGGACTGGCCAATAATCTGGCCAATAATCCCGGCGAAAACAACGAGATTTACACTACCGCAGTCTGAAGCCCACTTGGAACAGCCACACCGGGGCCATTCTGCGAGGAGCCGAGGGCTTCTCCCCTGGAAGACCGGATCTCCGGCCTCCCCTTCGCGTCCGGCGGACACCTCGCTTTGCCAATTCAGGACGGACTCGAATTTCAACGGGTAGACCCATCTCAGATGCGCGTATACCTGCCTCCACTGTCGCGTGGTCAGAAGGCAAAAAGAGGTAGCCCACACTCGTGTGCCCCCAAAGACCATCCACTTGACTAGGGGAGATCGCAGCCAACCCCTAGTCGCTAGAAGGTCTCATCATGGTTCGTGGAGCGCTTATCCCTGTTCCTGTTGTCCGACTATTGGATATAGGCAAATGGCGGGGCTCTGGCTTTGACAATGTCCAGCCCCCCGCTCAAAGGGCTGAAGAGGCTTCCGGCTCCGCGCGGCGGCGGTCATGAGCGAACTCAAACACCGCCGGCCTTTGCACGCAGCGGCCCGGTTGGCCGCCCCAGCGAGCATCCCGCAGCGCAAGTTGGCTTCGGCGAGGCCGCAGCACTCGGTGTGGGACGACGAATCCCGGATTGACATGGCGGCCTCCAGGAGGGCGGTCTCACTTCGGTGGAGGAACTTCGCCAACCGCCTTCGAATCACCGACGGGGCAGCCATTGCCGTCGCGGTGGCGTCGGCCTACGTGTTCAGGTTCGGCTCCGAGGCAACAACCTCGGCCGGGGCGGAATTTGAAGCGAAATATCTGGTGGTCTCCACACTGCTCCTTGTTGCCTGGATCGCTTCGCTCGAGATTTACCACACCCGCGATTGCCGGACGTTTGGCGTCGGCGGAGCCGAATACAAGAGAGTTGCACAGGCCACGCTCAAGCTGTTCGGCGCCCTGGCCATTGCGATGGTTTTCTTCCGCTTTGAAGTGGTTCGCGGCTACTTCGCTGTGGCGTTGCCCCTGGGGCTCCTGCTGCTTACCGGCAACCGCTGGCTCTGGCGCCGGTGGTTGAACCGCAAGAGGGCGGAAGGCAAGTACCTGTCGCGGGTGATAGTGATCGGAGACCGGAGCGACGTCGAGTACGTCATCAACCAGATCGAAAAGAACCCTACCGCCGGCTACGAAATTTCCGGCGTGGGGTTGCCGACCCTGGAGAAGTCCACCGAGCTCCGGTCGCCTTGGTACCGGATCCCGGTGGTGTCCACCCTGGCGGACGTGTCGAGGATGGTAGAAGTCGCGGGCGCGGACGCGGTCATCGTCGCGGGACGGGTACCCGGTGGCAGCAAGTACATCCGGGAGCTGGGATGGAAGCTGGAGGCGACGGCGACGGAACTCGTCCTGGCTTCCACCCTCACCAACGTTGCCGGTCCGCGAATCCACTGGCGTCCGGTTGATGGATTGCCGCTCGTGCACGTCGAGCTTCCCCAATATGCGGGCGGCAAGCACGTTCTCAAGCGCGTCATCGACATCGCCGTCGCGTCGCTGGCATTGCTGGTGCTGTCGCCGCTCATGCTGGTTCTCGCCATCATCGTCAAGCGGGACAGCGCCGGCCCCATCTTCTTCCGCCAGTTGAGGGCAGGCAGAAACGGCGAGCCTTTCTACATGCTGAAGTTCCGATCGATGGTCCAAACCGCCGAAAAGGACCTGGAGTCCGTGCGGGAACTCAACGAAGGATCCGGACTGCTGTTCAAAATCCGGAACGATCCGCGGGTCACCAGGTGCGGACGCTGGATGCGCAAGTACTCCTTGGATGAGCTCCCGCAGTTCTGGAACGTACTGACCGGTGAGATGAGCTTGGTCGGCCCTCGGCCGCCGCTGCCATCGGAAGTTGAACGGTATGAGAAGTTCACCAACCGCCGGCTGCTCATCAAGCCTGGAATCACCGGACTGTGGCAGGTTAATGGCCGTTCCACTCTTCCGTGGGAGGAGAGCGTCCGGTTGGATCTGTACTACGTGGAGAACTGGTCCCTCACCGGCGACCTCATCATCATGTGGAGGACTTTCAGGGCCATGCGCAGCCCCGTCGGCGCGTACTGAGGGGCGATGACTTTTCGCATCGGCTACGCAGCCGGGACCGGCCCCACCGTGATGCCCGGACACCAACTCCGTCGGTAACTCTTCGGTAAAGGCCTGCCGCGCAGGGGTGGTGTGCCGGGCCCTGCTGGGTACCCTGAAGGGGTTAGCTGCAGTCTCCGGGGAACGGGCTACGTCCATTAGCCGTCCGCCGAACGAGGATTTCCGTGGCCTTTGCCGAGTACGAAGTCGTGATCCAACGCGACGCGATGAGCGTTTACAACTTCCTGCTGGATCCCCGGAACCTGGCGTCCTGGCGGGACGGGATCAGCGGTGTTGAACTCATTTCCGGCGCAGCGGGATCGATGGGGGCGGTCTACCGCCCGGTCTTTGCCGGCACGGGGCGGCCGGCGGTTGCCGACTTCGAACTCACCGCGACCCGGCCCGGAGCCGAGATCCAGTTCCAGGTCATTGCCGGACCGGCGCGTCCGCACGGCGGCTACTACCTGAGCACAGAGGGCGGCAGCACCCGCGTCCGCTTCGCCCTCCGGTACCGGCCGCCCGGCGCCGGGGTACTGATGTATCCAAGGGTGCGCCGGGCCATGAAGGCGCAGGTCGCGCAGCTCGAGCGGCTCAAGGCCGTGCTGGAGCACCAGCGGGCCGCCGCATAGGGCCTCACGGGAGTAACACTTGCCCCACGCGGACCAGCCGGCAATTACTGGGGTATTTTTGATCCTGTGCTGATCTCTGACCGCGACATTCGTACCGAAATCGACTCCCAGCGGATTGTGCTGGAGCCGTTCGACCCTGACATGGTTCAACCGTCGTCGGTGGACGTGCGGATTGACCGCTTTTTCCGGCTTTTCGATAACCACAAGTACGCGCATATTGACCCTGCCGAGGACCAGCCCGAGCTGACCCGCCTGGTGGAGGTTGACGCGGGCGAGCCGTTCATCCTGCACCCGGGCGAGTTCGTGCTGGGCTCCACCTACGAGACCGTCACGCTGCCGGACGATATTGCGGCGCGGCTCGAGGGTAAGTCCTCGCTGGGCCGCCTTGGCCTGCTGACGCATTCGACGGCGGGGTTCATCGACCCCGGATTTTCCGGACACGTCACACTGGAGCTCTCCAACATGGCCACCCTGCCGATCAAGCTCTGGCCGGGCATGAAAATCGGGCAGCTCTGCTTCTTCCGGCTGTCCTCGGCCGCCGAACACCCGTATGGTTCCGGCGAGTATGGCAACCGCTATCAGGGCCAGCGCGGCCCGACGGCAAGCCGCAGCCACCTGAACTTCCACCGCACCGAGATCTAGGCGGCCCGGAAGGGTCCTAGCCGGCGGGCCGGACCGGGAGGGCAGTGCGCCTGGCCGGGCGGCGCAGCGTCCGCACGATCGGCTCCACGAAGCGGGCAGCCAGCGGACCCATCACGGCCATGATCAACACATAGGCGGTGGCCAGGGCAGCGAGCTCCCTGGGCACCACGCCGGAAGCCACCGCGAGCCCGGCGATCACGATGGAGAATTCTCCGCGGGCGATCAGGGCCGCCCCGGCACGGAAGCGGCCCGGCAGGGCGATGCCGGCCCGCTTGGCTGCCCAGATTCCGGTGATCATCTTGGTGGCCGCCGTCAGGACGGCCAGGACCAGGGCCCAGCCAAGCACGGGCGGGATGGACGTCGGGTCCGTGTTGAGGCCAAAGACCACGAAGAAGATCGCGGCGAATAGGTCGCGCAGGGGTTCAAGGATCCGTGTGGCGCTGTGCGCGGTGGCTCCGGAGATCGCGATCCCGAGCATGAAGGCGCCGACGGCGGCGGAGACCTGCATGGCGGCGGCCAGTCCCGCGACCAACAGCGCGGCCCCTAGCAGGTTGAGCAGGAACACCTCGGAGTTTTCGCTGTGGACGGCCTTGGACACGTGGTGGCCGTGCCGCAAGGCGACCACCAGCACCAGGGTGACGACGGCGAGGGAGATCCCCACCGTCTGCAGCCCCACCAGGAAACTGACTCCGGCGAGCGTGGCCGTCAGGATTGGCAGGTAGACGGCCATGGCCAGGTCCTCGAAGACCAGGATGGACAGGATCACGGGTGTCTCGCGGTTACCGATCCGGCCGAGGTCCGTGATGACTTTCGCGGCGATCCCGGACGAGGAAATGTAAGTGACACCGCCCATCACCATCGCCCCCACCAGCCCCCAGCCCAGGAGCAGTGCCAGGCCCGCCCCCGGCAGGAAGTTCAGCACCAGGTCCAGGACGCCGGCCTGCCAGGACCGCCGCAGGCCTGTCACCAGCTCGGCCGCCGTATATTCCAACCCGAGCATAAGCAGAAGGAGGATGACGCCGATCTCACTGGAGAGATGGGCGAACTCGTGCATCCCTTCCAGCTTGACCAGACCGCCTGCCCCGAAGAACAGGCCGCCGACGAGGTAAAGCGGAATGGGGGACATGCCGATCCGCCCGGCCAGTCTGGCCAGCAGGCCAAGACAGAACACGACGGCCCCCAGTTCGATGAGGGTCAGGGCGAGCGGATCCATGCCGCTTATCCGTTGCGCAGGATGCTGGCTGCCGTGTCCAGGCCTTCTTGCGTGCCGACGGCGACGAGGAGGTCGCCGGGGTGCAGGACGACGTCGGGGCCCGGCGAGGGGAGGACTTCGCCCTCGCGCATGATGGCCACGATCGAGGCGCCGCTGCGGGTCCGGATGCAGGCTTTGCCCATGGGCTGGTTCTGGAAGGGGGAATCCGCGGCGATGGAGAACTGCCGGGTGACGATCCCGGGGACCTCCCGGTGCGCTTCGGACAGCTGCATGGCAAGGCGCTGTCCGCCCAGAAGGTTGCCGAGGGCGGCGGCCTCGTCGGCGGTCAGCGGGATGGAGGCCTGGCAGGTGTCCGGGTCGTCCCAGGTCGAGACGATCAGCTCGGTCTGGCCTTCGCGGTACTCGACGACGCCGATCCGGCGTCCCGAGGCGGTCATGAAGTCCTTGCGCCGGCCCAGGCCGGGAAGGTCTGTCTCATCCACGTTCATGCCTCCAGCCTAGTGTCCCGGCGGAGTTTTGGGGCGGGTTCAGGCCCCCGGCACGACGGCGATTTCCGTCCTGCCCGGCGGCTTGACGGGCAGCATCACCAGCAGCCCGGCCAGCAGGACCACCATGATGCCGAGGATGCCCCACCGCTGCGCTTCGCCGGGCGCAACCAGGGGCGTCGCGACCGCGATGCACAGGGTGAAGAGCGCCGGCGCCAGGAAGCTGACGGCCCGGCCGGTGGTGGCGTAGAGGCCGAAGAGTTCGCCCGATTCACCGTGCGGCGCGAGCCGGGCCAGGTAGGCGCGGGACGAGGACTGGGCCGGACCCACGAAGAGGCACAGGAACAGGCCGAACACCCAGAACGTCGTGCTTCCGGCCCAGTCCATGCCGAAGAAGGAATAGTTCCCGTTCCCCAGCGCCAGGAGCACGCTGCCCGCGATCAGCAGGCCGATCAGCGAACCGATGATGACCGCCTTGGGCCCTACCCGGTCGTCCAGCAAACCGCCCAGCAGCGCGCCAACCGCGGCCACAACGTTGCCGAAGATGGCGAAGAAGATGACCTGCTTGAGTTCGAAGCCGAAAGTGCCGGCGGCGATGATCCCGCCAAAGGTGAACACCGCGGCCAGCCCGTCGCGGAAGATGGCGCTGGCCAGCAGGAAGTAAATGGTGTGCGGGCTTGTCCGGTAGATGGCGCGGATGCGGCGCACGAGCAGGCTGTAGGAGGCGAAGAACCCCAGACCGGACTGCCGGGCCTTGGGCACTTCCGGGACTGCGAGCATCACCGGAATCGCGAAGACCAGGAACCAGAGCGCGGAGAACACCGCCACAAGACGGATGTTCAGGCTCTCCTCGGTGGATGCCCCGAACCACTCGAAGCTGGGCTGGACGAAGAGCTGGAGCACGATCAGCAACGCGACAATGCCGCCGAGGTAGCCAGAGGCCCAGCCGAAGCCGCTGATCTTGCCGATGTTCGCGGGCGTGGAGATCTGGGCGAGCATGGCGTTGTAATTGACGCCGGCGAATTCGAAGAACACGTTGCCAAGCGCGATCAGGGTCACCCCGAGAAGCAGGAATTCGGGACGCGGGAAGACAAAGAAGCAGAGCCCCGTCAGGAGCGCGACGGCGGCCGTGTTGACCCCCAGCCACAGCTTGCGGCGGCCTCCGCTGTCCGAACGCTGGCCGGTGACCGGGGCCAGCAGGGCGATGGCCGCCCCGGCGATGGCCAGGGCGGAGCCGAGGACCGCCGAGGCTTCGTCTTCGCCGCCGAAGGCCTTGGAGGTCAGGTAGACGGTGAAGACGAAGGTGGTCATGACCGCATTGAAGGCCGCGGAGCCCCAGTCCCAGGCGGCCCAGGCCACGACCTGGCCCTTGCCGGTGGCATGGCTGCCGGACTCGAGTTCCGAGGCCGGACGCATGGCCTCGGAGGCGGTGGCGGAGTTCATAGCCTGAATGTTAGCCGTCCGCGGCGGACCGCCGGCGGAGAAACGGCTAGGCAACGCCGGGTCTTCGTTGCCGGGTCGGTGGAACCGCGGCCCCAATGGCTGGCGTCCTCCGCGCACGTCACCGTAAAAACAATTTGTGCACGCTTGGTAAACTAGCCGCACCGAACCTAACCAATTGCCCCGCCTGCTCCAACTTTTTGACAATCGAATTCCTGACGTTGCGGAGATACCAGTGATCACAGTCCTTGCCGTGCACTTCGCGGTGGCTGCTGTGGCGCCGTTCCTCTTCCGCAGGCTGGGCAGGAACGCGTTCTTCGCGCTGGCCGCGGTGCCCGCAGGCTCGTTCGTCTGGCTGCTCCTCCAGCACGGCGCGGTGTATTCATACGCCGGGTCCACCGCGGTGACCCTCCCGTGGATTCCGGACCTCCGGCTGGAGCTGGCGTTCCGGATGGATGCCCTGGCCTGGGTCATGTCCCTGCTGGTCCTGGGTGTCGGTGCGCTGGTCCTGGTCTACTGTGCCCGGTACTTCAAGGACAAGGACAGCCATCTCGGCGGCTTCGGAGCCCAACTGCTGGCGTTTGCCGGGGCCATGTTCGGCCTGGTCACCGCCGACGACCTGCTCCTGATGTTTATTTTCTGGGAACTCACCACGGTCCTGTCCTACCTGCTGATCGGCTACGCCCGCACGAGGTTGTCGGCCCGTCGCTCGGCGCTGCAGGCGTTGGTGGTGACCACTGCAGGCGGCCTGGCCATGCTGGTGGGCCTGATCATGCTGGGCTCAACCGCGGGTACCTACCGGATCTCGACCATCCTGCAGATGGCGCCCGAGCTGGTGACGGGACCGGCCGCGGCCGCCGTGGCGGCCGCCGTCGTGCTGGTCCTTGTGGGCGCGATCACCAAGTCCGCGCTGGTCCCGTTCCACTTCTGGCTCCCCGGGGCGATGGCCGCGCCGACGCCGGTGAGCGCGTACCTGCACGCCGCCGCCATGGTGAAGGCGGGCATCTACCTCGTGGCGCGGCTTGCCCCCGGGTTCGCCGAGACGGCGTACTGGCTCCCGCTGGTGCTGGGCCTCGGCCTGGCCACCATGCTGGTGGGCGGTTACCGGGCCCTGCGCCAGACGGACATCAAGCTCATCCTCGCCTACGGCACGGTCAGCCAGCTCGGCTTCCTGACCATGGTGGTGGGGCTCGGCAAGCCCGATGCGGCGCTCGCCGGCCTCGCCCTGCTGCTGGCCCACGGCCTCTTCAAGGCCACGCTGTTCCTCGTGGTCGGCATCATCGACCACCAGGCGGGGACCCGCGACATCCGCAAGCTCTCCGGGGTTTACCGGTCCTCCCGCGCCCTGGCCGTGGTGGCTGCGATCGGTGCCGCGTCGATGGCCGGAGTGCCGCCGCTGGCAGGTTTCGTGGCGAAGGAATCCGTCTTCGAGGCCTTCGTGCATCACGCGGGGACCGGGCCGTGGGGTTTGGTTATCCTGGTCGGCCTGGTGCTGGGCTCCATCCTGACCTTCGCCTACAGCGCACGTTTCATGTGGGGCGCCTTCGCGGTCAAATCCGGCGTGCCGGCCACCCGTTTCAAGGCCGTCAAGCCGGCATTCCTTGCCGCCCCCGCCGTGCTGAGCCTGCTGACCCTCCTCTACGGCGTGTGGCCTGCGCCGGTGGACGCCTGGATCCAGCCGTACGCGGCGCTCTTCGCCGGCCACGCCGAAGCCGGTGGTGTGGATCCCGACGCCGCCGGGCACCTCGCGCTGTGGCACGGGTTCACCCCGGCGCTGGGCCTGACCGCGATCACGTTCGCCCTTGGACTGGCGATGTTCTACGGACGCAACGCCGTTTCCCGCGCGCAGGCGCTGGTGCCCGGCTGGATCGACGGCGACCGCAGCTACCAGCGCACCATCGGCGCCCTCGACGACGTCGCCGTCTGGGTCACCGGCCGCACCCAGCGAGGCTCGCTCTTCTTCTACCTGGCCGTCATCCTGACGGTGGCCTTCGTCCTGCCGCTCACGGCGATGCTGCTGGCCAACAAGCCGCTACCCGGCGGCCTGTACTTCATCGACCCCGGTTCGCCGCTGCAGCTCGTCGCGGGCGCCGGCATCGTGATCGGCGCACTCGCCGCGGTGCGGGCCAACAAGCGCTTCCTGGCCGTGCTGATGGTGTCGGTCACCGGCTACGGCATCGCCTTGATGTTCGCGCTCCAGGGCGCCCCGGACCTGGCCCTGACCCAGATGCTGGTGGAAACCATCATCCTGGTGGCCTTCGTCCTCGCCATGCGGAGCCTGCCGGCGGAGCTGCGGGACCGCACCGGCGGTAAGTACCGGGTGACCCGGGTGATCATCGGCGCGGCGTTCGGCCTCACCATGGTCTTCGTAGCGATCTACGCCCTGAGCTCCCGGGTCGCCACTCCGGTCTCGCTGGAGTTCCCGCGCCTGGCCTACGAGGGCGGCGGGGGACTGAACGTCGTCAACGTCACCCTCGTGGACATCCGGGCCTGGGACACCTTCGGCGAGATCTCCGTGCTGGCGCTCGCCGCCACCGGGGTCGCCAGCCTGATCTTCGTCCGCGGCCGCGGCGACCGCATCGGGCCCTCGTCGTCCGTGGCGGAAGGAACCGTCGGCCGCCGGACGCATCAGCCCGCCCACACCAGGGACAACGCGGCGCTGGCCTTGAGCCGGCGGTTTGCCGCGTCGACTCGCGACGCGTGGCTAGTGGCGGGACGGACCATGGCCCCGGAGCGGCGGTCGATCATTTTTGAAGTCGTCACCCGGCTGATCTTCCATTCGATGATCGTCTTCTCCATCTACCTGCTGCTCGCCGGACACAACCTTCCCGGCGGCGGTTTCGCCGGCGGGCTCACGGCCGGGCTCGCCCTCACCATCCGCTACCTCGCCGGGGGCCGCTTCGAGCTGCGCGAGGCCACCCCGGTCAGCGCCGGCGCCCTGCTGGGGATCGGGCTCGCGACGGCCGCGGCGTCCGGCGTCGCGCCGCTGCTGCTTGGCGGCCAGGTCTTCCAAAGTGCCGTGATCGAACTCTGGCTGCCGGTCTTCGGCGACATCAAGTTCGTCACCTCCACCATCTTCGACATCGGCGTCTACATCGTCGTTGTCGGCCTGGCGCTGGACGTGCTCCGCAGCCTCGGCGCGGAAATCGACGAACATTTCGAGGAACAGCCCGCGGAAGAACCCGCGGAGCCGTCCGACGACCGGGAAGCCGACGGCGTCCCGGCCGAAACCACCGCCAAGGGGAGCGCATGAGCGTCAATCTGACCCTGCTGACGGTCATGGGAGCCCTCTACGCCTGCGGCATCTATTTGATCCTGGAACGCAGCCTCACCCGGGTCCTGCTGGGCCTGATGCTGCTGGCCAACGCCACCAACCTGCTGATCCTGGCCACTGGCGGCTATGCGGGCCTCGCACCGCTGTTCAACAAAGACTCGGCCGCCGGCGACTACAGCGACCCGCTCCCGCAGGCGCTGATCCTGACCTCGATCGTGATCTCCTTCGCCGTCACGGCCTTCATGCTGGGCATCATCTACCGCACCTGGGTGCTGGCCCGGCAGGACGAAATCCAGGACGACGCCGAGGACCGCCGGGTGGCCGAGACCCCCAGCTTCGACGCCGAGGACGACGCCGTCATCCCGGCGGAGACCTCCGAGTTCCCTCTCGTGGCGGCCGATCCGACGGACGCTGCGGGGGGACCCGACCCGACGGAGACCGTGCAGGCGGGCGCCCGCCGGATGCCGGCCATGGACGCCGCCGCCGAGGAACAACCCGGATCCCGCAACATCACGCCCGGCCCGGAAGGAGGGACCAAGTGAACATCGCAAGCTTTGCCCCGCTCGCCGTCGTCCTCCCCATCCTGGGGGCCGCCCTGACCTTCCTGCTGATCCGGCAACCACGGGCGCAACGGACCGTCAGCATTGCCCTCCTCTCGCTGACGCTACTGCTCGAATGCCTGCTGCTGGCCTCCGTCTGGCAGGGCGGCACGGCGGCGGTCAACATCGGCGGCTGGCTGCCGCCCTGGGGCATCGTGATGGTGGTGGACCAGTTCTCCTCGCTCATGCTGGTGGTGTCCTCGACCGTCAGCCTTGCCGTGCTGGTCTACGCCACCGGGCAGGGCATGGCCGACGGCGACCGCGACGCGCCCGTCTCGATCTTCCACCCCACCTACCTGATCCTGGTGGCGGGCGTGTCCAACGCGTTTCTCTCCGGTGATCTCTTCAACCTCTACGTGGGCTTCGAGATCCTGCTGACCGCCAGCTACGTGCTGATGACCCTGGGCGGGACGGGTCCGCGGATCCGCGCGGGTGTGACGTACGTGGTGGTCTCGGTGGTCTCCTCGGTGCTGTTCCTGATCGCGATCGCCATGATCTACGGCGCCACCGGAACCATCAACATGGCGGACCTTGCCATCAAGCTGATGGATCTGGACCAGGGCACCCGGAACCTGCTGCACGTGCTGCTGCTCGTGGCGTTCGGCATCAAGGCCGCCGTGTTCCCGCTGAGTTTCTGGCTCCCGGACTCGTATCCGACGGCCCCCGCCCCGGTCACCGCAGTGTTTGCCGGCCTGCTCACCAAGGTGGGGGTCTACGCCATGGTCCGGACCGAGACCCTGCTCTTCCCGGGGGACACGTTCAACACCCCGCTGATGGTCGCTGCCCTGCTGACCATGGTGGTGGGGATCCTGGGCGCCCTAGCGCAGAGCGACATCAAGCGACTGCTCTCCTTCACCCTGGTCAGCCACATCGGTTACATGGTGTTCGGCCTGGCGATGTCGTCCGTGGCGGGGCTGGGGGCCGCGGTGTTCTACGTGGCGCACCACATCACCATCCAGACGAGCCTGTTCCTCGTGACCGGCCTGATCGAGCGCCGCGCCGGGAGTTCCTCGGTGGACCGGATCGCCGGGCTGGCCAAGCTCTCGCCGCTGCTGGCGGTGCTGTTCTTCGTGCCGGCCATGAACCTGGCCGGGATCCCGCCGTTCTCCGGATTCCTCGGCAAACTGGGCCTCCTGCAGGCCGGCGTCGCCCTCGGCACCCCGCTGGCCTACGCACTCGTGGCCGGCGGCGTGCTGACCAGCCTGCTGACCCTGCTGGCCATCGCACGCGTCTGGAACCGCGCCTTCTGGCGCAAGCCCGAGGACGCCGAACACCCCGATCCCGTGCTGCTCGCCCCCCCCGCCGACGCGGCCACCGGCCACCGCGCGGGCCAGCAGAACGTGACCCTGCTGCCGCGGACCATGGTGGGCTCCACTCTGGGCCTGGTGCTGTTCGGGGTGGCGCTGACGGTGTTTGCCGGGCCGCTCTTCCGGGTGGCGGACCAGTCCGCCGGGGAGATGCTGAACCGGTCCGCCTATATCCAGGCCGTGCTTGGGGACGAGGCGCCGGTTCCGGTAATCGCCCAGCCGATGCGGCAGGAGGGCGGCAAATGACACGGAAGAGGGTCTCGCTGCGCCAGGAGCTGCCGCTGCTGGTCTGGCTCGTTATTGTCTGGGGTGCCCTGTGGCAGGACTTCAGCGCCGGAAACCTGCTCTTCGGCGCCCTGATCGCGGTGGTGGTGGCCCGGCTGTTCTACCTGCCGCCGGTGGAACTGGGGGGCCGCTTCAACGTGCTGCGCGCCGTGCCGTTCGCGCTGGTCTTCCTGGCCAAGGTCGTGGCGGCCAGCTTCCAGGTCCTGTACCTGGCCGTGGTCCGTGGTCCGCGGGTGATCAGCGCCGTCATAGCCGTCCCGCTCCGCAGCCATTCAGACCTGCTGGTGACCGCCACGGGACACGTCATCTCCCTGATCCCGGGGTCCGTGGTGGTGGAGGTGGACAGGTCCACGTCCACGCTCTACATCCACGGCATCAACGTCCGAGACGCCGAGGACGCGGCCAAGCTCCGCAAGGAGGTCCGCGACACCGAGGCCGGGCTGATCCGGATCATGGGCACCAGGGCCGAACTGTCCGCACTGAAGCAGGAGGCCGGGGCATGATGCCGCTGGTTTTGACCATTACCGCGGTCGTGCTGTCGCTCGCCGCGGCCGGCGCGATCATCCGCATTGCGCGGGGGCCCTCGCTGCTGGACCGGGTGCTGGCCGCCGACGTGCTGCTGGCCATCCTAGGCGCGGCGCTGTGCATCGACATGGCCGTGAACCGGCACCTGAACAACCTGATGCTGCTGGTGTCCATCTCGATCATCGGCTTTGTCGGTTCGGTGACGGTGGCCCGATTCGTTGCCGACCGGAGGAAGCAGCCCAATGAGTCCTGACACGATTTCCGCCGACGCCGTAATCGACACCGTCTCGGCCGTGTTCATGGTGGTCGGGGCGCTGATGTCCCTCGGCGCGGCCATCGGCCTGCTGCGGTTCCCCGACCTCATGAGCCGGATGCACGCCGCGACTAAGCCGCAGGTGCTGGGGCTTTTCCTGCTGCTCTGCGCCGTGGGGCTGCAGCTGCGCACCTGGTGGGTGTGGCCGGTGCTGGTGGTCGCGTGGATCTTCCAGCTGCTCACAGTGCCGGTCTCCGCCCACATGGTTGGCCGCGCCGGCTACCGCACCAAGCACCTGCACCCCGAGCTGCTGAGCGCCGACGAGCTGGAAGCCGTGGTGCAGCAGGCGGCCGGCAAGCGCGGATTCACGGACGACGACGACGAGTAACGCCGCCGGCGGCGATATGGCTTAGACCAGGTCCTGGGTCTTGGCGAAGCGGGTGATTGCCCGCTGCGTGCCGCGGTTGGCGAGGACCTGGATGATGGCGCTGACCGAGGCCGAAATGAGGGCGAATGTCAGGGCCTGGCGCAGGGTGGTGGGGACGTCGTCGTCGTGGCCCTTGGGCGGCTTGTTGCCGGTGGTCTTTTCCCAGACGGTGTCGACTACCTTGGTGCCGACGAAGCCGGCGAGGAGGCTGACGCCGGTGCCAAGCAGTTTGATGAAGATGTTCATACTTCGTACTCCTTGCGGGAGGAAACAGGGCTTCCCCTAGCCTAGCGTCCCCGGGCGGCCGAGGATTTCGGTCAGTGCCTCGACCACCAGCTCGTGGTCGTCCTTCTGCGGCAGCCCCGACACCGTGACGGTGCCTACCACCCCGGTTCCGCGCAGGTAGATGGGGAACGAGCCGCCGTGGGCTGCAAACTCCCGCTGGTCGAACCAGGCGTTGTCCTCGATCCTCTGACCGGCAGCGCGCGCCCGCAGGCCCACCAGCAGCGACGGGACTTCATACCGCACCGCGGTGCGCTGTTTGGCCTTGATCCAGCGCTCATTGTCCGGGGTGGCRCCCTCCAGTGCGGCGTGGAAGAGGACCTGATCGCCCTTGCTGATGTCGATGGCGATCGGGTAGGAGCGCTGGCGGCCGAGTTGGACCAGGAGGAGGCCCAGGTCCAGCGCGTCGTCCTTGCTGAAGGACCGGAACTGCAGTTCGTCGATTTCGGCCAGGATGCGGCCGATGAGCGCGGCCAGGGATCCCGGCGGCTGTGGTTCCGCGGAGTCCGGGTCGTACTCGGGGGAAGGCACTGGTGCGTCGGTCATGGGACTCAGCTTCCGTTAGGTGGCCGCCGCTGCGCAAGCCCAACTGACTCGCAGTTGTTGCCGTTATGAGCCCTCAAAACGACAACGACTGCGAGTCACTTGGGAGTGCCGCCGGGTGTAAACTAAGCCAGCCCACAAGGGCGATTTAGATACGACAGGGGAGCGCCGCCGTCGGGCATCACTGGAGAAATCCAAGGTAACCGTAGGTGGGCGCTGAGAGTGCGGACAGCCGCAGACCCTCGAACCTGATCCGGTTAGTACCGGCGCAAGGGAGTCGAGTTCTCAGGGTGCCCGGCACCCGTGGCTAAGGCCGCGGTGCCGCCGGAGCACCCTCCCCTCCTGTACCTCAGGAGGACGATATGACTGACATTTCTGCGAAGCAGACACTGACCACCGGCAAATACAGCTGGCGCGTGGTCGACATTGTGGTGGCCGCGTTGATCGCTGTTGCCGGCGGTGTGATTTTCTGGGCCTGGTCCCAGGGTTCCAACCTTGTTTCCGTCCCGCTCAACGCGGTCTACCCGCCGCTGACCGGGCTCTACGCCGGCGGCTGGATGATCCCGGCGGTGCTAGGCATGCTCGTTATCCGCAAGCCCGGGGCGGCGCTGTTCTGCGAAGCGGTGGCCGCCACCGGCGAGCTGATCATGGGCTCGCAGTACGGCACCACCGTGCTGATCTCCGGCATCCTGCAGGGCCTGGGCGCCGAACTCATCTTTGCCGCGTTCCTGTACAAGAAGTTCAACCTTCCGCTGTCCCTGCTGGCCGGTGCCGGTGCGGGCCTGTTCTGCGGCCTGAACGACTCCTTCCTGCCCTGGGGCTGGAACATCGCGTACGAAACCGGTGACAAGCTCGCCTACATCGTCTTCTGCGCCATCTCCGGAGCGGTGATTGCCGGGGGACTGTCCTGGCTCGCCACCCGCGGCCTGGCCAAGACCGGGGTGCTGGCCTCGTTCGGGTCCCGCAAGGCGGCATCGGAACCCGTCTTCTCCTGATGCCCGCACACGCATGAGATCTGTCGACGACGTACGCCCGGCCGCGGTCAGCGCCCGCGGCTGGGGCTGGCGGCACGCCGGCCGGGCCCGGCCCGCCGTGAGCGGCCTGGACCTGGACATCCGCCCGGGCGAGCGCGTGCTGTTGCTGGGCCCGTCCGGCGCCGGCAAGTCCACGCTGTTGCACGCCCTGGCCGGTGTGCTGGGGGACAGCACTGCGGCAGCCGCGTCCGCTGGTGCTTCCGCTGATGCCGAGGACTCCGATGAGACCGGCAGCCTGCTGATCGACGGAGCCCCGCCCAGGGCCCGGCGCGGGCGGGCCGGGCTGATGCAGCAGGACCCGGAGACCCAGGTGGTGCTGTCGCGGCTCGGCGACGACGTGGCCTTCGGGGCCGAAAACCTCTCGGTCCCCCCGGCGGACATTTGGCGGCGGGTGGGGGAGGCGCTCGACGACGTCGGGCTGGGCGGCCTGCCGCTGCAACACCCGACGTCGTCGCTCTCCGGCGGCCAGAAGCAGCGGCTGGCGCTCGCCGGGATCCTCGCGATGCGGCCCGGGCTGCTGCTCCTCGATGAGCCCACCGCCAACCTTGACCCGGCCGGTGTCCTGGAGGTCCGCGACGCCGTGGGACGGTGCCTGGACAAGACCGGGGCCACCCTGGTGGTGGTGGAGCACCGGGTTGCTGTCTGGAAAGACCTTGTGGACCGGATCGTCGTGCTGCAGCCCGGATCCGCCACGGACTCCGCCGTGCTGCTGGACGGGCCCCCGGACCTGGTCCTGGAGCAGGCGCGGGACATGCTCATCTCCGCCGGCGTCTGGGTGCCGGGCCATGTGCCCGCCACCCGGGCCCGCCGCGGCCGAACAGGACCGGAAGGGGACGCCGGGGCCGGCCAGCTGCTGCTGGCCGCAGAGGAACTGGCCGTGTCCCGCGAACGGCCCCGCCGCACCGGTTTGCTGCGGGGCTTCAGCACGGTACCGCCCGTCCCGGTGCAGTCCGGCCTCACGGCCCGGGTCCGGTCCGGCCAGGCGCTGACCGTCACCGGCCCCAATGGCTCCGGGAAGTCGACCTTCGCCCTGACCCTGGCAGGCCTGCTGGCCCCGGTCACCGGCGCGGTGTCCGCCACCACCGAGCTGAGCGCCGGCGCGGGCATCGATCCGTACAAATGGAGGGCCCAGCAGTTGATCGCCAGGATCGGCACGGTGTTCCAGGAACCCGAGCACCAGTTCGTCACCGGCAGGGTGCTGGACGAACTGATGTTCGGTCCCCGCCAGCTGGGCCGCGGCGAAGAACGGGTCGACGAGCTGCTGGAACGGCTCCGGCTCCGCGAACTCGTGGACGCCAACCCCTACACGCTCTCCGGCGGGGAAAAACGGCGGCTCTCCGTGGCCACCGTGCTGGCTGCCCACCCGCAGGTGCTGGTGCTGGACGAACCCACCTTCGGCCAGGACGCCAACACCTGGGCGGAACTGGCCTCCTTCCTCTCCGAGCTTCTCGACGCCGGGACCGCGGTGGTCTCGGTGACCCACGACGCGGAGTTCAGCGAGGTCCTGGGCGGCACCGAGCTGAAGCTCGGCGCACCGCAGTCGGGCGCGCCGGGACTACCCGGCAGGACGAATCCGGGGGTGGCGGCGCCATGAGGGACGCCCTGACCCTGCGCGGAAACCACGCTCTGCTGACCCGCGCCAACCCGCTGGCGAAATTCTCCGGCGTCGTGCTCATCACGGTCGCGCTGGCGCTGTCCATCGACTGGGTGTCCGCGTCCGTGGCGCTCGCCTTCGAACTGCTGCTGTTCCCGCTGGCGGGCCTGACCCTGGCCCTGCTCTGGCAGCGCGGCTGGCCGCTGATCCTCGCGGCCGCCGTGGGCGGCTGGAGCACCGCGATCCTGGCCCCGGACCATGGCAGGATACTGCTCGACGTCGGCATCTGGTCCATCAGCGAGGGCTCGCTGCAGCTCGGGCTGGGCTTCCTGCTGCGCGGCCTCGCGATCGCGCTGCCGGCGGTGCTGCTGATGAGCTGCACGGACCCGACGGACCTGGCCGACGCCCTGGCGCAGCAGGCGAAGCTGCCGCACCGCTTCGTGCTGGGCACCCTGGCCGCGATGCGGCTGGTGGGGCTCATGGCCGAGGAATGGCAGACCATCGGCATGGCCCGGCGAGCCCGCGGTGTCGGCTCACACGGAAACCCGGCGCAGCGGCTCAAGGCCACGCTGGGGCAGAGCTTCGGGTTGATGGTCCAGGCCGTCCGCCGTGCCTCCCGGCTCGCGGTGACCATGGAAGCGCGGGGCTTTGGCGGCGCGCAGCGGACCTGGGCGCGGAAGGCGACGTTCAGCCGGCTGGACGCGTGGGTGGTCCTCGGTGGCCTGCTGATCTCGGGTGCCGCCGTGGCCGCGGCCGTCGCTGCCGGGACGTGGAACATGGTGTTCCTCGGCCAGCAGTAGCGTCCGCATATCGCACGAGACGGATATTCTGTGAGCTATATTGCAGTTCCGGGGTTTTGGCCCGTCAAAATAGCTCATCCGTGATATTTATTGCATATGACTCAACAGACTGCTGAATATGTCGGCGCCGTACTCCGGGACGCCCGCGGCGAGAAGGGCTGGACCCAGGGACAGCTCGCGGCCGAGCTGGGAACCAGCCAGAGCGCCATCGCCCGGATGGAGCAGGGCAAGCAGAACCTGAGCCTGAAAATGATTGAGCGGCTCGAATCCATTTTCGGCCGCGCCATCGTCAAAGTCGGCCGGCCGCAGATGACCCACCTGCGGGTGGAGGGCGGCCGCACGCTCTCCGGCGCCGTGGATGTCAACAGCAGCAAGAACGCCGGCGTCGCGCTGCTGTGCGCGAGCCTCATCAACCGCGGCACCACCGTCCTGCGGCGGCTGGCCCGGATCGAAGAGGTCAACCGGATCGTGGAGGTCCTGACCAGCATCGGCGTCGAGTGCACCTGGCTCGACGCGAACGACCTGCAGATCCGCCGACCGGCCGTGCTGGACCTCGACTCGATGGACGTCGAGGCCGCCCGCCGCACCCGCAGCGTCATCATGCTCCTGGGCCCGTTGCTCGATGAGTCCAGCGAATACCGGCTGCCCTACGCCGGTGGCTGCGACCTTGGCACCCGCACCGTGGAGCCGCACATGCAGGCCCTGCGCCAGTTCGGCCTCAGCGTCGAGGCGAAGTCCGGCTTCTACAGCGTGCAGGCACCGCCCGCAGACGGCCACGACCGTTCCTTCGTCCTGAGCGAGCGCGGCGACACCGTGACCGAAAACGCCATCATGGCCGCCGCCCACCGCCGCGGCACCACCATCATTCGCAACGCCAGCCCAAACTACATGGTCCAGGACCTCTGCTTCTACCTGCAGATGCTGGGCGTGGAGATCGACGGCGTGGGAACCACGACGCTGAAGATCGTCGGCCGCCCGTCGATCGACGCCGACATCGAGTATTTCCCGTCCGAGGACCCGATCGAGGCGATGAGCCTGATCACCGCCGGCATCGTGACCAACTCCGAAGTCACGATCCGCCGCGTCCCGATCGAGTTCATGGAGATCGAACTGGCGACCCTCGAGCAGATGGGCCAGCGGCTGGAGGTATCCGCGGAGTACCTTGCCCGCAACGGCCGCACCCGGTTGGTGGACGTCACCACCAAACCCTCCGAGCTGCGGGCGCCAACGGACAAGATCCACCCGATGCCATTCCCCGGCCTGAACATCGACAACCTGCCGTTCTTCGCCGTCATCGCCGCCAACGCCCACGGCCAGACGATGATCCATGACTGGGTCTACGAGAACCGGGCCATCTACCTGACCGAGCTGAACAAGCTGGGCGCCCAGGTCCAGCTGCTGGATCCGCACCGGATCTACGTCAACGGGCCCACCAAGTGGCGGGCCGCGGAAGTCGGCTGCCCGCCGGCCCTGCGCCCGGCTGCCTGCCTGCTGCTGGCCATGCTCGCCGCGCGTGGTGTGTCAGAGCTGCGCAACATTTACGTGATCGAACGCGGCTACGAGGACCTGGCCGAGCGGCTTAACACCATCGGCGCCAAGATCGAGTATTTCCAGGACTGAATCGTCTGAGCGGCGATTTTGGGGTAGCGCGCCGGGGCGGGTGCTGACGCACAATGGTTGCATGCGCACCTTTGGCGTAGAGGAGGAACTGCTGATCGTGGATCCCGTTACCGGGGTCCCGCTGGCACTGGCCGACGCACTGTTGCGCGGACTGAAACCCGCCACCGCGGCAGCGGCCGCGGCGTCTGCCGACGCCACGGCGGCGTCTGCCGCGGATCCGAACCACGATGACTCGGGCTTCAGTTTCGAGCTCAAGCTGGAGCAGATCGAGACCCAGACCGTGCCCTGCCTTGACCACAGCGCGCTGCTCCAGCAAATCAGGCAGTCCCGGGCTTTCGCGGGCCGCGTAGCCCGGATGCACGGAGCCCGGGTGGCAGCCCTGGCCACATCGCCGCTGGCAGCTGCCACCCACACGACGCCCAACCCGCGGTACGCCACCATGCAGAAGCGCTTCGGCCTTACGGTGCAGGAGCAGCTGACGTGCGGCTTCCACGTCCATACCTTCATCGAGTCCCCCGAGGAGGGCGTCGCCGTCCTCGACCGGATCCGGGACAAACTGGCGGTGCTGATCGCGCTCAGCGCCAACTCACCCTTTTGGAACGGGACGGAGACCGGCTTCGAAAGCTACCGCACCCAGGCCTGGAACCGCTGGCCGGCGGCGGGGCCCTCCATGATATTTGGGAGCCTTCCGGTCTACCGGCGGGTGGTCACGAGGCTGCTGGAAAGCGGGGTGCTGTTCGACGAAGGGATGATCTATTTTGATGCCCGGCTGGCCCGCCACCACCCCACTGTGGAGGTCCGGGTCGCGGATGTCTGCCTGCGGGCGGAGGACGCGGCGCTGATCGCGGTGCTGGTGCGCGCCCTCGTGGAGTCCGCCAGCCGGGAGTGGCGCGACGGCGTGGATCCGGCCCCGGTGCCGACGGTCCTGCTAAAAATGGCCGCGTGGCAGGCCAGCAACTGCGGGCTGCGCGGCGAGCTGCTGGACTTCGGCAGCTTCCGTCCCGCTCCCGCCGGCGAGGTGGCGCACGCCCTGGTCGACTTCGTGGCCCCCGTCCTGGCGGAGCAAGGGGAGCTGGACCTGGTGCGCCGCGGCGTGGACCGCGTCCTGGCGCACGGCACGGGCTCGCAGTTGCAGCGCCAGGCGCTCTGCGCTCCGGGGCTGGACACCCCCTCCGACGACGCCGGCCTGGCCGCCGTCGTCGCCCATGCCGTGCGGGTCACGATGCACGGTGCGGACGCCGAGGGAATGTCAGAACCGGCCCCCGTGCTTTCGCGGGTGCGCCGGGGCTAGACCTGCTTGAGCGCCTGCCCGAGGTCGCGGATCAGGTCCTCGACGTCTTCCAGCCCCACCGAGAGCCGCACGACGCCGTCGCTCAGCCCGATAGCCGCGCGCCCCTCCGGGCCCATGGCGCGGTGCGTGGTGGTGGCCGGATGGGTGATCAGGGACTTTGAATCACCGAGGTTGTTGGAAATATCGATGATCCGCAACGCGTCCAGCAGCGCGAACGCGGCTTCCTTGGCGGAGCGGCCGGGCGAGGGCGAAAGCTCCAGAGTCAACACCGTGCCGCCGGCTTTCATCTGCCTGGCGGCCAGCTCGTACTGCGGGTGGGACGGCAGCAGCGGGTACTTAACCCAGCTGACCGCGGGCTGGGCCTCCAGCCATTCGGCCAGCCGAAGCGCCGAGGCGGACGAGTGGTTCACCCGCAGGGCCATCGTCTCCAGTCCCTTGCTCAGCACCCAGGCGTTGAAGGCGGACAATGCCGGGCCGGTGTGGCGCATGAGCTGCTTGACCGGGCCCTCGATGAATTCCCGGGTGCCCAGGATCGCGCCGCCGAGCACCCGGCCCTGGCCATCGATGTGCTTGGTGCCGGAGTACACGACCACGTCCGCGCCCAGCTCCCCGCACCGCTGCAGCAGGGGAGTGGCGAAGACGTTGTCCACCACCACGGTCGCACCGGCGGCGTGCGCCAGTTCGCTTACGGCGGCGATGTCCACAATTTCCTGCATGGGGTTCGAGGGAGATTCGAAGAACACGGCCGTCGTCGGCACGGCCAGCGCCGACCGCCACTGCTCTAGGTCCGGGCCGTCCACGAAGACTGTCTCCACGCCCCAGCGCGGCAGGATCTCATTGAGGATGACGAAGCAGGATCCGAAGAGCGAGCGGGCGGCGACCACGCGGTCGCCGGCCCCCAGCAATGCCCCGAGCGCGGTGAACACCGCTGACATGCCCGACGCCGTCGCAAAGCACGCCTCGGTTCCCTCCAACAGCCGGAGGCGTTCCTGGAAGGTGGCCACCGAGGGGTTGCCGTAGCGGGAATAGACAAACCGTTCGTCCTCGCCGGTGAAGGCGCGCTCAGCCGCGGCGGCGGATTCGTAGACGAAGCCCGAGTTCAGGAAGATCGGTTCGGTGGTTTCCTGGAACCCGGTGCGGTCGAGTCCGCCGCGGACGGCCTGGGTGTCCGGGCTCCAGCCCTGGGCATTGGGATTGAAGCTCACTTAGTGCTTTCCAGGTTGGTCGGCAGGCCGTGGTTCTTCCAGCCGTTCACGGTCCGGGCGCCGGTCGGGCCCGGTTCGCCTTCGAAGCCCTCGAGGACGTTGTAGGCGGTGAAGCCGGCCGCCGTGGCGGCGTTCGCGGCGGCGACCGAGCGGGCGCCGGAACGGCACAGGAAGATGAGCTCGGCCGCCGTGGCGCCAGGCGCGTGCTGCCGCAGTTGCCGCTGGAGTTGCTGCTGCAGTTGCTCCAGGAAACGCGGGTTGGGGGCTCCGCCGGCCAGGGTCCACTGGACGAAGAGCGGAGCCTGCCGGTCTTCGGTGCCGGCCCCGGTGACCGGGACGCCGATCTGCGACCATTCCGCCTCGGTGCGGACGTCCACCAGGATGGCGCCCGCCCCGACCTTGGCCCAGGCTTCCTGCGGGCTCAGGTCTCCGGCGTAACTCATGCGTGGCCCTCGCCGGTGAACTCGGCGCCGTCGAGCTCATCCACCGCGTTGGCGACGGCGGCGTCGGCGCTCGCGATCGCGGCCGGCAGCACGACGGCCTGGGCCACGATCACGGTGCTGCCGTTGAAGGTGGCGGAGGGGCTGCCGTGCAGGACGTAGCCCTCGGCCAGGGCGGCCGAAACGCGCTCGCAGAAGCTGCGGTCATCGGGCCCGGTGAACAGCCGGTACGCCAGTCTTTCCTCGGCGGGTCCGGGTGCGGCGGGGGATTGGGCGGGGGCTGTGGCGGGCACAGCGGGTGCGGATGCGTCGGGCACGACGGATCTCCTTACTTTCACGCTTGCAGCTCGAATGGTCGATATGCCGAGTATTCACCTGAGGCACCCCGCCGCGAAAGGGAGGGTTGCCGACCGGCCAGTCAGGGCTTGGCGCCGGGTCTCATTACTCCCCAAAAACGTAGCACTTACGACGCCGGCGGCACCGGCGGCGTCGTCATGTTAAGTCACGCGGACGCTGGCATGGCACCTTTCCGGGGGCGGAGCAGCATCACCCGGGACCGGCCGGCTCCTACTCGATCGTGGCGAACAGTGCGTTGAGCTCGGCCGTGAGCTGCCGCCGCAGTTCGGGGGTGCCGATCTCCTTGCCGTCGATGTGGTTCACCGGGGCGAGGAGCCGGATGCTTGAGATGAGCCAGACGGCGTCGGCGTCGTACAGATCGGCAGGTACCGCCGGGCCGTAGCCTAGCTCCCACCCGGCGGCCTTGGCCGCGGTGAACAGGGCGCCCTGCGAGGTGCCCGGGAGGATTCCGCTGTCCAGCTGCGGAGTGATCAGCCGGCGCACGGTGCGGACGCCGCCGGCGCCGTCGTCGCTGGTCTCCAGGTGCGCCAGCAGCACGGTCGACGTCGGGCCCTCCAGGACCCGGCCGTCGGCGGAGGTGAAGATGACGTCGTCCGCGCCCTGGTGGTGGGCGTACCGGAGCGCCGCCATGTTGACCGCGTAGGACAGGGTCTTGGCGCCCAGCAGCAGCCACGGGGCGCGTTCGCCCACCTCGCTGTCGTAGCCGCGGTCCAGCAGGATGACGTCGATGCCGGTCTCGCGCTGCCGGCGGCCGGCTTCCGGCGGCGGGGAGGCCTGCACCCAGCACGTCGGCGTGGCCGCGCCCTCCACGCCGCGGCTGGCGAGCAGCTTCACCACGACCTCGTCCGCGCCGCCGGCCCCGTCGCCGGCGGCTCCGACCGCCGTGGCGGCCCGGCCGCGGTATTCGCTGACCGCGGTCTCGATCGCGCGCCGCCAGGCGTCCTCCGCCGGGATGTCCAACTCCAGCGCGCGCGCCGAGCCGGCCAGCCGGGTCAGGTGGGCCTGCAGCTTGCGCGGGCGTCCCCCCACCACCAGCAGCGACTCGAAAACGCCGTCGCCGCGGGTGGCACCCTGGTCGGTGGCCATCAGCTGCGGCTTGGACGAGTCGGCGACGCGGCCCTTCTCAAACGCGGGATCGAGGAACACCAGCACCGTCGCGCGGGCTGGAACAGAGGCGGGGGTAGTCATGCCTTCAGCTTAGTGCGGCCCGGGTCGGGATAAGCTGTGCGGGTTGCCCGTTCCGGAACTGTTCCGCGGGTCTGGAGCTTGAGGGGTTTGCCTGTGCTGTGGCCATTTTCGCTGGCGGGGTCACTTCCGTCCTGGGTGATCCTGATCCTGACCGTCATCGACCTCGGTATCCGGGTCGTTGCCCTCGGCATCATCCCGGGCAACCGCCGCCCCACCACGGCCATGGCCTGGCTCCTGATCATCTTTTTCGTTCCGGCCGTAGGCGTGGTCCTCTTCCTGCTCTTCGGCAACTTCCGGCTCTCCCGCAAGCGCCGGGCGCAGCAGGACGCGGTGAACACCCGGGTGCGGGCCGGGACGTCGGAACTGGCCATGGTGGAAAGCAAGTACGAGGGCCCGGAATGGGTGTCCTCCGCAGCGGAGCTGAACAAGACGCTCGGTTCCCTGCCCATGGTGGACGGCAACCACGTGGAGCTCCTGCCCGGCTACCCGGATTCGATCAAGGCGATGGCGGCGGCCGTGCGCGAAGCCGAGTCCTTTATCAACGCCGAGTTCTACATCCTCAGCTCGGACCACATCACGGATGACCTGCTGACGGCGATGGAAGAGGCCGCCGAGCGCGGCGTCGAAGTCCGCCTCCTGTTCGACCACTTGGGCACCCTGCGGATCAAGGGGTACAGCAAGCTCATCGCCCGGCTCAAGGCCAGCAAGATCCGCTGGCGGCCCATGCTGCCGCTGCGGCCCGTGCACGGCCAGTGGCGCCGCCCGGACCTGCGCAACCACCGCAAGATCATGGTGATCGACGGCGAGGTCGCCTTCACCGGGTCGCAGAACCTGATCGAACCGTCCTACAACAACCCGCGGCACCGCAAGATCGGCCGGGAATGGGTCGAGCTGATGGCCTGCCTGCGCGGGCCGATCGTCACCACCCTCAACGTGGTCTTCGCCACCGACTGGCTCAGTGAGACCGACGAATCCCTGGAGCACCAGCTCGCCCACCGGCCCGAACTGCACGCCGGCAACATCACCGCCCAGGTGGTGCCCAGCGGTCCCGGCTTCATCACCGAAAACAACCTGCGCCTGTTCAACACGCTGATCTACTCGGCGCAGCGCACGATCTCCATTTGCAGCCCGTACTTCGTCCCGGACGACTCGCTGCTCTACGCGGTGACGACGGCGGCGCAGCGCGGCGTCGACGTCGAACTCTTCGTCTCGGAAAAGGGCGACCAGTTCCTGGTCCACCACGCCCAGCAGTCCTACTACGAGGCGCTGCTGGAGGCCGGGGTGCGGATTTACCTCTACAAGGCCCCGTTCGTGCTGCACGCCAAGCACTTCACGATCGACAACGAGGTTGCCGTGCTGGGTTCGAGCAACATGGATATGCGCTCCTTCTCGCTGAACCTCGAGGTCTCGGTGATGCTCCTGGGCGAGGACATCGTGCAGCGGATCAGCGCCGTCGAGGACACGTACCGCGGCATTTCGAGGGAACTGACGCTCGAGGACTGGATGAAGCGGCCCATGGGGGTCAAGTACGTGGACAACGTCGCCCGGCTCACGTCGACCCTGCAGTAGCCAGGCCGGCTCACGCGTGGACTAGCCCGCCGGGAACTCCGCGCCGAGCGCCGAGAGCACGCCGAAGGCCTTGGTCCGGATCTCCTCGTACTCCTCCTGGGGTGAGGAATCCGCGGTGATGGCGCCGCCGACGCCGAGGCTGAGTGTGGTTCCCCGGTCCGCGCCCGCAGCCACCACCAGGGTCCGGATCGCCACCGCGAGGTCGGTGGCCCCGCTGAGCGAGAAGTAGCCGATCGCCCCGGAATAGACGCCCCGCGGTGCGGTCTCAAGCCGGTCCAGGATGGCCATGGTGCTGACCTTGGGGGCACCGGTCATGGAGCCAGCGGGGAAGCAGGCCGCCACGGCCTCGGCCCGCGGCATGCCCGGCCGGAGACGCGCATCGATGGTGCTGACCATCTGGTGGACGGTGGCGTAGCTTTCGATCGCGCACAGCCTGCTGACCGATACGGAGCCGGGCACCGCGAAGTGGCTCAGGTCGTTGCGGAGCAGGTCCACGATCATGATGTTCTCGGCCCGGTCCTTGGGTGAAGTTTCCAGCTCGCGGCGCAGCAGCTCGTCGCGGGCGGGGTCGGAAGCCCGGCGCCGGGTGCCCTTGATCGGCTCGGCGCGCATCGCGCCGTCGGCGGCGATCCGCAGGAAGCGCTCCGGGGAGGTGCTGGCGACGGTGAGGCCGGCCAGGCGCAGGTAGCTCGCGAACGGTGCCGGGTTGCGACGGCGCAGCGCCAGGTATGCCTGCCACGGATCGAGCTCCCCGGCGGCCGCGGTGGCCGTCAGCGCCGTCGTCAGGCAGACCTCGTAGCTGTTGCCCTCGGTAATTTCGTGCTGCGCCGCGGCGATCTTGGCCTTGTACGCGGCTTCGGTGTCCCGGGCGCTGAACTCTGCGGCCCGGGTGTTCCCGGCGGCGCCGCCGGGCGTGCCGCCGGGAGGCTCCAGGTCCATGGCCGCCGCCGCGACGGCCGCGCGTGCCGCGGCCAGCCAGTCGCCGGCGTCCGGGGCGTCGAGGGCGAGCAGCCACGCCGTGCGTTCCCGGTGGTCCAGCACCACGGCGCGGCCGGCGAAGATCAGGCTGGCATCCGGGGTGTCGGCTTCGACGTCGCTGCCGCCCGTCTCGCGCTTGAGTTCATAACCGAGGTAGCCGAGCCAGCCGAGGGTGAACTCGCACGGGTAGCCCTCCGGGGCGCGCAGGGCCCGGCGCCCCCAGACCCCGTCTAGCCAGCGGAAGAACCCTCCCTCGGTCTGCACGGTGGCGTTGCCGACACGCACCCGGGTCCGGCCGGAGCGGTGCCGGACCGACTGGCCGTAGCTGCCGCCGTCGTCCGCCAGGATGCTGAAGCGGCTGCGTTCGGCGGCCTCCCGGGCCCAGGCCCGGCCGTCCGGGCCGTCCTCGCCGTCCCGGCCGTCCGGGCCGTCCGGGGGCAGGGAGGAGTCGAGCCAGACCGCGTTCGGCGAAAGGCCGTAGAGCGTTTCGAAGAGCCGGGCGGGGTCCGGCGCGGCATCGATCCGCTCGGCGGTCAGCTGGAGTCCGCGGCGGGCCGACAGCTCGGGAAGCAGCGCCGGGGCCAGGGCTGGGAGGTACTGGAGGGCCTGCAGCACCTCGCTCGGCGCAGCACCGTCGGCGCGGTTGAGTACCCGCACGTCGGCGCGGGAGGGCACATCGTCGGCGGCCAGCCATTCGTCTTCCTGCCCGGCCCATTGCTCCCAGTAGGGTTCATAGCTCGCGCCGTCGCGGCCAAGGGCCCGGGTGCGGCGCTCCTGCTCGGGGGAATCGGCCCAGACGACGGCGTCGAGGAACGGCATGGCGGCCGCGGCGGCAGCGCCCACACCCTCGACCAGGACGATTTCGGCCGGCTGGGTGAGGCGGGTCGCGCCGTCGTAGTGCTGTTCCCAGTCCCAGCTGACCCAACGGGCCGGTTCGCCGCGGCGCAGCGGGGCAAGCACGGTGGCGGCATAGCGTTCGATGCCGGCGGCCAGGCCGTTCCAGCCCGGGTAGATGTCCTCCAAGTGGAAGAGCGAGACCTTATGGTGCTCCCGGAGCCGGGCCGCGAGTTCGATCGCGAGGGTGGTCTTTCCTGCGCCGGAGCGCCCGTCGATGGCGATGATGACGGGTGCGCGGCTCATGAACTAGAGCGTACCCGGTGCCCCGCGTCGTCCCGGTGCGGCTGGTCTTGTTGCTGCTTCGGCTGCCCTGCCCGGGCCTGCAGCTGGGCGGCGCGGACGTGCTTGAGGATGCCGGGGACGGCGGCGTGGATCAGCTCCCAGGTGTTGTCGAAGTCGGTGTGCCCGCCAAACCAGGGGTCTTCGATGCCTTGATCCAGCGGATCCCTGTCGGCGACCGCGGGGTCGAAGCTGCGCAACATTCGGATCTTCGCCAGCGAGGCCTGATCCGGCGCGGCCTGGCGCAGCCAGCCGTAATGGTCCACATCAAGGGCCAGGATCAGCTCGCGCGAGTGGAACCACTCGCTGCGCCACTCGCGCGCGACATGCAGCTCGGAAGGGATGTTGTGGGCTGCCAGTTTGCGGGCGGCCCGCGGATCGATCGGGCGGCCCGCCTCGTAGGAGGTGATGCCGGCAGAATCGACGTCGACGCCGGTAAGCCCGGCAGCGGCCGCGGCCTCCGCCAGCATCAGTTCGGCCATCGGGGACCGGCAGATGTTTCCGGTGCAGACCGTGATGATCCGGTACTGGCTCGACATTGAGGTCATGACTAAGCATGGCGGATGCCGAGGCCTCTTGGCTAGCCGGAACCCGAGCAATATTACAAGTCCTGTCATACGGCTTTCCGTTCGCGTCAAGTGTGCCGGGCCGCCGCTGTTGGCGGGGCCGCCGCCCTTGGCGGTCCCGGCGGGCCCTAATGCTCTGGACCGCCGTCGGTGCCGCTCCCAGACTGTGTCCCATGACGGATCAGGATTCCCCGGTCCAAACGCCTGGGTTCGGAGCCGCGGACGGGGACGCGCCGTACGGGGCTGCGCCGGAGGCCGCCTCGGACGGGAGGGACGGGTCGGACGGGACGGGCGGTACGGCCGGGCCAGCCAGGCCTGCGCCATCTGCAGAGGCGGCCGCCGCGCGGACAGGGACAAAAGCATCCGGCGGCCGGGCCAACCGGTTCTCGCTGGGCCTCTTGCAGCTGCTGGGCATCCTCCTGGTCGCCGCGCTCGCCGGAGCCGGTTCGGCCCTGCTTGTTGCCCGCGCCAGTGGCTGGGGAGCCGAAACCGTGGTCAAGCAGTACGTCACCGGCGGCGGGGTGTCCGACCATCCCGCCGATATCAAGGCACTGCTCGCGGCAGCCCTGCCCGCGGTGGTCGCCGTGAAGGCCACCACCACGCAGTCCAACCCGTTCCTGGATCAAGGCGGCCGGGCGACGGCCGAGGGGACGGGGATAGTAATCGGCAGCTCGGGGGAAATCCTGACCAACGCCCATGTGGTCAGGGGCGTGGCCGGCGGAGCCTCAGGCGTGACCGTGACCTTCCACGACTCGAGCACGCGCGCCGCCCGCATAGTCGCCGCGGATAGCGATCACGACCTGGCGCTGTTGAGGGTTGAGGGCGTGAAGAACCTGCCGGTGCTGGAGCTGGGTGACTCGGGGTCTGCGGCGCCCGGGGACGCCGTCGTTGCCATCGGCTACGCCTTGGGGTTGGACGGGGGACCCAGCGTCACCACCGGCATCATCTCGGCCACCGGGCGGACCACCGCGGCCGAGGCCGGCTTCGGCAGGAAGTCCCGGCTGGTGAATCTGCTGCAGACGGATGCGTCGATCAGCTCGGGCGACTCCGGCGGCCCCTTGCTTGACGCCGGGGGCCGCGTGGTCGGCATCAACACCATGGTGGCCACGTCGACCTCGCGGACCGCTGCGAACGGGATCAGCTTCGCGATCGCGGCGGACACGGTCAGGGCGCTGCTGCCGGGCCTTCGCGCGGGCGGCTAATCCCGCCCGCGGGTACCGGGGCGGCTCGCCCCTGCGGGCGGGTGGGGCGCGGACTCAGAGTTATTCGTTCCAGAGCGCCTTCCGGAGCAGGCCCTTCAGCTCGACGACCTCGGCGTGGCTGAGACCGGCCAGGGCCTCGAATTCGGCCGCCCGTGCGGCTGCCTCGGCCTGCCGGAAGACGGCGGATCCCTCCGCCGTGGCGGAAACAATTTTGGCCCGGCGGTCCTGTCTTCCGGGTGCGCGGAGCACCAGGCCGCGCTTCTCGAGTTCATCTATGAGGGCCACGATCTGGCTGGGATCGAGGCTCAGGAATTCCGCCATTTCGCGCTGCGTGGGCTCCAGTCCGCTGTTGGCCAGGGCCAGTACCGAGTAGGAGCGTTCCTTGAGTCCGAATTCGGCCAGTGCCCGGTTGTTGAGGATCGAGCCGGCGGCGTGCAGCTTGGCCAGCAGGAAACCGGCATCCAGGCTGATCGACGCCGCCACGAGCTTGTCCGCGGCCCGGGTGCCCGGCCCTTCGTCTACTTCGGTCGTCATGCCCACTCCAATAGTCCAGAAAATAAATCATTGACATTCTCAATTATCCATACTTTCATGGATGCAGAACAGCATCCCATGCCGAGCGGCAGGATGCACACGGCAGCTAGCAAAGGAGCAGCGATGAGCCTGGCAGGAAAAGTAGCAATCGTCACGGGAAGCGGCCGCGGCCTGGGCCTGGCCTACGCCCGGGAGCTGGCCCGGCAGGGCGCCGCCGTCGTGATCAACGATGTGGATGAAGGTGTCGCGGCCGATGCGGTCCGGACCATTGAGTCCGACGGCGGACGGGCGGCCGCCGTCGTCGCGCCGGTGGGCAGCTCCGAGGTCGCCAGGCAGCTGGTGCAGGCCGCCGTTACTGAGTTTGGCCGGCTGGACATCCTGGTCACGAACGCGGGAATCCTGCGGGACAAGTCACTGCTGAAGATGACCGATGACGATTTTGACGCCGTCATCAACGTCCACCTGCGCGGCACCTTCACCTGTGCCCGGGAAGCGTTCGGCTACTTCAAGGAGAACGGGATCCCCGGCCGGATCATCACCATCGGCTCTCCCACCGGCCAGCGCGGCAACTTCGGCCAGACCAACTATGCCGCCGCCAAGGCCGGAATCGTGGGCATGGTCCGCACCTGGGCGCTGGAGATGAAGAAGGCGGGCGTCACCGCCAACGCCGTCATCCCGGTGGCCGCCACGGCGATGACCAAGACCGTGCCGTACTTCCAGAAGGCCGTCGAGGCGGACGAACGCGGCGAGGCCATGCCGGCCTTCTTCCGCCACGACCTCGGCTTCGGCACCGCCGACGACGTCGCCGGGCTGGTAGCCTTCCTGGCCTCCGACGCTGCCTCCGGAATCAGCGGCCAGGCAATCGGCGCAGGCGGCGACAGGTTGCAGCTCTGGACGCATCCCGAGGCGGCGGCCACCGAGTACCGCGAGGGCGGCTGGGGCTACCAGGACCTTGTCGAGAACTTCGGCGCGCTCTTCGGCGACAAACTGCAGAGCGTGGGGGAGGAGTTCCTGCCGCTGCCGGAGGACCTGCAGCCGGAACCGGCAGCGGCACCTGCGAAGGTCGGCCAGCCATGACCGTCGCACGCTACGAACTCGGCGTCGACGCCGCAAAGCTCGCTGCGATCGACATGCACGTCCACCTCGAGGTCGACGGCCACGGCCACGGCTCCCTGCCGGACCAACTCACCGAAGCCTCGGCCAAGTACTTCAAAGCCGAGGACCGGACGCCGTCACTGGACCGGATCGCGGAGATTTACCGTGAGTTGAACATGGCAGCCGTCATCTTCACCGTCGACGCCCGCACCCAGCTCAAGCACGAACCCAACAGCATTCCCGAGCTGATCGCCGGGGCGGCCCGGAACAACGATGTGCTGATTCCGTTCGGCAGCGTTGACCCGCGCACCGGCGCCGAGGCCATCCAGGGCGCCAAGCACCAGGCCGTGGATCTCGGCGCACGCGGCTTCAAGTTCCATCCCAGCCTGCAGGGCTTCGACCCCTCGAACGAGCAGTTTTATCCGCTCTGGGAAGCCCTCCAGGAACTGGGCCTGCCGGCGATCTTCCACACCGGCCAGAACGGCATGGGCGCAGGACTGCCCGGCGGATTCGGCATCAAGCTCGCCTACTCCAACCCGCTCCTGCTCGACGCCGTCGCCGCAGACTTCCCGGAGCTTCAGATCATCATGGCGCACCCCTCGGTGCCGTGGCAGGACGAGGCCAACTCGATCGCCACGCACAAGTCCAACGTGTTCATCGACCTGTCCGGCTGGTCCCCGAAGTACTTCCCCGAGTCGCTGGTCCGGATGGCCAACTCGGTGCTTCAGGACAAGGTGCTGTTCGGCACCGACTTCCCGCTGATCACCCCGCAGAAATGGCTGGGCGCCTTCGCGGACCTGCCGCTCAAGGACGAGGTCCGGCCCAAGATCCTCAAGGACAACGCCGTCCGCCTGCTCGGTCTGGAGGCCTGAGGTGAGCGTGGACTCGGAACTCGCCGCGCAGGAGCGGCTCTACGGCGTCTGCGATTTCTACGACGCGGAATCCCTGCTCACCCCCGCCGAACGGCGGGTCCTGGGCCGGCTGCGCGCCTTCCTGGACGAAGAGGCCCGGCCGCTGCTCGCCGAGTACTGGGAGCGCGGCGAGTTCCCGGACCAGCTGGCCCGGCCGCTGATCGACCTGGACCTGATGGAGCCCGCGGAACTGACAGGCGCCCCGGGTGCGGGGCAAACACCCGCCCGCGGCATCTACCACGGCTTCCGGATCTTCGAACTCGCCAGAACCGATGCGTCCCTGGCCACGTTCTACACGGCCCAGGCCGGGCTGTTCCGGACCACCATCCGGGTCGGCGCCTCCGCGAAACAGCAGGCCGAGTGGATGCCCAAGGTCCTCGATTTCTCCCTCAAAGGCGTCTTTTCGCTGACCGAACCGGAGTCCGGCTCGGACATCGCCGGCGGGCTCTCCACGAGCGCCCGGCGGGAGGGCGACACCTGGGTCATCAACGGCGCCAAGCGCTGGATCGGGGGAGCAGCCACCGCCGACGTCCTGGCGGTGTTCGCCCGCGACGAGGCGGACGCACAGGTCAAAGCGTTCCTCGTGGACCGTGAGGCCGCCGGGGTGACCCTGGAGAAAATCCACGGCAAGACATCCCTGCGGATGATGCAGAATGCGCACATCACGCTCGAAGAGGTCCGCGTCCCCGAGTCCATGCGCCTGCACAACGTCAACTCCTTCCGGGATGTGGCCGCCATGCTCCGGGCCATGCGCTCGGACGTCGCCTGGATCGCAACCGGCGTGGCCGCCGGCGCGTTCGAGGCAGCTACCCGCTACGTCACGCAGCGGGAGCAGTTCGGCCGGTCCCTGGGGTCTTTCCAGCTCGTCCAGGAGAAGCTCGCCCGGATGCTCGGCAACGTCACCTCGGCCCTGTCCCTCGTGGTCAGGCTGACCGAACAACAAGCCAAAGGCATCTACCGGGACCAGGACTCGGCCCTGGCAAAGATGCAGACTTCCCTGCTGATGCGCGAAACGGTGGCGCTCGCCCGTGAAGTGGTGGGCGGCAACGGCATCACGCTCGAGGCCGACGTCGCCCGGTTCCATGCCGACGCCGAGGCCGTCTATTCCTATGAAGGCACCCACGAAATCAATGCCCTGATCATCGGACGCGCACTCACCGGGCACAGCGCCTTCACCCACTAAGCGTCCACCCTCTTGCCACCAGGCGGTGCCCTCCAGCCGGGTCCGCCGTCGCCCCACCCACCTACACCAGGAGCCAAAGATGCCCAACCTCGTCGTCGACTTCGACAAACTGCTCACCCTCGCCGGCACCGACCTCGGCGTCACCGAATACCGCGAAATCACCCAGGAACAGATCAACAAATTCGCCGACGCCACCGGCGATGACCAGTGGATCCACGTGGACCCGGAGCGCGCCAAGGAGGGGCCCTTCGGCGCCCCGATCGCGCACGGCTTCCTGACGCTCTCGCTCATCATCCCGTTTTGGGGCGAATTGTTCGACGTCGAAGGCGTCACCACCAAGGTGAACTACGGCTTGGACAAGGTCCGCTTCACCTCCCCGGTCAAAGTGGGGTCGCGGATCCGGATGCGCGCCACGATCGCCGAAGTGACCGAGGTCAAGGGCGGCGCCCAGATCAAGGTCTCCAACACCATCGAGATCGAAGGCCAGGAACGGCCCGCCGTCGTCGCCGAATTCCTCGCCCGCTTCTACAAGTAAACCGTTCACCCCCAGTATCCCCACCGCCCCAAGGAACAACGATGTCCCAGATTTCCCAGTTGCAGTCCATGGACGCTGGCACGCGTCGCAGGGAGGCGCGGACCGTCATCGCCTCCAGCTACCTCGGCAGCACCATCGAGTATTACGACTTCCTGCTCTATGCCACGGCTGCCGCCGTGGTCTTCCCCAAGGTCTTCTTTTCCGGCATGGACGATTGGGTGGGCGTCGTAGCCGCCTATGGCACCTTTGCCGCGGGCTACGTCGCGCGTCCGCTGGGCGGCATCATCTTTGGCCACTTCGGCGACAAGCTGGGCCGCAAGGGCATGCTCATCGTCTCGATGCTGATGATGGGGATTGCCTCCACCCTGATCGGGCTCGTACCGGACGCCTCGGTGGCCGGCCCCTGGGGTGCGGTTCTGCTGGTGATCCTGCGGGTGTTCCAGGGCATCGCCGTCGGCGGCGAATGGGGCGGGGCCGCCCTGATGGCGCTGGAACACTCGGAGTCCGGAAGGCGCGGCTTCGCCGCGTCCTTCGTCAACGCGGGCGCCCCCACCGGCGCCGTGCTTGGCACCCTCGTGATGGGCGCCTTCTCCGCCCTGCCAAACGCACAGTTCCTCGCCTGGGGCTGGCGCGTGCCGTTCCTGCTGTCCTTCGTCCTGCTGGGGGTGGGCATGTTTGTCCGGCTCAAGGTCTCCGAAAGCCCGATCTTCAAGGCTGCCCTCGAGCAGGAAATAGCCGAACAGGCCGAAGAGGGCGCCGGGCGCCGCGAAATCCCGCTGCTCCAGGTCCTGCGGCGGCCCAAGGCCCTCATCTTCACCATGCTGGCCGGTGCGGCGGGATTTGCGCTGCAGGTGGTGCTGGCGACCTTCTCCGTGACCTACGCGGTGTCCAAGGGCGCCGACCGGCAGGGCGTGCTCTACGCCTTCGCGGCGGCGTCGTTCGTTTCCATCATCTTCGTGGTCATGGGCGGCCGGCTCTCCGACAAGCTGGGCCGCCGGCCCGTGATGATCGGCGGGCTGCTCCTCTTCATCGCGTACCTCGTCCCGATGTTCCAGCTGCTGTCCTCAAACAACATCGGCCTGATCTTCGTGGCGTTCGCGGTGGGCCTGATGATCCACTCGACGCTGTTCGGCCCGCTCGCGGCCTTTGTCTCCGAACAGTTCGGCACCACCTCCCGCTACACCGGCGCATCGCTGGGCTACCAGCTCGCCACCCTCCTGGGGGCAGGGTTCACGCCTGGGATTGTGGCGCAGATCTTCAAGGATTCCGGCCAGAACACCTCGTCCGTCGTCTGGTACCTCGCCATCATGTCTGTCGTATCGATCGTCTTCATCCTGCTGACGCGGGAGCCGAAGAACAACGATCTGGAAGCCGTCCGGTCCTAACCGGCCCCGCAGGCATTACCGTCTAACTAGAAAGGATTTGCCGTGGAGAATCTTGGCATCGGCTCGTGGCTGCAACGACGCAGACCAAAGTCGAGCACTAAGACTGCCGTCATCGCCGGAACACGGGAGCTCAGCTACGAGGAGCTTGCCCGGCGGGCCGCCCGCCTCGCCAACGCCTTCCGCGATCGCGGGGTGGTCAAAGGTGACAGGGTGGCCTACCTCGGGGAGAACGATCCGTCCTTCCTGGAAACACTGTTTGCCGCCGGGCTGCTCGGTGCGGTCTTCGTGCCGCTCAACACCCGGCTGGCTCCGCCCGAGATCCAGTTCCAGCTCCGGGACAGCGGCGCCGCGCTTCTGGTCCACGCGGCGGCGCTCGCCGGGCTCGCGGAGCGCGGCTCGGCGGCGACCGAGGTGCGTGCCCGCATCGTCGTCGTCGACTCGCCGTTGCCCGACGGGGCAGCGCCCGACGGCGGTACCGAGGGCACAGGGTCCGATTCCAGCAGCGTCGAGGCTTTTGAAGACGTGGTGGCGTCCGGTTCCGAGCTGGCGCCGGATGAGCCCGTGGGCCTCGACGACGGGGCCATGATTCTCTACACCTCGGGAACAACCGGCAACCCCAAGGGGGCGCTGCTGACGCACGGCAACATCACCTGGAACTGCCTCAACGTGCTGGTGGATTTCGATTTCTCCTCCACCGACGTGGCCCTGATGATCTCTCCGATGTTCCACGTGGCCTCGCTGGATATGGGCGTGCTGCCGACGCTCCTGAAGGGCGGCACCGTGGTGCTGGAAGCCAAGTTCGATCCGCGCCGGACGCTGGAACTGATCCAGCAGCACCGCGCCACGACCATCAGCGGGGTTCCCACCACCTACCAGATGCTGTGTGAGCACCCGGACTGGGACGCCACGGACCTCGGCTCGCTGAACAAGCTGACCTGCGGCGGCTCCGCGGTACCGATGCGCGTCCTGGAGGCCTACGAGCGGCGGGGCCTGCGGTTCTCCAACGGCTACGGCATGACCGAAACGGCCCCGGGTGCCACCACCCTGCCTGCCGCGCGGTCCCGGGACAAGGCCGGGTCATCGGGGCTGCCGCATTTCTTCACGGATGTCCGGGTGGCCGACCCCATTGATCCGGAGGCCGGCCCGGCCGCGCCCGGAACGGTCGGGGAGATCCAGATCAAGGGCCCGAACGTCATCCGGGAGTACTGGAACCGTCCTGAGGCCTCGGCCGATTCCTACACCCCGGATGGCTGGTTCAAGTCCGGTGACATGGGCTACAAGGACCCGGACGGCTTCGTGTTCATCTCCGACCGGCTCAAGGACATGATCATTTCCGGCGGGGAGAACATCTACCCGGCCGAGGTGGAGCAAGCGATCGCCGAGCTCGACGCCGTCGGAAGCGTCGCGGTGATCGGCGTGCCGGACGAGAGGTGGGGTGAGGTGCCGCGGGCCGTGGTGTTGCTTCGCGACGGCGCCCGGCTTACCGAAGAGCAGTTGCGCAGCCACCTGGAAGGCCGGCTGGCCCGGTACAAGATCCCCAAGTCCGTGGTTTTCGTGGCCGAAATGCCCCGGACCGCCAGCGGCAAGATCCGGAAGGCAGATCTGCGGAAACTGACTACGGCGAACGGACAGTAGCGGCCCGGGTCCGCGGCGGCTAGTGGATCAGCGCCAGCAGCACGCCGACGGCCATGAACAGCACGCCGAAGGTCCGGTTGAGGATCCGCTGCCCGCGGGCGTCGTGGGTGAAGCGCTGGAAGCTCGTGGCGGCTGCCGCGAAGAAGAACCACATGACCAGGATGTCGATCACGATCACGGTGGCGGACAGCACGAGGTACTGCGGCAGGAGTGGCTGGTCCGGGCGGATGAACTGCGGCATGAAGGCGAGGAAGAAGACGATCGCCTTAGGGTTGAGCAGGTTGACCCACAGGCCGCGGCGGAACATTGAGAGCGCCGGCTCGTTGCGGAGCGCGGCGGCCTTCTCCTGGTCCAGATCGGGTTTGTGCCGGAACTGCTGGATGCCCAGGTAGACGAGGTAGGCGGCTCCGGCGTAGCGGATGATGTTGAAGGCCAGCGGCGAGCTCGCCACCAGCACCCCGACGCCAAGGGCCACGATCAGGATGTGCACCACCAAGGCGGCCTGCTGGCCAAGGATGCCCCAGATGGAACGCCGGAAGCCGGAGTTCAGGGAGTTGCTCATGGTGTTGATGGCGCCCGCACCCGGCGTGAAGCTGATCAGGACGCCGGCGCCGGCCAGGGCCAGCCAGAGGGAAAGTTGCACCTACCAAGTCTACGGTTCCGGCCCCGGCTGCCCTGCCTGATGACGCGGCTCTGCCCGTCGTCAGCCCTCGCGGAGGCCGTAGCTGAGAATCATGTTGCCCTTGCTGGTCTGCTGGGACGACTGCAGTTCAAGCCGCGTCAGGGGATCGCCGTCGTTGAAGAGCCGCCGGCCGCTGCCCGCGATCACCGGATGGACGATCAGCATCAGGCTGTCCAGCAGGCCGGCGAACAGCAATTGGTGGACCAGCGAGATGCTGCTGAAGATGCCGATGTCGCCGCCCTCGCCCTGTTTCAGGTCCGCGACGAAGTCCTCCAAGGGGCCTTCGATCAGCCGGGAGTTTTGCCATTCCAGGTCACCGGTCAGGGTCCGGGACGCCACAAATTTGGGCAGCGGGTTGATGAACCCTGCGAAATCCGCGTCCGCTTCGGCGTTGGGCCAGTACTGCGCCCATTGCTGGTACCCGACCCGGCCCAGAAGCCCGGTGTCGATCCGGCCCATCATCTCGCCCATCCCGGCCCCCAGTTCCTCGTCGAAGCTGTCGAACTGCCACAAGAACGGGTCTTCAACCACTCCGTCCACGGAACTGAACAGGCCGGCCGTCACTTTGCGCATGGTTTCTCCTCGCTGCTGGGTCTTTGAGTGCACCCTAGCGGCAGTTTGGAAAGCAGGGAATGGCTGGCGGGAACCTGCTTTGTGGCTCAGGCCCGGGCGATCACTTCGCCGTTGGGGATCAGGAACCAGCCGTCGTCCGTGGAGCCCCAACGGTGCCAGCCCGCGGAAATCCGGGCCAGGTCCGCTTCGGTGGCGAAACCGTACTCGAGCGCTTGGTCTGCGAAGGCCGAGTGCAGCACGCGCTCGCCCCAGACCCGGGCCTGCCAGCGCCGCTGCTGGCCGGTTGCGTAGAGCCAGTTGCTGCTCGACGGCGCGACGTCGGTGAACCCGGCGGCCTGCGCCCAGGACACGAGCCGCCGTCCGGCGTCGGGCTCGGCGCCGTTCCGTCGGGCGATCCGCTGGTAGAGCTCCATCCACTCGTCCAACTCCGGCACGGCCGGGTACCAGCTCATGCCGTGGAAGTCGGCGTCGCGGACCGCCACGATCCCGCCGGCCTTGGCCACCCGGCGCATTTCCCGCAGGGCGGCCACCGGATCAGTGAGGTGCTGCAGCACCTGGTGCGCGTGCACGACGTCGAACGTCTCGTTCGGGAAGTCCAGCTCGTAGAGGTTGCCGGCGACAAAGCGGACGTTGGCCACGCCGCGCTCCGCGGCCAGGGCGCCCGCGTGGGCGATGACCTCGGGGGAGCGGTCCACTCCGGTGACCTCGCCGGGGGCGACGAGCGCGGCGAAATCGCAGGTGATGCTGCCGGGCCCGCAACCGACGTCGAGCACCGAAACTCCGGGGGTCAAATGCGGGAGGACGAACGCTGCGGAGTTCTCCGCCGTTCGCGAGGCGTGCGCGCGGACCACCGACTCGTGGTGGCCGTGGGTGTAGACATCGTCAGGCTGCTCGGCACTCATAAGGAAACGCTACGCCTCCCGCAGCCGGGGCGGGCCCAACTGACCGGCGCCAGTTGCCGGCGACTACTGCGAGTCAGTCGGGGCCGCGGCGGCTTCCTCGCCGGCGCGGACCGTGGCATCGATCATCGCGTGCAGGAACCGGGTGGCGATTTCCAGCTCGGCCGGGGTGAACTCCTCCAGGGCGGCCCCCATGTGCCGGGCGAGCGGCAGGAACATGGCGCCGCCGTCGCGGTACGCCTTGGGGGTCATCCTGAGCTGGACCTGCCGGCGGTCCGTGCCCTGCCGTTCCCGGACCACGTGCCCGGACTTGTCCAGCCGGTCGATCAGCGCGGTGGTGGCGGGCGAGCTGAGATGGAGCTCCCTACGCAGCACGCCCGGCGTGACCACCTGGTTCTTCGCGGTGTGCTGCATGATCACGGACAACGCGTTGAGGTCGGTGCGGTGCATGTCGTTGCGGGCGCCCGCCGAGTCCGCGTAGCGGTTGGCTTCGAGGCTGAACTCCTGAAGCAGACTGACCAGCGGGGACGGGCCGGCGGCGTCGGGGATTGCCGGCATCTCTGTTGACATTTCACCCTTCCTGCTCGGCGCCTCGGGAGGCCTGCGCGGTTCGCGCCTTCCGGAGTTTACTCCAGCCCGTAAGCCTTCACGGTCAAAATCTTTCTAGGCTGTCACTTATATCGATCATGGAGATAATCTATGATTTACTAAAGTCTACTCCGCACCGCCACCCCGAGAAGGACACCATGAAACGCAACCGGCAAAACTCCACCCGTGTCCCGTTCTGGCTGCGCTGGCTGGTGCCCGTGGTGCTCGTCGTCGCCTGGCTCGCTATCGCCGGGATCGGCGGCCCCACGTTCGGGCGGCTAAGCGAGGTCTCCTCCAACGACCAGGCGTCGTTCCTTCCCGCGGGCGCCGAGGCCACCGAGGCGCAGGACTGGCAGGCTAAATTCCGGGACTCCAAGGAGATCCCGGCCGTTATTGTGATCGAAAGCGATACCGAGTTCACCCGGGCCCAGCTCGGCGAGGCCGCTGCGCTGAAGGGCAAACTCGAAGCCCTGCAGCTTGGCAGCACCGTGATCGGACCCATCCCGTCGGAGGACGCGAAGGCGGTGCAGTTCGTGGTGCCCATCGCGTCCTCCGATGAAGTGAAGACCGTCATCAAGGAACTTCGGGACGAGGTGAAGTCCTCCGCTCCGGAGGGAATGCAGACCTTTGTGACCGGCCCGGCCGGGCTGACGGCGGACCTGGTCAGTGCTTTCGCCGGCATCGACGGCATCCTGCTGCTCGTGGCACTGGCGGCGGTCTTCCTGATCCTGCTGGTCGTCTACCGCTCGCTCTTGCTGCCGATCGCCGTGCTGTTCACCTCCGTGTTCGCGCTCTGCGCCGCCATCCTGCTGGTCTTCGGCATGGCGAAGCTGGGCTGGATCCAGCTCAACGGGCAGAGCCAGGGCATCCTCTCCATTCTGGTGATCGGCGCCGCCACAGACTACGCACTGCTCTACGTGGCACGCTTCCGGGAAGCCCTGACGCACACCGCCAACCGCACGGCCGCGGCGCTCACGGCGTGGAAGGCCGCCTGGGAGCCGATCCTGGCCTCGGGCGCCACGGTCATCATCGCGCTCCTCTGCCTGCTCTTCTCCGACCTCAACTCGAACAAGGCCCTCGGCCCGGTGGCGGCCGCGGGCATCCTGTGCTCGCTCTTCGCGGCACTGACCCTGCTGCCGGCGATGATGGCGCTGCTGGGCCGCGTCGCCTTCTGGCCGTTCCGCCCCAAGCTGCTCCCGGAGACAGAGCGCGAACCCGAACTCGTCACCGGCCTGGAGGGCCAGAAGGGCATCTGGCGCGCCACCGGGTCCCTGGTGTCCCGCCGGCCCCGCACCGTCTGGATCGCCTCCGTACTGCTGCTCCTGGTGGCATCCGCCGGCGTCCTCCAGCTCAAGGCCAACGGGGTACCGCAGACCGACGTCATCCTCGCAGCCTCCAATGCGGTGGACGGCCAGGACGCCCTGGCCCGGCACTTCGACGCCGGCTCCGGCAGCCCCGCCGTGATCGTCGCCGACCAGGCCAAGGCGCAGGAGGTGCTGGACAGGACCAAGACGAGCGACGGCGTCGGGGATGCCTACCTGCTGGCCGAAGGCAACGTGCCGATCATCCCCGGCGCGCAGGGCGCCCCCGGCGCCCCCGCAGCCCCCACCGCCCCGGCGGTCAGGGATGGCAAGGTGCTGATCAACGCCACGCTGAACTACGCCGCGGACTCAAATGAGGCCGAAAATGTCGTGCTAAACCTGCGGCAGGAACTGAAGAGGATCGACGGCGGCGCCCTCGTCGGCGGTGTGACCGCCACGGCCCTGGACACCAACACCACGGCCCAGCGTGACCTCGTCACCATCATCCCGGTGGTCCTCGCGGTCATCCTGGTAATCCTGATGCTGCTGCTGCGCTCCGTGCTGGCGCCGGTCCTGCTGGTCGCCTCGGTGGTGCTCTCCTACGGGGCCGCGATGGGCGTCTCCGCCGTGGTCTTCAACCACATCCTCGGATTCCCGGGGGCCGATGCCACGGTCCCGCTCTTCGGCTTTGTCTTCCTCGTGGCGCTGGGCGTGGACTACAACATCTTCCTGATGAGCCGGGTCCGCGAGGAGTCCCTCAAACACGGCACCCGTCCGGGCATCCTGCGGGGCCTCGGCGTCACCGGCGGCGTGATCACTTCGGCCGGCGTGGTCCTGGCGGCCACCTTCGCGGCGCTGAGCGTCATTCCGATCATGTTCCTGGTGCAGCTGGCCTTCATCGTCGCGTTCGGCGTGCTGCTGGACACCGTCCTGGTCCGGTCCCTGCTGGTCCCTGCCCTGGCCTACGACATTGGCCCGCGGATCTGGTGGCCGAGCAAGCTGGGACGGCCCTCATCCGATGCCGCGGCACGCGAGCTGCCGGCCGCCCCGGAGCCGGAATCCGCCGAGGCGGGGCTCCGCTAGCCGGAACCCGGCGAACCCCCTGCCGCAGCCGCCGTCACCGTCCCTGGCCCCCACCAGGTGCGGTGGCGGCGGCTGCTTCGTTAAGCGGCGCCGGGGGGCAGCCGGGGTGCCGCACGCTCGGGCGGACCCCTGTTGCCTCCCCGCGGCGCTCGATAGACTGCGACTGCGCCCGCGCGGGCGCCCACGCTTGCAGGAGGGATCCAAACATGTCTGAAAACAGTGAGTTTGATCGAACGGCAGCAGAGAAGCAGCACGGCACCGCCCCGGTTCCGGCTGCCGCCGAAGAACCGGCGACCGAGGGCGACGCCGGCCAGTACGTCGAGGGCGACTACGGCCGGGCGGGCGTTGCGGGGGAGAATCCGGCAGCGGCCCCCGAGGGTGAATATGCAGAAGGGGATTACGGCCGGGCCGGAGTAGCCAGCGGCTCCACCGTCGGCGCCGAAGAGGGGGACTACCCCGAAGGCAACTACGGGGCGGCGGGCGCAACCGGTCCGGACGCCGCCGGCGTCGAGGAGGGCGAATATCCGGAGGGCGACTATGGGGCCGCCGGGGCCGCGGGCGCCCAGCGCACAGGCCGCCGCACCCAGGATGCCGCCCACGACGAACCGGCAGGGCGGGATGGCACCGTCCGGGACGATGCGGGCCGCGAGGAGCTCTAGTTCCGCTGCCGCACCTGGCGCGGGCCCGTTCTCGCACAGCGAAATCACGGCTGCGGAGCGTTTGCGCTGCCCTAAATCCGCTCAAATCCGCGGCTTTGCGGCGCTTCCCGGCCCGGAAGCACCACTCGTAACTCCAAGTTGAGTCGAATGGACTCAACTTCGGATTGACATCCATCCCGGGCTGGGTAAAGTTGAGTGCAGAGCGCTCAATAAGTGGGCGCGCCTCGTTTTCGACGGGCTCGATCGCCGGGTATGGCCCGGCCGCCGGGCACCCGCCCGATTGCCGGGGGCCAGCAAGTTTCCAAGGAAAGAAGGAAGCAACACATGTCACGTGCAGTAGGTATTGACCTCGGAACCACTAACTCCGTCGTCTCCGTTCTCGAAGGTGGCGAGCCCACCGTCATTGCCAACGCCGAGGGTGGCCGCACCACGCCGTCGGTTGTTGCATTCTCCAAGTCCGGCGAAGTCCTGGTCGGCGAGATCGCCAAGCGCCAGGCCGTCAACAACATCGACCGCACCATCGCCTCGGTCAAGCGCCACATGGGCACCGACTGGAACGTCGCGATCGATGACAAGAAGTACACCGCCCAGGAAATTTCCGCGCGCATCCTGATGAAGCTCAAGAACGACGCCGAGTCCTACCTCGGTGAAAAGGTCACGGACGCCGTGATCACCGTTCCTGCATACTTCAACGACGCCGAGCGCCAGGCCACCAAGGAAGCCGGCGAGATCGCTGGCCTCAAGGTCCTGCGCATCGTCAACGAGCCCACTGCGGCTGCCTTGGCCTACGGCCTGGATAAGGGCAAGGAAGACGAGCTCATCCTCGTCTTCGACCTCGGCGGCGGAACCTTCGACGTGTCCCTCCTCGAAGTCGGCAAGGACGAAGACGACTTCTCCACCATCCAGGTGCGCGCCACCGCCGGTGACAACCGCCTCGGCGGCGACGACTGGGACCAGCGCGTCGTGGATTACCTGCTGAACCAGCTCAAGGTCAAGGGCATCGACCTCTCCAAGGACAAGATCGCCCTGCAGCGCCTGCGTGAAGCTGCCGAGCAGGCCAAGAAGGAACTCTCCTCCTCCTCGAGCACCAACGTCTCGCTCCAGTACCTCTCCGTCACCCCCGACGGCCCGGTCCACCTGGACGAGCAGCTGACCCGCGCGAAGTTCCAGGACCTCACCAAGGACCTGCTGGAGCGCACGAAGAAGCCCTTCCACGACGTCATCAAGGAAGCCGGCATCAAGCTCTCCGACATCGACCACATCGTGCTGGTCGGCGGCTCCACCCGTATGCCCGCCGTCTCCGAGCTGGTCAAGGAACTCGCCGGCGGCAAGGAGCCGAACAAGGGCGTCAACCCGGACGAGGTCGTCGCCGTCGGCGCCGCACTGCAGGCCGGTGTGCTGAAGGGTGAGCGCAAGGACGTGCTGCTGATCGACGTCACCCCGCTGTCCCTGGGCATCGAGACCAAGGGCGGTGTCATGACGCACCTGATCGAGCGCAACACGGCCATCCCCACCAAGCGCAGCGAAACCTTCACCACGGCGGACGACAACCAGCCGTCCGTGGCGATCCAGGTCTTCCAGGGCGAGCGTGAGTTCACCCGCGACAACAAGCCGCTGGGCACCTTCGAACTGACCGGCATCGCACCCGCCCCGCGCGGCGTGCCGCAGGTCGAGGTCACCTTCGACATCGATGCGAACGGCATTGTGCACGTCTCCGCGAAGGACAAGGGCACCGGCAAGGAACAGTCGATGACCATCACGGGCGGCTCCAGCCTCTCCAAGGAAGACATCGACCGCATGGTCCGCGACGCCGAGGAGCACGCAGCAGAGGACAAGGCCCGCCGCGAGGCGACCGACACCCGCAACACTGCCGAGCAGCTCGCGTACTCCGTGGACAAGCTGATCGCCGACAACGCCGACAAGCTGCCGGAAGAGGTCAAGACCGAGGTCCAGGCCGACGTCGACGCCCTCAAGGCAGCGCTCGAAGGCACCGACGACGCCGCCGTCAAGACCGCGTTTGAGAAGCTGCAGGCTTCCCAGACCAAGCTCGGCGAGGCCATCTACGCCCAGCCCGGTTCCCCCGACGGTGCCGCTGGCGCCCAGGGTGCTCCGGCCGGCGAGCAGGCGGCTTCCGACGAGGACATCGTTGATGCCGAGATCGTTGACGAAGACGAGAAGAAGTAATCATGCCGCACCACGGTAACGAAGAAGAGCACGGCGACGAGAGCCGTGATGACAGCCAGAAGCCGGTGATCCACGACAACCGCAAGGTTGATCCGAAGACCGGCCAGGCACGCCATCCCGACCAGGAGCGCGCCGCCGCAGGGGAGCCCGATTCCGGGGACGCACTGTCCCAGGCCGAGGACATCCTCAATAGCGTCGAGGTTCCGGCAGCGGAGTCCGTGGCGCAGGGCGCAGGTGCCGGGGAGGCGGAGGAACTGAAGAACGACCTCCGCCGCCTGCAGGCCGAGTACGTCAACTACCGCAAGCGCGTTGAACGTGACCGCGCCGTGGCAGGGGAGATGGCCGTCATCGGCGTCCTCAACGCCCTGCTTCCGGTGCTGGACGACGTCGACGCCGCCCGGCAGCACGGCGACCTGGCGGACGGACCGTTCGCCGCGATCGCCGCGAAGCTGGAGAACGCGCTGAAGACGTACGGCCTGGTGCGCATCGATGAGACCGGCGTGGAGTTCGATCCCACGATCCACGAGGCCCTCATCCAGCAGCCCGGCCCGGATGTCGAGACCGACACCGTCAGCCAGGTCCTGCGCTCGGGCTACAAGTCCGGCGACCGGGTGCTCCGCGCGGCCCAGGTCATCGTGGCCGTCCCTGCCTAGCAGCACGTCATCGAGATGACAGTTCGCGCCGGTGTTTCCCGCAAACATTGGCGTGAACTGTCATCTCGGCACACACTTTTGAAAGGAAACGCCATTGGCTAGCCAAGACTGGGTGGACAAGGACTTCTACAAGATCCTTGGTGTCGCCAAGGACGCTTCCGACGCCGACATCAAGAAGGCCTACCGGAAGCTCGCGCGGCAGCATCACCCGGACACCAACGCCGGGGATACTGCATCGGAGAAGAAGTTCAAAGACATCTCCGAGGCCTACTCGGTGCTTTCCGACGCCGACGAGCGCCAGCAGTACGACGCCATCCGGGCCATGGGCGGCGGCGCCCGCTTCGCCCCCGGCGGCGCCGGCGGGGCGGCCGGCGGTGCCGGCTTCGAGGACCTTTTCGGCGGACTGTTCACCGGCGGCGGCGGACGCCACTCCGGCGGCTACAGCACCGCCGGCGGCATCCCGCCCGAGTTCGCCGACCTGTTTGGCGGCGGCGGCTTCGGCGGCGGTGGCCAGTCCTTCCAGCGCGCACCCCAGAAGGGTGCTGACCGGACCGCGTCCACCAGCATCTCCTTCGCCGGGTCCATCCGCGGCACCACCATCGGGCTGCGCGAACCGGACGGCGAAGTCATCGACGTGCGCATCCCGGCCGGCATCAAGGACGGCCAGAAGGTCCGCGTCCGCGGCAAGGGCCAGTACGGTCCGGCCGGCAACGGCGACCTCATGGTCACCGTCACGGTGAAACCGCACGACTTCTACACCCGCGACGGCGACAACCTGCGCATCCATGTCCCGGTCACCTTCGCCGAGGCCGCCCTGGGCGCCGACATCGAGGTTCCGACCATCGACGGGGACAAGGTCAGGGTCCGCGTTCCCGCCGGCACCCCGTCAGGGCGCACGCTCCGCGTCAAGGGACGCGGCGTCAAGCACACCAAGGCCACCGGTGACCTGCTGGTGACCATCGACGTCGCCGTGCCGAAGAAGCTGAGCAAGGACGCCGAGGAAGCCGTGAAGGCTTTCGCCGCGGCCACCTCCGGCGAGGACGTCCGCGCCGGCCTGGCAGCCAAGGCCCGGCTGTAGGAGTCCTGCCATGGACATCGAGTTCGACCAGCCGATCTTCGTCATCTCCGTCGCCGCGGAACTGGCGGACATGCACCCGCAGACGCTGCGCCAGTACGACCGGCTCGGCATCGTCTCGCCCAGCCGCGCCCCCGGCAAGTCCCGGCGGTACTCGCAGCGCGACGTGAACATGCTCCGCGAGGTGCAGCGGCTCTCCCAGGAGGGCGTCTCACTCGAGGGCATCAAGCGGATCCTGCAACTGGAAAACCAGGTTGCGGCGCTGCAGCGCCGGGTCACCGAGCTGACCGAGGAACTGGGCCGGCGCCGGCAGCCGCTGGACTCCCGCATTTTCGCCGCGGGGGCAGCCGGCGACGTCGTCACATTGGCCCGCGGACAGCGGCCCCGCGCCCGTTCGCAGGCCCTGGTGGTATGGCGGCCGCATGAGACGCCCTGACCGCCTCCAAGTAGTCGGCCCGGGCGAACTGAGTACTCGGTCGCAAATTCGGGTGGCCTAATCCGCATAGTCGGGTACCGCCAGGCAGTGACTTCCCGCCTGCGCGGCCGGTTGAATGGTCTTGGCAGCCGGGTGGCCGCCGAGTGGACAGCCGATATGACTCGGCTCCAGTGCAAAATGTCGGGGGGCACAGCACATGCTTCAGTCAACTATTCCGGACGCAGCAGCGCCGGCGTCCGCAACGATCGCGGGCCGGCCATGAACAGCGGACTGTACGCCGTCGCACTCTTCGGACATTCCCTGCCGGGCCTGCTCCTGCTCACCCTTGGCCAATCCGTTGTGGTGGTCTGCGTCTGTTTCGATATGGTCCGGGCAGTCTCGGTGCCGCGCTCCAGGCGGCGCTACGTAGCCAACACCGTGTTCCGGACGCTGGCGCTTCCGTCCATCCTCTGCATGTCCCTCGTTGTGCTGGTCCATGCCGCGTCCGGCGCCTGGGAACAGGTGGCCGCCGGGGTCTTCGTCCTGGTTGCGGTGATCTTCCGCTGGCACCACGACACGGACGAGGACAGCTGGTGGACGGGCAAGGGCAAGGCCCTGGGACGCTGGCTCCGCAAGAGCCTGCCGGCGCCGCGGGCTGTGGCATCCGCCGCCGTGTGATCCCCGGGGCGCCGGCTCAAAAAATCGCGTTGAGGGTGTTCCAGCCGCCTCCGACCCGCACCCGCACCAGCCACGTGCCGCCACTGCTTCGCGGGTAAAGCCAGAGGCTTCCGGCGCTATCGCGGGCCAGGATGTCCGGTGTGCGGTCACCGTTGAGATCCCCGGGACTCATCAGGGCGGTCATGCCGTTCCAGCCGCCGCCGAGCAGCACCCGGGGGAGCCAGCCGCCCGTGCCGCTGCCGCGGTACAGCCACAGCCGGCCGGTGGCAGTCTCCCGCGCCACGACATCCGCGGCGCCGTCGCCGTCGAAATCGCCCGGGGCCACCAGCGCATTAAAGATGTTCCAGCCGCCCCCGACCCGCACCCGCGGGAGCCAGCCGCCGGCGCCGTTGCCCGGGTAGAGCCAGAGGAAGCCGGTCGCTGCCTCGCGGGCCAGCACGTCGACGCGCTGGTCGCCGTTGAAATCGCCCGGGCCGAGGATGCCATTCATGATCTGCCAGCCATTGCCGGCCAGGATACGGCTGAGCCATCCGCCGGTGCCGTTGCCGCGGTACAGCCACAACTTGCCGGTCGCGGCCTCCCGTGCCAGGACGTCCAGGGGGCCGTCGCCGTTGAAGTCCCCGGGAGTCTCGAGGGCGTTGTACGCGGCCCAGCCGGCCCCAATCCGGATGCCCGGAAACAGCCCGCCGCGCCCCGTCCCCGGGTACAGCCGCAGCTCGCCGGTGGCGGCGACCCGGGCCAGGACATCGTTGTTCCAGTTGCCGTTGAAATCCGCGGTCGCCCCCGAGAGCGCGGAGGCCGGCACGGGCAGCGCGGTAAACGCGTAGGGGGCGCAGGTGAGGTCGTAGTCGCGGACGTCGTCGTACCACTGTGACAGGAAGACCCGGCCGCCGGAGAAGCTGGCCTGCCGGCACCGGTCCAGGGCTTCGGACGGGTAGTCGAGGCGCCCGGCGGTGGCCCAGACCGGCACCCCCGGCAACCTCCACGAGCCGGTGATGTCCTGCCAGCCGGAGGCGAAGGAGTAGAGGCCGTAGGAGTATCCCGCGTCCCGGAGGCCCCGCATCAGGCCTTCCACCACGTACCGGTTCTCGCGCCGTTGCACCGCGGTGGCGGCGGGCCAGGGCTGGGCCGGCCGCGGCTCCACATCGATCCAGACGACGGGTGGCCGGAAGCTCACCCGCTGGAGGCTGGCGAGGGCGTAGCGGGCTTCGGCGTAACCGACGTTGGAGAGCTCTCCGGCCCGGGTACTGGCGGACCACGGCCCCTGCGCGCGGTAGGTGGCAAGCTGGGCGGCGGTGGGGAAAGCCGCCATGGTGTAGGCGTGGGCGCGCTTGTTATTGGTGCCGACCCAGGCCACCTGGCTGGCCAGGCACGGGTTCTCGGTGAAGGGCAGTCCCCGGGTCAGGCCCAGCACCACGAACTGGGTAGTCGCCGGAGGAAACGGCAGGCCCAGGCCGCCGACCGCCGTCGGGCATTGCGGCCAGGAGATGTCATGTCCGTACAGGGTGGCCGCCTGCGCCGGCGGAGCGGTGGCCGGCAGCAGGCCCAACACCAGGGCCAAGGCTGCCACCACCGACGCCAGCGCCGATGCGGGCCGCCGCGGGTGCGCCGCGGTGTCAATGAACCTCATACGCGCGGCCATGGCCACCCGCTCCTTCGCCCAAGCTCTTCCCGATACGCACCATTGGACACCCGGATCGACGCCCTCCGCTAGGGCTGGACGCCCCTGCGCGGACGGGCCGGACCAGCCGTCAGTCGGTGAACAGCCCGGCCAGATCCTCCGCCGTCAGTGCGCCGCCGGAGAGGGCGTCGCCTTCCATCACGTCGGCGAACAGCTGGGACTTCTTGGCCTTGAGCGCCATGACTTTTTCCTCGATGGTGTCCTTCGCCACCAGCCGGTAGACCATCACGTTGCGGGCCTGGCCGATCCGGTGCGTCCGGTCCACGGCCTGCGCTTCGGAGGCCGGGTTCCACCACGGATCCAGCAGGAACACATAATCCGCCTCGGTCAGGTTCAGGCCGAAGCCGCCTGCCTTGAGGCTGATCAGGAACACCGGTGCGGCGCCGTTCTTGAACTCGTTGACGACGTCGGTGCGGTTGCGGGTGCTGCCGTCGAGGTAGCAGAACTCGATATTTTCCTCGATGAGCCGTTCGCGGACCTTGCCGAGGAAGCCGGTGAACTGGCTGAAGATCAGCGCGCGGTGGCCCTCGGCCACGAGGTCCTCCAACTGCTCGAACAACACGTCCAGCTTGCTGGAGCGCACCCCCGAGAGCGAGGGGTCGATCAGGGACGGGTCCAGGCTGAGCTGCCGCAGCAGGGTCAGCGACTGGAAGATCGTGAAACGGTTCTTGTTGACGTCCTCGATCAGGCCCAGGATCTTCTGCCGCTCGCGCTGCAGATGCGTCTGGTAGACCTTCTGGTGCCGCGGGTTCAGCACGACCTCGAGGACCTGCTCCTGCTTGGGCGGCAGGTCGTGGATGACCTGTTCCTTGGTGCGGCGCATCATCAGCGGCCGGACCCGGCGCCTGAGCTTCTCCAGCTGTGCCCGGTCCCCGTTCTTCTCCACGGGCTTCTGGTAGTACTCGGCGAAGCGCTTGGGGCTGGAGAAGAGTCCCGGCGCCACGATCGAGGTCAGCGCCCAGAACTCCATCAGGTTGTTCTCCAGCGGTGTGCCGGTGATCGCCAGCTTGAAGGCGGCCGGGAGCTTCCGGGCGCACTGGTAGGCCTTGGATTGGTGGTTCTTTACGAACTGCGCCTCGTCGAGCACCAGCCCCGCCCACTGCCGGGAGGCGTAGGCCTCGTAGTCGATCCGGAACAGCGCGTAGGAGGTGATCACAATGTCGGCCCCGGCCATTGCCTCGGCCGGCACCGAGCCGCTTTTCGCGAAGGTCTCGCTGATGGCCCGCACCGTCAGGCCCGGCGCGAACCGCGCGGTTTCAGCCTGCCAGTTGCCGACCACACTGGTGGGCGCGACCACCAGGAAGGGCGCCCCGCCGGGTGCGCCGCCGGGCGGGCTGACGACGACGTCGGCCGCGGCCCCGGGGGCGACAGTGGCGGCGACGGCGGACGCGGCGGTCTCGGCGGCGGCGACCTTGGCGGCGCAGATCAGCGCCAGCGCCTGGACGGTCTTGCCCAGGCCCATGTCATCGGCCAGGACGCCGCCGAGCCCGTGGCGGTAGAGGAAGCTGAGCCAGTTGAAGCCCTCGAGCTGGTACGGGCGCAGCTCGGCGTCCAGGGTGTCGGGCAGCGGCAGGCCCTTGACGCCGCCCTCGAGCAGCCCGCCGACGGCCTCGCGCCACGCGGCGGCCTGTTCGTCGACGATGCCCAGCTGTGCCAGCTCGTCCCAGAGCCCGGCCTGGAACCGGCTGATCTGCAGCGGCGCGTCCTTGTTGTCCTGCAGTTCCCGCGCCTCTTCGATCAGGGCGCGCAGCTGGTGCAGCTCGGGCAGGTCCAGGGAGAAGTACGCGCCGCTGGGCAGCAGCATCTTGGTTTGGCCCGACGCCAGGGCGGAGAAAACGGCGGCGAAGGACACCGGCTGGCCCTCGAGCGAAATCTGGATGCCCAGGTCGAACCAGTCCCGCTGGTCGGTGGCCTTGGTGGAGATCGACACCACCGGGGCTTCCTCGGCCTCGCGGTAGTCGGCAATCTCGCCGGCCGTGTCCACGGAAACTTCCGAAAGCTCGCGCAGCTTAGGGAGGACCTCCTCCGTGAAGGCGAGGGTGTCCAGGCCGCTGAGCTCCGCGGACGCCGCCAGCCGCGGAGTGCCCCAGCCTCCGGTAGCCGATTCGCCGAGCTTCGGCACCATGTCCCACGGCTGGCCCACGGTTTCCAGGATGCGGGCCTCGGCGGTGTCGTCGCGGTAGCCGTGGTCGCCGGGGTGCCGCCACAGCGGCTGGGCCGTGACCAGGGTTCCGGCCTTGTAGTGCCACTCCCAGTGCAGCCGGACCCGGTGGTCTGCGCCGTAGTTGGCCAGCAGGGACAGGGTGGGGACGGCCAGGGCGGGCAGCTCGACGGATTCGTCGGAGGCGGTCACCCGGGCGGTCTGCTTGAGCTTGGGATAGAACCCGGTGAGGAAGCGCCCCTCGTCCCGGGACGGAATATGCAGCGTGGTGCCGGCGGTGACGAAGGTCAGGAGTTCCTCGCTGAGTCCGGCCTCCAGGGGTGCGAGGGTGATCGCGGAGTCGCCCGGGGCGACGCCGGGCAGCGCGTCGGCGCCGGAGGTCAGGAAGATGCCGTGGGCCGGGCGGCCGATGGTCCCGACCGATGCCGGATCCACCACCGCGCCCTCGACGGTGATCGTCGGTGCGAGCGCCAGCCCGCCGCCGTCGGCCTCCTCGGCGCCGAGCCGGGTCAGGTTGAGTCCGACGGCGGCTGGCTCGTCGGCCAGCCGTACGGGTTCGTCGCCCCGGCCGTGGACCAGGGCGAGGCCGATCTTCCGGGCCTCGGCCAGCAGGCTCCAGAGGTTCTTGCCGGCGTAAGTGTTCAGTCCCAGCCAGGGCGCGGTGCCGGCGTGCTGTCGGTTGGCCAGGGCCGTGTGCGAGGCGAGGAATTCCTGCATCCACTCCACGTGGGCTTCGTTGCATTCGCGCCGGTAGTTCAGGTAGCTCAGGGTGTTCCAGGAGACGTCGCCCCGGATCCACTTGCCCTTGGCCCCCATGATGACGGGCCGGGCCTTGAGCTGGCGGACGCTGCGCAGCGGGTCCCGGCGGCCCGTGTAGGAGAAGTGTGGGGCCGGTTCCTCGATCTCGAACTGCAGTGCCAGCGGCACGCCGTTGGTCGACTGGGTGATCCCAGGCCGGGCGATTAGCGGGCTCAGGGCCTGCTCCCAGTCCGGCAGGTCCAGCGCCGAGGGCTGGCGCGACAGCCGGGAGGATTCCGCGGGCGCGAGCAGCTGGACGCGGGTCGCCGGGTTGTCCTCGGCGGCAAACAGCAGGGCCGCCACGTGCTTGCAGTCCTTGCGCACCGGGCAGCTGCAGACACCGACGGTGCAGCTCCAGCCGCCGCCCTTGCGGACCAGCTTCGCCGTCGTCGAATACGGCACGTCCGCGCCGCCGCGGACCTTGCCCAGCATCAGCCCGGTGGCGGCGTCGAAGGAAATCCCGGAAACCCGGCTCCCCATGGCGTAAGCAAGTCCGGCCGCGAGGGAGCGGTCGTTGATTGCGGGGGTCTGTATTGCCAGTGCCGCACTCTCGTCCGGATGGGATGGCATGTGCGCACTACTTCCAGCAGTTGGTCATCTGATCCATCTTAGCCAGCCTGGCGGTGCCCGGAAACTTCGCCTGACGTTCACCTCGCGCTCGGACGCCCCGGAACCGGGCGGGCCTACCGTGGAAGGGACCGGAGCAGCGCCCGCCACCACCGTGAGGATCCCCATGAGCACCAGCCTGACCCAGAGCCCGACCGCCACCAGCCATGCCCCGGTGCTGACCAGGGAGAGCCTCAACGGCGGCAACGTGGACATCGTGGACAACAACGTCGACGTCGTCAACGCCATGTACGCGGAACTGCTGGATGCCGAGGAAATCGCGGCCAACGCCTTGCGCAGCTATTACGTGGACTTCTATCTGACGCAGTCGCTCGGCGGCGGCTTCGCCCAGTACGTCTTCACCGTGCCGGAGCGCGAGGAGATCGACGAGTACGTCCGCGAAGGGCTGGCCGGCATGGGCGCCGCCGCGCACCTGGACCTGTTCAACCGCAGCGTGGCTGCCTATGACTCGCTCTCGGAGGAGGAAGCGGAGGCCTATCTCGACGGCGACGCCGAGCTGGGTGGTGAAGACGGCGGTGCGGCGGCGGTACCCGAGGCGGTCCAGCTCCTGGAGCAGCTCGACGACGGATTCGAGCCGCTGCTGGAAACCGAGGACATTGTCGCGCTCAATGCCGCCTGGCTCCGCGGCCAGCCGGACCTGCTGGTCCTGGACGAGGACGAACTCGACCGGCACATCCACGAGCGGGTGTCCCGGATCCCGAACCTGTCGGAGCGTCAGGCAGCAGCGGCCGAGGAGGAACTCAGCAGCGCGCCGGAGTTTGAGCTGATCATCCGGGAGCTCTGCGAGCTGGCCGGACACACCTTGCTCAAGATCACCATGGGCGACCCGAACCATGACCACCACGGCGAACGCGTCCTGGCCTGGCACTTCACCACGGACCAGGGCGAGTTCCTCATGCTGGAGGACGACGAGGAGGCGTACATGATCCACCCGGAGACCCGGGAGATCGTGGCCGCCGTCGAGTTCGAGGACGAGTCCGACGACGGCCTCGCGTCCGGGGCCTAGTAGCCGCCGCCAGCGGCGGAAGTGATCATTTCACCGGCAGGGTTGACGAGGTACCAAACGTTCCCGACGCCCTGGCCGGTGGTGTCACCGGGCGCCCGGTCCTTGGCGTAGTAGTACAAGGGCATCCCGTTAATGGTCAGTTGCTTCTTGCCGTCCGGCGTGGGGATGGTGCCCACCTTGCCGGTGACGCCTTCCGCCGCCGGTGCGTCGGAGCCGGCAAGCACCGGCGGCCAGGCGGCGATGCAGGAACCGGTGCAGGCACTCGTGCCGGAGTCCTTGGTGTCCTTGGTGAAGAGGTAGACGCTCATGCCCTTGGCGTCCACGACCACCTGCCCGGCGCTGGTCGCGGCAGTCTTAAGCTCAGCGGCCGACGCCGGGGCGCTGGACCCGGAGGTGCCGGTCGCCGAAGTTGCCGGCGCCGGGGAGGCAGCCGCTGTGGTGGCGGAGGCCGCCGTTGTGCCGGCAGCCGGCGCCGGCGTCGTGGTCCCGCTGCCCCCAGCGCAGCCGGAAACGACGACGGCAAGAGCGAGGGCAGACAGGGTGGCGCCGAAGTGCTTTGTCATTGTTGGCTCCTAGGCTAGGTGCCGGCCATCTCGCTGTCCGGCTAGCTGTTACGACGGCGGCGGGTGAAGAATGGTTCAAGGGTGTTCCGTTGAACTTTCGGGCCGGCGTGTACGTCCTAGTGGGGCAGAGGGACCAAGCCCGGGAGGTGCCGCATGCCGCTGGATGAAGACGTGGTGGCCGCGATCTATCGCGAGCACGGAACGGCGCTGCGGCGGTTCGTCCTGGGCGCGTGCCACGACCCGCAGCTGGCGGACGACGTCGTGCAGGAAACGGTGCTGCGCGTCTGGCAGCAGGCGCCGCAGATCACCGGCAGCCTGCGCAGCTATCTATTCCGGACCGCCCGCAACATCATGATCGACAACTACCGCAAGGCCCAGCGCCGGCCGCGGGAGGCCGCCGAGCGTGAGGTCGCCGACCCTGCGGGCGCCGCGGAACGCGTCGATGAGCTGCTCAACCGGGTCCTGATGGAGGAGGCGTTGCTGCGCCTCAGTGCCGAGCACCGGGACGTCCTGGTCGCCCTCCACTACCGCCGCTTCACCGTCCAGGAAGCCGCCGCGCACCTGAACATTCCAGCCGGTACGGTGAAGTCCCGGGCCTTTTACGCGGTGCGGGCCCTGCGGACGATCCTCGACGAAATGGGGGTGCAGCAGTGAACGGAACCGAACTCCACCAGCTGCTTGGCGCGTATCTGCTCGGCGGCCTGGAACCCGGTGAGGCTGCGGCTTTCGAACGGCATCTGGCCGATTGCCGGGACTGCCGCACGGCCCTTGACGAACTCGCCAGCCTCCCGGCGCTGCTCGACGCCGTCCCCGTGCCCGACGCCGTCGCGCTCACCACACTCACGCGGCCCGCCCCGGCCGCCGAGGCTGCTCCGGTGTCCGTCCCTCGGGGGCTGCTGGCCGCGCTCGCGGCCCGCCGGCGGAAGGCGCGACGGCTGTGGTCGGCGGCGCTGGCGGCGGTTGCCGCGGCCTGTCTGGCGGTAGGTTTCCTGGCCGGGCCGCTGCTGGCACAGCAGCCCCAGCCGGACGCCAGTTATTCCGTGGCGGCCGGCAACGGGCCGCAGTTCACCGTCGGCCTCGTGAAGAAAACGTGGGGCACCGAGTTGGCAGTCGATGGCAGGAGCATGCCAGTGGACGGCACCCTCTCGCTCTGGGTGAAGGGCCGCGACGGCGGCGAGGACCGGGCGTGCGCCTGGACGGCCACCCCCAGCGGCAAGGTGCGCATCACCGGGGCCACGCCGCTGCAGCTGGCCAGCATCGCCAGCATCGAGATGCGTAACGGCCAGCAGCAGACCGTCGCGGTCATCACCGTGCCGCCGCGGTAGGGAAGCCCCTACATCCGGGCGAGCCGGGCCCGGACGGCCAGGAAGATGCCGTAGCAGATCAGGCCCGCGCCGACGGCGGCGAGCATGTACATCCCGAGCGGCTGCTCGCGCAGGGCCTTCAGGCCGCCGTCGAGCCCCGTTGATTCCGCCGGGTTCGCCTTCACGGTGGCGATGACTATCAGCAGCCCGGTCAACAGCAGGGCCACACCCTTGGCGGCATAGCCGGCGACACCGGCGACCGTCACCGCGGTGCGGGTGTGCTCGTTGGCGGGCAGGCGCAGGTACTTGAGGAACGATTTCCGGAAGCCACGGATGGCGTACACGACGCCGGTGACCGCGATGGCAGCGCCGATGACGATCAGCAGCAGCACGCCGCCCGGGGCCTTCATGAGCTGGACCGTGAGGTCGCTGGTGGAGCGGCGGTGGTCTGCGTGGGCCCCGAGGGCCACGGACGCCAGCGTGAGCCCGAACCCGGCATAGACCACGGCCTGGAGGGCGGCCTTGAGCTTCTTGCCGACCTTGTCCTTGGTGGGCAGGCGGTTGAAGTCGAACACCGCGTCGCTGGTCTGCCAGATGGCCAGGGCGACGCAGGCCGCGAAGGCGCTCCACAGCAGCGCCGGTCCAGCCGGCTGCTTGGCGAGTTCCTCAACGGCGCCGCTGACATCAGCCTGCCCCTGCCCGCCCATCGCGAGCCGGATCGCGACGAGCCCGATCAGGAAGTGCAGGACGCCGGAAACGGCGAACCCTGCCCGTGCCGCGTACTCGAGCGGCTTGGAGTTGGTGACGTCCTCGGCGACTTCCGCGGCGTCCTTAAGTTCTTTTTTGATGATCGGTCCTTCGCGTCTTCTGGCTCGGCTGGCGCCTTCGTGCCGCCGCTAGCCATGCATCTTCGGTAATCGTGCCACGGGAACCTGCTGCGCAACAGCACTTGTGCCACGCCGGCCGCTGTCCCGGCACCGGGACCGGGCGGGTGCGTGTGTCAGCGGCGCCGGTAGCAGAGGTCGAAGATCAGCCGGCCCGCTTCGTGGGCTTTGTTCTCGAAGCTCGTCAGGATCCGGCCCTCGAACCGAGGCGCCCAGCCGCCGGTCTCATCGACGCCTTCGTTGGGCCCGGTGTGTTCGGTGCTGACCGGCGCGCGGCCCTCCTTGACCGGGGCCCCGCCCACAACGGACTCCACCCCGGACTCCCAGACCTGCGTGAGCGGGCTGTCAGCGCCGCTGCGCTCGCCCTCGTGCAGGTTCTCGAAGTCGGCGGAGCCGGCCAGGACCTCGCGCACGTGCACGGCGTAGTTGGACCAGTCGGTCGCGATCCGCCAGATACCGCCGGGCTTGAGCGCCCGGGCCGCGAGCTCGGCGAAGGCCGGCTGGATAAGGCGCCGCTTGTGGTGCCGCGACTTGTGCCAGGGGTCGGGAAAGAAGACCCAGATCTCGGTGACCGAGCCCGCCGGGAGCATGGTGGCAAGCACCTCGGGGGCGTTGGCCTCCACCACCCGGACGTTGCTCAGCCCGCGGCTGTTGATCTTGATGAGGGTGTTGGCCAGGCCCGGGGTGTAGACCTCCACGGCCAGGAAGTCCTTGTCCGGGTTCTCCTCGGCCGCGTGGCAGACGGCGTCGCCCAGCCCCGAGCCGATCTCGACAATCAAGGGAGCCGTCCGGCCGAACTCGGCCTCGGCGTCGAACACGTAAGCGGGGTGCACGGACGTGTTGGCGATGTGCCGGGGGACCTCCACCGCCCACCGGTCCGAGTGCTCTTCCCACGCGGCCTGGCGGCGTCCCTGCAGGCGGGTGCCGCGGCGTACGAAGCTGACCGGCCGGCCGCCGTAGGTGCCGAACGATGCCTGGCTGCCGGGAGTAACCGGGCGGGGAGGCTGCGGCGTCTGGGGGGATTCTGGGGATTCGCTCATCACTCCCAGAATAGTGGAGTTCGCGCAGGCCCGACGGACCGGGGAACCACCATACGGCCACGCGGAGGACGGTCCGGGCGTCCATGCGTCGCTCCGCCATTCTTTCGAAGCGGCGCCCCGCGCCTGCCAGAATGGGTCGGTGACGACACCTGGAAACGCACCCGTGCCCGCCCGCACCGCTGCCGGCGGCCACCCGCACCAGCGGCTGGATCCCCTGGTGGACGCGGAGATCGACGACGTTCCCGCCGCGGAGCCCACCCTGCTCGGCAGCCGCCGCGCACTGGCCTATTTGGGCGTGTGCCTGGTGCTGATCGGACTGAACCTGCGCACCGTCTTCTCCAGTTTCGCCGCGGTCCTTCCGGAAGTGACGGCCGACGTCGGCCTGCCCGGCTGGGCCGTCGTCGCGCTGACCACGGCGCCGGTGACCCTGCTTGGTGTGTTCGCCCCGCTCGCGCCGCGGCTGGCCCGCCGGTTCGGGGCCGAACGGGTGCTGCTTGGAGCCATGGCCGTGCTGACCGCAGGCCTGCTGCTGCGCCCCCTGGACGTACCCGGCCTGGGCCACCTGCCCGCGCTCCTGGCCGGCACGGCAGCCTGCGGCGCTGCCATCTCACTCTGCAACGTCCTGCTTCCGGGCCTCGTGAAGCGCGACTTCCCGCACCGGCTCGGCCTGATGGGCGGGCTCTACACCACCGCGATCTGCGCGTCCGCGGCCCTCGGCGCCGGCTTCACCTACCCGCTGTTCAGCGCGAGCGGCCAGTGGACGGCGGCGCTGTGGTTCTGGGCGCTGCCGGCCGGCGTCGTGCTCCTGCTGTTCCTGCCGCTGGCGGCGGCCCAGCGCCACGGGCGGCACCAGATCGCGGCCAGCGGGATCAACGTGTGGCGCTCGGCGGTCGCCTGGCAGGTGACCGGGTTCATGGTGCTCCAGGCCATGATGTCCTTCAGCGTTTTCGCCTGGCTGGCGCCGATCCTGCGCGAGCGCGGGGTCGACGGCGGTACGGCCGGCCTGATCGTGTCCGCCTCGATCGTGCTGCAGATGCTCGGCTCCCTGTTTGCCCCCGCCCTCGCCGCCCGGCTCCGGGACCAGCGCGCCATCAACACGGTGGTGGCGCTGATGACCGGCGGCGGGTTCGCCCTGAGCATCTTCGGCCCCCTGGACCTGGTCTGGGTGTGGACCGGGCTGCTGGGGTTGGGACAAGGCAGCCTCACCGCGGTGGCCCTGACCATGATCATGCTCCGCACCCGCGACGGCCACACCGCCGCCCACCTGTCCGGCATGATGCAGGGGGTGGGCTACGGCGTCGGCTCGGCCGGAACCCTGCTGGTCGGACAGCTGCACCAGGCCACCGGATCCTTCGCCGCGGCGGGCGTGCTCTTCCTGGTGGTCGGCTCGCTGGCCGCCGTGTTCGGGTACCGGGCCGGCAAGGATCGTTTCGTCGGCGACTGACGCAGGCACGCCCTGGTGCGCCACCTCAGAGGGTGAGGTCCTTGCCCTTCGTTTCCGGGATGGTGAAGACGAAGACGGCGGAGATGGCGAGCAGCAGCACGGCGTAGACGTTGAACAGCTGCGGCATCTGCAGGCTGGTTCCGAGCCACTGCTGCAGGTAGGGCGCGGTGCCGCCGAACAGTGCCACACAGATCGAGTAGGGAACGCCGACGCCGACAGTGCGGATGCTCGTGGGGAACAGTTCGGCGTAGACGGCCGGAACGATCGCAGCGCTGGCGGCGATGAAGACCAGCATCACGGACATGCTGACGGCCAGCTGCCAGGCGGAGTCCTTGAGCAGCGCGGTCATCGGGAAGTGCATGATGCCTGCGCCGATCGCCCCGGCCCACAGGACCTTCTTGCGGCCGATCCGGTCTGAGAGCTTGCCCCAGAAGGGCAGTGCCGCGATGAAGACGATGTTGCCGATCACGCCGGCCCACAGGGCTTCGCCGCGGTCAATCTTCAGGGCCGTGGTGGCGTAGCTGGGAGCGACAACACCCCAGATGTAGTAGATCACCGTCAAGCCGACCGTCAATCCGATCACCTGCAGGGCCTGCTTGCGGTGGCGGACGATCTGCGGCCAGATCGGAGCGTGCTTCTCCGCCGAGGCTTCGCCGGCAAAGACGTCCGTTTCGTGCAGCCGGGACCGCATGATCAGTGCGTAGAGGCCCATGGCTGCGCCGACCAGGAACGGGATGCGCCAGCCCCACGCGTTCATCACTTCGGTGCTGAGGACCATGTTCAGCACGGCGCCCAGCAGGGTTCCGAACAGGATTCCCACCGTGCCGGAGGTGTAGATCAGGGTGGCCCAGAAGCCGCGGTGTTCCCTCGGCGCCATCTCGGACAGGTACGTCTGCGACGACGGCAGCTCGCCGCCGTGGGCCAGCCCCTGGACCAGGCGCGCCACCAGGAGCATGAGCGAGGCCCACGCGCCGACCGCAGCGAAGGTCGGCGCGATGCCGATCATCAGGCTGCCCACCGAGGCGAGCCCCACGGCCAGGGTCATCGAAGCCTTGCGGCCGATCCGGTCACCGATCCAGCCGAACAGGAAGCCGCCGAAGGGCCGGGCCACGAAGCCGACGGCGAAAATCGCCAGCGTCGACAGCACCGCCGAAGCGGGATCGGCCTTGCTGAAGAGCTGGCTGGCGATGAATGGCGTGAACGTGGCGTAGATGGCCCAGTCGTACCATTCGACGGCGTTGCCGATGCCGGTGCCGATGATTGTCTTGCGGGTGGAGGTCCGGGTTGCCGTCGGCATGGACGCGGTTGCTGTCATGGTCTTCTCCCTCAGGGGATGGGGCTAGGAAAGGGTTGAGCCGGCGGCCGTGGCCGCGGCGGGGACGTTGGCTGCCGCAAGTGCGGCAAGCCGGGAAATGGCGAGCTCCGCGTAGAGCGCGGCACCGTCGGCCAGCACACCGTCGTCGAACGTCGCGTACGGGGAGTGGTTGAACGCGGCGGTGGCGTGGTCGGCGTCGCGGGGGACGGCGCTCAGCCCGATGAAGGTGCCGGGGACCTCGGCGAGGACCCTCGAGAAGTCCTCGGAGCCGCTCAGCGGGGTGGCCCAGCGGGCGAGCCGGGAGTCGCCGAACAGGCCCTCGATGACGGTTTCCGCGGTGCGCGTCTCGTCCTCGTCGGTGATGGTGAGGGGGTATTCCTGCTGGTAGTCGACGTCGACGTCGAGGCCGTGCGCCGCGGCGATGCCCTTCAGCAGGCGCGGCACGGTGTCCATCATTTTCTGCCGGGACTGCTCGGAGAAGGTCCTGATGGTGGCCTCGATGCGCGCGGTTTCCGGGATGATGTTGCGCTTGGTGCCGGCCTGGAGCACCCCCACGGACAAGACAACGGGGTCGAACATGTTGAACTGGCGGGTGACCATGACCTGGAGGGCGGTGACCATTTCGGCGGCGGCCGTGACCGGGTCCTTGGCGGAATGCGGGGCCGAACCGTGGCCGCCGGCGCCGAGCACGGTGACCATCAGTCCGTCGGAGGAGCTGAGCATGACGCCCGGCTTGGTGCAGAAGGTGCCGTGCGGTTCCAGCGCGGAGAACACGTGCATGCCGTAGGCAGCGTCCACGCGCCGGCCGGCGGCATCGAGCACGCCCTCGCGGATCATGTGGCCGGCGCCGTCGAAGCCCTCCTCGCCGGGCTGGAACATCAGCACGACGTCGCCAGCCAGCCGGTGCCGCCGCTCGGCCAGGAGCGTTGCGGCGCCGGTGAGCATGGCGGTGTGAAGGTCGTGGCCGCAGGCGTGCATGGCGCCGTCGACCCTGGACGTGAAGTCCACGCCGGTTTTCTCCTGCACCGGCAGGCCGTCCATGTCCGCGCGCAGGAGTACCGCCGGTCGGGTATCCACGCCGTTCCCGGCCGCCTGGCCGCGCAGAACCGCGGTGATGGACGTCGTGTCCGTGCCGAGGGTGACCTCGTAGCCGAGCCCGTCGAGTGCCTGGAGCACCTTCTCCTGGGTGCGGGGCAGGGTCAGTCCGATCTCGGGCTCCTGGTGCAGCTCGTGGCGGAACCGGGCAAGGTCAGCCTGCATTTCCCGGGCGTCTGCGGTGATCGGCACATGTTCTCCTATGTGGTGGGTTCGGCTTTCTCGTCTATTCTGAAGTGACGTGGTTCACAGGCGGCCAAAGGGCTGGAAATATGCAGGAACTGATCTGCATCACAGTTTTTGTGCATGAGTGAAGGAGTGAATGGTGGAACTCAGCGAGGACGACCTCGCCCTGATCAACGTCCTGCAGATCGCGCCGCGCCTGAGCTGGGCGGATGCTGCGGAGGTGCTGGGCGTCCACGCCACCACCCTGGCCGCCCGCTGGGAACGGCTGCGGGCTTCGGGCGTCTCCTGGATTACCGCCCACCTGATCGGCGACCCCCATCAGATGTGCCTGGCGTTCGTTGCCGTTGACTGCGAAATGCACCGGCGCGCTGAAGTCACGGCCAGGCTCGCCAGGATGCCGGAAATCATCACGGTCGAGGAGGCGGCCAGCAACCGGGACCTGATGCTGACCGTTATCACGCCCTCCCTGGACGAGTTCAGCACGAAAGTGATCCAACGGCTGAAGGAGATTGACGGCTTGCTCAAATATCAGACCGCGCTGTGCACCAGGCTGCACGCAAGCGGCGGGTCCTGGCGGCTCAACGTGCTCAGCCGCGCACAGCAGGCCGCCGTGAAGGCAATGGCCGGCCCCGAGGCCACCGGCGTCGCCCCGACTGCCGCCAGGGAGAGCCTGCCGGCCAGCCACCTGGCGCTCCTGCCGTTCCTCGCCAAGGACGGCCGGGCGACGGCGGCGGAGATCGCGCGCGGACTGGGCAGGCACCCGGCCACCGTCCAGCGCCAGCTGAACCGGGTGCTCGCGAGCGGGATCCTGTCTTTCCGCTGCGAGGTTGCCCAGAGGTTTTCGGCTTTCCCCGTCACTTGCCAATGGTTCGTCAACGTCCCGGCCGGCCGGCACGAGGCGGCGGCCGCCGAGCTGAAGACGATGCGGAATGTGCGGCTCAGCGCTTCCACCACGGGTCCCACCAACTTCGTGATCATCATGTGGCTGCAGTCCCTGGCGGATGTCATGGGCATCGAGTTGGCGCTTCAGGAGAAGGTGCCCGGGATCGAGCTGGTCGAAAGCGTCGTCATGCTCAGCACGGTCAAACGGGTGGGCTGGATGCTGAATCCGGATTCCAGGGCGAGCGGCGCCGTGGTGGTTTCGGCCCAAGGGCTCGACGCGCCCGGGTGAGCATTTCGGTGATGGCCGGGGACCGCCCGGCGGGCTGGGCGCTCCGTCCCGGCTGGGGCACCCGCCCGGCACCCCTCTAGTAGGCTGTGGCACGTGCCTCAAATAGACCCTCCCGTACCGGGCACTGATACCGCCCCGGATACCGGCGGCATCTTCCACCGCCGCTACCTGCTGGTGACCCTGGGCGCCCTGGCCCTCGTCTTCCTGGCGGCCTTTGAATCGCTGGCGGTAACCACCATCATGCCGCTGGTCAGCCGCGAACTGGATGGCGCCAGCCTTTACGCCCTCGCATTCGCCGGGCCGCTGGCGACCGGCGTCATCGGGATGGTGGCCGCCGGGAACTGGTCGGACCGGCGCGGCCCGGTGGGCCCGCTCTATGCTTCCGTGGCGCTGTTCGTCCTGGGCCTGCTGATCGCCGGATCGGCCGGGACCATGGCCATGCTCCTGGCCGGAAGGCTGGTCCAGGGGCTCGGCGGCGGCGCGGTGACGGTGGCCCTCTACGTGGTGGTGGCCCGCGTCTATCCGCCCGTGCTGCACCCCAAGATCTTCGCCGCCTTCGCCGCGGCCTGGGTCATTCCTTCGCTGGTGGGCCCCTTCGCCGCCGGGCTGGTCGCCCAGTTGGCCAGCTGGCACTGGGTCTTCCTAGGTGTGGTGGGGCTGGTGGTGCCGGCCCTGCTGATGATCGTCCCGGCCCTGCGCGGACTCTCCGGCGGCGCCGAGGACGGCGCGGCGTCGCCCAGACCGTGGGACTACGGCCGGCTGGCCTGGGCCGGCCTCGCGGCGCTCGCCGTGCTGGGGCTGAACCTGTCCGTGGAGCTGCCGGCGGCCGGCTGGGTGCTGGCGGCGGCCGCCGTCGTCGTCGCGCTGGTGGCCGTCCGCCCCCTGGTGCCCAGCGGGACGCTGACGGCCCGCCGCGGCCTGCCCGCCGTCATCCTCGCCCGCGGGCTCGCGTCCGCGGCGTTCTTCGGCGCCGAGGTGTACCTGCCCTATCTGCTGGTGGAGCGCTATGTCTTCTCGCCCACCTTCGCCGGCCTGACCCTCACCGGTGGAGCGCTCGCCTGGGCCGCGGCCTCCGCGATCCAGGGCCGGCTCGGGGCCAGGCTGGACCACCGCCGCGCGATCAGGATCGGCTCGGCGCTGGTCCTCGGCGCCGTGCTGCTGGCGCTGGCGACCACGCTCCTGGCGTGGCCGGCCGCCGTCGCGATCACCGGCTGGATCTTCGCCGGCGGCGGGATGGGGCTGATGTACCCGCGGCTGAGTGTGATGACCCTGGCGCTGTCCACGAAGGACACCGAGGGCTTCAACAGCTCGGCAATGTCCATCTCCGACTCCCTCGGCGGCGCCCTGGCGCTGGCCGCGACGGGGATCGTCTTCGCGGCGTTCACGACGGCGGCCGGCACCGGCGTCGCGCCCTTCGCGGGGGTCTTCGCGCTTACTGCGGCGATCGGCGTGGCGGGCGTGGCGGTCGCTCCCCGGGTGTCCGGATCCGGGCGAGCCTAGGCGCCGCAGGCCCGCCCAACTGACTCGCAATTGTTGTCGTTATGAGCACGCAAAACGACAACAACTGCGAGCTAGTTGGGAGGCCCTGAAAACGGGAGGGCACGCGCAGATGCTAGACTGGAGGAACTTGATGTGCAGTGATGCCCACTTTGGATTCGGTTTGGTCAGCCTCGGTTCACCGGCCGGATCCCCTGCAGGATTCCTCCGGACTCCAAATGCAGGCCGTGGGCTTTATTCATGTGAGAGGCACATCCTGCGTCGATGAACGCGTTCTATTTGGTCCCGGCGGCCTGCAAAACTTTGCAAGCGGCCCGGTTGATCACCTGACTTTTCTTCGGCGAACCCCTGGGCCAACCGGCACCGGGGGCCGATATCCGCTTGGATACCGCCTGAAAGACCTTTGAAACACATGACTACTTTTGCTGCCCTCGGCACGCCCAAGGCCCTCGCCGACACCCTCACCGCCCAGGGGATCGTTGAACCGTTCCCCATCCAGGTCAAGACCCTCCCGGACACCCTGGCCGGACGAGACGTCCTGGGCCGCGGCCGTACCGGCTCCGGCAAGACCATCGCCTTCGCCATTCCGCTGGTGGCACGGCTCGCCGAGCGGGAAGCCGCGCACTTCCGCAAGCCCGGCCGCCCGATGGGCCTGGTCCTGGCGCCCACCCGCGAGCTGGCCACCCAGATCAACGCGACCATCGAGCCGATGGCCAAGGCCATGGGCCTGACCACTACCGTCATTTTCGGCGGCATCTCCCAGGCCCGCCAGGAAAAGGCGCTGCGCTCCGGCGTCGACATTGTCATCGCCTGCCCGGGCCGCCTGGAGGACCTGATCCGCCAGCGCATCCTGACCCTCGAAGCCGTCGAGATCACCGTCCTGGACGAGGCAGACCACATGGCCGACCTCGGCTTCCTCCCGGTGGTCAAGAAGCTCATGGACATGACCCCCAGCCAGGGCCAGCGGCTGCTCTTCTCCGCCACCTTGGACAACGGCGTGGACAAGATCGTGCAGCGCTACCTCTCCAACCCGCTGACCCACGCCGTGGACGAATCACAGGCTGCGGTCACCACCATGGAGCACCACGTCCTGGTCGTCAACGACCAGACCGTCAAGAAGCAGCTGATCGTCGAGCTCGCCTCGGGCGCCGGCCGCCGGGTGCTCTTCATGCGCACCAAGCACCACGCCCGCAAGCTGGCGAAGACCCTGACCGACGCCGGCATCCCCGCGGTCGATCTGCACGGCAACCTCTCGCAGAACGCCCGTGACCGCAACCTCGCCGAGTTCTCCTCCGGCGACGTCCGCGTGCTGGTGGCCACCGACGTCGCCGCCCGCGGCGTCCACGTCGACGACGTCGAGCTGGTCATCCACGTGGATCCGCCCACGGAGCACAAGGCGTACCTGCACCGCTCGGGCCGTACCGCCCGCGCCGGTTCCGACGGCACCGTGGTCACGCTGACCCTGCCGGAGCAGCAGTCCGACGTCAAGAAGCTGATGAAGGCTGCCGGCGTCGAGGTCAACTTCGAGCGCGTCACTGCCAACTCCCCGCTGGTTGCCGAGCTGGTCGGCGAGATGGCCGATAAGATCGATCCGCGCACCCGCGCCGCGCTGCTGGCCACCAAGGCCAAGCAGCAGGGCGGCGGCACCTCCACCGGTGCCAACGCCGAGCGCAAGCGCGCCCGCCGCACCACCCAGGCTGCACCCACCGCGGGTGGCCGTGGCGGCCGTGGCGGACGAGGACGCGTCGGAGCCGAGGCTCCCCGTACCGATCTTCCCCGTGCCGAGCGCCGCGCCGTGGCCTACGAAGGCCAGGCCGCTGCCCGAAACGCCGCAGAGCGCGTCGCGGAAAAGAACCAGGACCGGGCCGACGCCGAGCGCGCCGAGCGTCGCAACGCCCGGGGCCGTGGCCGCACCACGGCCTACGCGCACCACAACGATGTTCCCGCAGCCGGCGGCCGCGCCTCGGCTGGCCGTGGCTCGGACGGTCGCGCTGCGGAGGGTCGTAGCGACTCCCGCGGCGGTTCCGCACCCCGCACCGGTTCGGCACCGCGCACCGGCGGGGCACCCCGCGCCGGTGCAGGCCGTACCGGCGCCTCGGCCGGCGGCCAGCGCGGCGGACGTCCCGCAACCGGCCAGCGTGCCGCGGCAGGCGCCAAGTCCGGCGGCTCCGCAGCGGTTTGGTCCTCCAATACCGGCGGCACCTCCGGCGGATCCTACGCAGGCGGCGGCAACGGCCGCTCCGGCGAAGGCCGTCCGGCCCGCAGCGGCGGACCCCGCCGCGCGTCGGCCCCGGCGTCGAACGAACGCCGCAGCCGCTAAGGCCGCTTGTGCGCTAGATAAAGTAGCTGATGACGCGCAAAATGCCGGTCGCTACGGGAATTCCCGCAGCGACCGGCATTATGCGCAGCGCAAGTCACAACCTCTAGCGCCAGTTACCAGCCGCGGGCGCGCCACTCTTCCAGGTGCGGGCGTTCCGCGCCCAGAGTGGTCGGCTTCCCGTGGCCCGGGTGCACCACGGTGTCGTCCGGATACACGTCGAACAGCCGCTCGCTGACATCCGTGAGCAGCTGGGCAAACCGCTCCGGATCCTGCTGTGTATTGCCCACTCCACCGGGGAACAGCGAGTCGCCGGAGAAGATGTGCGCCGGTCCCTCCGGGTCCTGGTACACGAATGCCACCGAACCCGGGGTGTGGCCGCGCAGGTGCACCGCCGTTACGTCGAACCCGTCGAAGTTGCCGACGTCGCCGTGATCGAGCAGCACATCGACCTTCACCGGCAGTTCCGTGGCGTCATCCGTCCCGGCAGCCGTCTTCACCCCGGTCGCTTCCACCAGGCCCGGCAGCGCACGGACGTGGTCCCAGTGCTGGTGGGTGGTGGCGATCAGAGCAAGTTTCGGCGTCGCGGTGGTATCCGCGGCGGCGTCGGCCAGCAGCCCCTGGATGGCGGCCAGATCATCGGCCGCATCGATCAGGAGCTGCGCGCCGGACGCCTTGGCGGTGAGCAGGTACACGTTGTTGTCCATCTCGCTGACCGAAATCCGGCGGATGGTGATGTCACGAAGTGAATGAATGAGCGAGTCCATGGGCATTAGTCTAGGACGGCCTATTCGCGGCCCTGGGAGACCCAGTTGGGGTCTGCCGAGCGGGAGCCGACGACGGCGTCCGCGGCGGCGTCGAGCCTCTCCAGTTGCGCCGGGGTCAGGTCGAGCGACAGGGCGCCGAGGTTTTCATCAATCCGGGCCGCCTTGCGCGTCCCGGGGATCGGGACCACCGGCAGCCCCAGTTTCCGGGCCTGCGCGAGCAGCCAGGCCAGCGCCACCTGGGCCGGCGTCGCGGCGTGACCGGGGCTGCTGAGCTCCGCTGCGACCGACTGGACCGCGGCGACTACGGCCTGGTTGGCGTCCAACGCGGTCTCGGCGAAGCGCGGGATGTTCCGGCGGAAGTCGTTGCTGCCCAGCTTCGAGGCGTCGACTGTGCCGGTGAGGAATCCCCGGCCCAGCGGCGAGTAGGGCACAAAACCCACGCCAAGTTCGGCGGCGGCAGGAACAACGTTGCGTTCCACGTCGCGGCTCCAGATGGACCACTCGCTCTGGACTGCGGCGATCGGGTGGACGCTGCTGGCGTCCCGCAGTTCCTCGGCCGTCACTTCGGACAGTCCAAGGTGCCGCACCTTCCCGGCCTGCACCAGCTCCGCCATGGCCTCCACGGTTTCCACAATCGGAACGCGGAGGTCGCGGCGGTGCATGTAGTACAGGTCGATGGTGTCGGTGCCCAGGCGCTGCAGGCTGCGGTCGACCGCCTGCTTCACGTAGGCGGCGTCACCGCGGATGTCCGAGTAGCCGGTCGACGGGGTTCCCACCAGGCCGAACTTGGTGGCCAGTTGCACCTCGCCGCGGCGATCCTTGAGCAGCTGGGCGATCAGTTCCTCGTTGCTCCCGCCGCCGTAGATGTCCGCCGTGTCGATGAAGCTCACGCCCGCGTCCACCGCGTGGTGCAGGGTGGCCAGGGCCTCCGCAGGATCCACTTCCCCGTAAACCGGGGTCAGGGCCATACCGCCGAACCCCAGCGGGCTGACGCTGAGTCCGTCGCCGAGCTGGACTGTTGCTGAAGTCATCTTTGATCTCCTATCGCTGCCGGAATTTGCCGTCCCAGCCAAGAACCCCGGCAGGCGCGCGGCTATTCCGGCGCTCCCGCCCAGTTCATGCCGGCGGGCGGTCCGGAGCCGCGGCGTGTCGCCCGGGATTACCCCTCGGGGCACGCATTGACTGGGCGGGAGCGCCTAGGATGCCTAGGATTTCCCGGCCGGCAGCAGCTTCAGCCCGGCCGCGCAGCCCACAATTCCGGCAATAAACACCAGCTTCAGCGGGCTGGCGGGCTCGACGCCGGTCGCCATCGCCCAGCCGACCGTCAGGGCCGCGCCGATCCCCACCCAGACGGCGTAGGCGGTGCCCAGCGGGATGCGCTTCACGGCCAGGCCCAGCCCGGCCAGGCTCAGAGTGGCGGCCAGGGCGAAGATCACCGTCGGCAAAAGGCGGGTGAAGCCGTCTGATTCGCCCAGGGCCGTGGCCCAGACAGCCTCCAGCACGGCGGAGGCGAGCAGGATCAGCCAGGCCAGCGTCGCCGCCGGTGCCTTTGCCGCCGCGGGTGTGCGGTCCGCTGCCATCACGCCACGACCTTCAGGCCGGCCACGCAGACAACAATTCCGCCGAGCAGCAGGATCCGACCGCGGGTTGCCGACTCCACTTTCGTGACCATCGCGTAGACGGCGGTCAGCACGACGCCGACGCCCACCCAGACGGCGTAGGCGGTGCCGGTCGGGATGGACTGCATGGCGATGGCGAGCCCGCCGGTGCTGGCCAGCACGGACACGAGGAAGACGGCGGCCGGCGCGATCCGGCCGCGGCCGGTGGCCTGCGAGGTCCGGTGCAGGGCTGCGGCCCACACGGCTTCCAGCGACCCGGAAAGGATGAGAATCAACCACGACATGACTGCTCCTGTGGCCAGTCTTGTCGCGTGCCGGGTACTGAACCGTCGTCCGGAGGCCGCCGAAGGAGGGGCCTTGATTCCAGCGTAGCAAGCTTAGATACCCGCGGCGCCGCTCCAGATACTGAAGCGTCGGCCCACCCCGAAGACCCGGCATCCCTCAGCGGCGACGGCGAGATCCCCGGCGTCGATATCGGACGCCGCGGACACGATTGCACGGCCGTCCTGGTTGACGAGAGTGGCGCGGTCCCCGATGCGCCTCAGCGCCGGCACTGCACCGCGTTCCAGGCGCTGAACGGTGACGTCCATGCCCACAATGCCTGCCACCGGGCCGTCCGGGCGGCAAAACACCGGGTGGGTGAAAGTCAGGACATTTTCGTCCGTGCAGAGGAAATCAACGTAGGGTCCCGTGACGTGTGGCTGGCCGGTTTCCACCGGAATTCGGAACCACTCGGCCCGCACGTAGCGGCTGATGGCGTTCGGGCTGAAATTGGCCAGGGCGTCCACATGCTCCATCTCGGTTCCCTGCCACCAAGCGATGTAGCTGCGCTCGGGACCAAGCAGCCCGGCATTGGCAAGGAAGCCGGCGCCCGCGGCGTAGCCCTCCGGGGTGCGAACCAGTCCCTCCACCACCGGCCGGATAAGCTTGTCCACCGCAGTTCCGGACACTTTGCCGTCCAGTGCCGCCAAGGCCGCACCTGCCTCCCGGGCCCAGACCGAGAGCCTCGACTCGATTTCGACGACGACGGCGTCCAGCTCGCACGCCGCGGCCCGGGCGGCGTCGTCGGTAGCGGCAGAATCGGCACCGCCGGAGCTGAAAGTGGAGCTATCCGTCATTGGGATCCTTCCCTCGGTCTGGAGATGGCGGCGCAGGCATTCAAATGCGCCTGGCGTGCTCGGCCAGGAGCCAACTAGTCGTTGTCGAAATGAGCGACTTGACTCCGGTTTCCGCCTCGGCCGGCTGGTGTGCCTCGATGGCGCCGGCGGTCCCCTCCAGAATCCGGGCGGACGCGTTCCGGTAGCCGGCGTCGGCGCACGGCAGGAGTGTCAGCGTGCCCAGATCGGCCTGTAGGCGGATGAGTTCGCGGGCCAGTCGTGCGGAGCGGGCTATGGCGGCCACCTCCAGCAGGAACTCCGAGAGCGCCAGCCGCCAACTCAGCGGGTCGGCGTCGGTGGCCGGGATGAAGGAGCGCAGGGTATCCACGTCGGCCGCGTCGGAGCGGCGTGCCGCGAGGCTGGCGCAGACGGAAGCGATGGCCTGATAGTGCAGCCCCAGGTCGCTGATCTGGAGCCGGGTCAGCTCATCGAGTTGCTCCAGGGCGCGTTCCCGGGATGGCAGGACATTGTCAGCGATAAAGCTTCCGCCGCTGCGCCCGCGGACGGTCCGGATGATCCCCGAGGAACGGAGTTGGGACAGGGCCTCGCGGGCTGTAACGGCTGAAACGCCGAGCGCGGAGGCGAGTTCGGTCTCGTTGGGAAGCCGCTGACCGCTGGTGAGCAGTCCGGTCTCGACCGCCTGCTCGATTCTCCCGCACACCTCGTCGACCAGGCCGCGGGACTTGATGGGGGTAAACACCGCTGCAAGGCTGCGGGATGCGCCCTGTGGTGAAAGCAGCATCCGTTCCTCCCTCGCACTCCGGTCTGGCGTCTCCCGTCCGGTCCGCCCGCGGTTTCCGGAAGCGGTGCGGTTGCCGGCCGCGCGGCGGGTGATGCCATCCTATGGCCGCCCGTGGCCAGGGTCTATACACAAAACCTATGAAGTAATAGTATTTGGCCCAATACCGCATTGTGGCGTGAATCACATCACGCGGCGTCACCTTACCGGAGGTCCGGCAACGGTCTTCCGGCAACTGAGTTAGGCATCCACATGACCGAAACGCGCACGGCCGGAACGTCGACCGCCTCCGGCAGCGTCCCGGCTATCCGCCTGCGCAAACTCACCAAGGTCTTCGGAGACACGGTCGCCGTCGACGGCATCGACCTGGACATTCGGCAGGGCGAATTTTTCTCCATGCTGGGCCCGTCCGGCTCCGGGAAAACCACCGTGCTGCGGCTGATCGCAGGATTCGAACTGCCGACCTCGGGGAGCATCGAACTGGAGGGCCGGGACGTCACGAGGCTGGCTCCCTTCGAACGCGACGTCAACACGGTCTTCCAGGACTACGCCTTGTTCCCGCACATGTCCCTCGTGGACAACGTCGCGTACGGCCTGAGGGTGCGGGGAGTGCCGAGGGCCGAGCGCCGTGAACGTGCCCGCGAGGCCCTGGAACGAGTGCAACTGGGCAAATTCGTGGGCCGCAAACCGGCCCAGCTCTCCGGCGGCCAGCGCCAGCGGGTAGCCCTGGCCCGGGCGCTCGTGGTGGAACCCAAAGTGTTGCTTTTGGACGAGCCACTCGGCGCGCTCGACCTCAAACTCCGCCAGCAGATGCAGGTGGAACTCAAGGCACTGCAGCGCTCGCTGGGCATCACCTTCATCTTCGTCACCCACGACCAGGAGGAGGCGCTGACCATGAGCGACCGGATCGGCGTCTTCAACAACGGCAGCCTGGAACAGATCGGTACCGCCCATGAGATCTACGAACGCCCGGCGGGGACCTTCGTGGCCAACTTCGTGGGGACCTCCAACATCTTCGACGCCGCACACGCCCGGCAGCTCTACGGCCGCCCCGAGCCCGTGTGCGTCCGCCCCGAACGGCTGCGCCTGTCCTGGTCGGGCGCGCCGGAGACGGGCGTCGGTGTCACGGCTCGTCCCGGCACTGTGACCTCGCTCGTGTACGTGGGGCACGCCACGCAGGTACGGGTACAGCTCGACGACGGCCCCGTCGTCGTTGTCCTAGAGCCGGATTCGCTGCCGGGCAGCGATGTCGAGCTGCTGGGGCGCCGCGTGTCGGTGAGCTGGGACGACGACGCCGTCGTCTGGCTGCCGTCCGACGTCGCCTGAGGCCGGACCGCAGGTAACTTTCCACCCCGCAACGAAAGGTAAGAATCATGGCTACAAGAATGAAGGCCTCCCTCGTGGCCGGGGTGGCCGCAGCCGCCCTCGCCTTGGCGGGTTGCGGAACCAGCGGCGGCGGCGGGGCCGCCCCGTCGGCGCAGCCGCTCAAAACCGAAATCGGCCAGGGCGAAGGGCAGCTCTCGATCCTCGCGTGGCCCGGCTACGTCGAGAACGGGAGCAACGACCCCGCCGTCGACTGGGTCACGCCCTTCGAAAAAGAGACCCAGTGCAAGGTCAGCTTCAAGCCCTTCGGCACGTCCGACGAAGCGGTGACGCTGATGCGGACCGGCCAGTACGACGTCGTCTCGGCCTCCGGTGACGCCTCCCTGCGCCTGATCGCCGGCAACAACGTGGAGCCGGTCAACATGAGCCTGCTCAAGAACTACGCCGACGTTTACCCGTTCCTCAAGGACAAGGCCTGGAACACGGTGGACGGCAAGAACTACGGGATGCCCCACGGCTGGGGCGCAAACCTGCTGATGTACTCCACCACCAAGGTCACGCCCGCCCCCACCTCCTGGAGCGCCGTCTTTGACGACGCCGACAAGTACACCGGGAAGGTCACGGCCTACGACTCACCCATCTACATCGCCGACGCCGCCGTGTACCTGATGGCGCACAAGCCGGAACTCGGCATAAAGAACCCCTACGCCTTGGACAAGGACCAGCTTGCCGCCGCCGTGGATCTGCTCAAGCAGCAGCGCAAGCACATCGGCGAATACTGGAGCGACGTCGTCAAGGAGGTCCAGGCTTTCGCCGGCGGTAGCACCGTGGTCGGAACCACGTGGCAGGTGGGTGCCAATATCGCCGCCGCTAACGGGACCAAGGTAGCGACCGTGCTCCCGCAGGAGGGTGCCACCGGCTGGTCTGACACTTGGATGATCGGGGCGCAGTCCAAGAACAAGAACTGCGCGTACAAGTGGCTGGACTACATCGCCAGCCCGAAGGCCAATGCTGCGGTGGCCGAATACTTCGGTGAGTCACCAGCAAACCCGAAGGCCTGCGAGCTGACCAAGGATAAGAAGCACTGCGAAACCTACCACTCGGGTGACGCGGCGTACGCAGAGAAGATCTGGTACTGGACCACGCCGGTGGCCGAATGCCTTGACGGCCGCAAGGACGCCAAGTGCACGGATTACTCCGAATGGACCAAGGCCTGGACCGAGATCAAGGGCTGACATGGCATTGCAGACGCTGCACCCGGCGCCCGGCTCGCCGCCGGCCGCCGGCGTGCCGCGGGCACGTCCCAACAAGTTCTCAGCGATGTTGCACCGCTCGCCCGGATTACGGCTGGCGGGGCTGATCACGGCTCCCGCCGGCTGGCTGGTGCTCGTGTACATCGCCGCGCTCGCGGCCCTGCTGATCACCTCGCTGTGGACCGTGGACACGTTCACCGGGAAGGTGTCCACGGTCTGGACAACTGACAACCTGGTGACGGTGGTGACCGATCCGGTCTACCAGCGGATTGCGCTCCGGACTCTGTGGATCGCGGCGGCCGTGACCGTGATCGACATKGTCATCGCGCTGCCGATGGCGTTCTTCATCGCCAAGGTGGCCAGTGCCCGCTGGCAGAAGCTGCTGGTAATCGCGGTGCTGATGCCGCTGTGGGCCAGTTACCTGGTCAAGGCCTACGCCTGGCGCAATGTCCTCGCCGAGGGCGGCCTGCTGGAGTGGGTGGGAGCACCGATCGGCCTGGCGTCGCCCGGCTACAGCGAGACCGCCGTCATTCTGACCCTGTCCTACATCTGGCTGCCGTACATGATTCTGCCCATTTACGCTGGCTTCGACCGTGTCCCGGACTCGCTCCTGGAGGCGTCCGGCGACCTCGGCGCGAAACCTCTGGCGACCATGCGGCTAGTCATGCTGCCACTGCTGGTGCCCTCCATCATCGCCGGGACGATCTTCACGTTTTCGCTCTCGCTGGGCGACTACATCACGGCCCAGATTGTCGGCGGAACCACCCAGATGCTGGGCACCGTGGTGTACGCCAATGTCGGCGCCGCGAACAACCTGCCGCTGGCCGCGGCGGTGTCCCTCGTTCCGATCGTCATCATCATGGCTTACCTGTTCATCGTCCGTCGCTCGGGCGCCCTCAACAACCTTTGACGACCGCCGGAAATAAGGAGCACCGTGAGACTTTCCCGAAGCGCCAAGGCCATCCTCGGCGTCGTCACCGCACTGGTGCTGCTCTTCATTTACCTCCCGCTGCTGCTGGTGGTGGTGAACTCCTTCAACTCGGACCGGACGTTCGGCTGGCCGCCCAAGGGTTTCACCCTGGAGTGGTGGGGCCGGGCCCTCGATTCCACCGGCGTGCGGGAGGCTCTGCTGTCCTCGGTCTGGGTGGCGGTGGTGTCCACTGTCATTTCGCTGGTGCTGGGGACCCTCCTGGCGATCGCCCTGCAACGCTACAAGTTCTTCGGCCGGGACGTCATCAGCCTGCTGGTGATCCTGCCGATCGCCCTGCCCGGAATCGTCACTGGCATCGCCCTAAACAACATGTTCACCACCATCCTCGGCGTATCGCTCAGCCTTTGGACAGTGGTGATAGCGCACGCCACGTTCTGCATGGTAACCGTGTTCAACAACGTTATTGCCCGGCTCCGCCGGATGCACGGCGGCCTGGAGGAAGCCTCCGCTGACCTGGGCGCCGGGGTGTTCACCACCTTCCGGCTGGTGACTTTCCCGCAACTCCGCTCGGCGCTGCTGGCCGGAGGCCTGCTCGCATTTGCCCTGAGCTTCGACGAGATCATCGTGACCACGTTCACCATCGGCGCCGGCGATACGACGCTGCCGATCTGGATCCTGCAGAACCTCTTCCGGCCTAACCAGGCGCCGGTGGTCAACGTCGTGGCCGTTGTGCTGATCGTTGTTTCAATCGTCCCGATCTGGCTGGCGCAGCGGCTCTCGGCCGAATCCGTGGGGGTCGGTGCGGCGAGGGCGAAGGCCGACGAAAGCTAGCCGGTGCCCTCGCCGGCCGGCTCAGCCGGGTCGATTGAAACGACGGCGAGGAAGCCGCGGCCCAGGATTTCCGGGGTGTCGCTGTCGGAGCCGACGACGGCGTCGTACCGGCCGAGCGGTTGCGGCGCCGGGTCGGCTGTGTCACCGACGCTGACGGTGGCCTGTCCCTGCATCAGGATGCCGAACTGGCCGGCAAAGACCGGGTGGGCGCGCTTCTTGGAGAGTTCGATGATGGAGGTGTAGCCCTTGAAGGCGCCCGTGCGGGTGATCACGTTCAGGTCCCGGATGTCGCCGGTAGGCAGGGCGCCGGCGGCATCCGCGTCGCCGGAGAACCGGAACGGCCGGTATTTCTCCAGCGGATGCTCGGAGCCGTCCACGGTCAGGAGCAGCAACTCGCCCTCGACCACCGTGAGCACCCGCTCCATCCCGGCAAAGCGGGAGAAAGCGCCGGCCCGCGCCACCTCGGCGATGCTCACCCGCCAGTCCCAGGCGTCGTCCGCAGCGGCAGCCCGCCCGGCGGCAGATTCCGGGAACCTGGCCAGTTCGCGGGTCACCCCGCCGCCGTTGCTCCAGGGGCGGGGCTTGAGCTCGGCATACCGGATGATCTCCATCAACCCAGCCTAGCCGCCGGCCGCAGGCCCCCGGGAACCCTCCGGCGCGGGGCCCAATGAACGTAACGTCAGCACGGCCGGTGCGGGCTTGCTAACGTCAAAGCAGCGAAAAACAGCGGAGGGAGCCGGAATGTTCGTCAAAGTGTGCGGCCTCAGCACCCCAGAATCGGTGCTGGCCGCGGTCGACGCCGGGGCCGATGCGCTCGGCTTCGTGCTGACCCGCAGCCCGCGCGAGGTGTCCCCGGACCTCGTCCGTGAACTCCTCGCCGCGGTGCCGCGCGGGCTTCCCGCGGTAGGTGTCTTCCGGCACGAGGCGGCGGCCGACGCCGTCGCCGTGGCCCGCGAAGCCGGGCTGGAATGGGTGCAGCTGCACGGCGACCGCACCGCCGATGATGTCCGCACGGTGCACGACGCCGGCCTCAAAATTATCCGCGCCGTCACCATGTCCGCGGCTCCGGACGCGTTTGCGGACTGGGGCGAGGAGCTGCTGCTCATCGACGCGGCGGTTCCCGGTTCCGGTGAGGCCTGGGACTACGCGTCGGTCCGCGCCTTGGGGCTGGATGACCGGGAATGGCTGCTGGCCGGCGGGCTGGACCCGGAAAACGTGGCCGGGGCGGCCGCGGCGGCCGGCGCCTGGGGCGTGGACGTCTCCTCCGGCGTCGAGCAATCCCGGGGGGTCAAGGACCTCGCGAAAATCCGGGCTTTCGTGGCGGCGGCCAAAGGGTTCTGACGGCCAGTTGACGTCCCGACGGCGGCCCGACGGCGTGAGGCGGCACCATCCGGCGGACGGACCTATCGCCGTGCGGGCTTCCTCGTTAGCATGCTTCTTAGGCCCTCCGAATCCAGGCGAGCCCCCTCGTCACCCACGTGAAGGAGAAACGGCGATGACCCTGCCCAATGGATTGACCCCCGGCGTCTGGACGCTGGACATGTCCCACAGTGAGATCGGCTTCAGCGTTCGGCATGCCGGGATCAGCAAGGTCCGGGGCCGCTTCAACGAGGCGTCGGCGGAGGCCCGGGTCCGGGATTCCCTGGCCGATGCCAGCCTGCACGCCACGATCAAGACCGCCAGCTTCGATTCCGGCGACGCCAACCGCGACGGCCACGTGCGCGGTCCCGACTTTTTCGACGTCGAGAACTTCCCCGAGATGACCTTCCGCGCAACGTCCGTCCGGGGCGACGGCGAAGACTACGTGCTCACCGGCGACCTCACCATCCGCGGCGTCACCAAGCCGGTGGACCTGGAAGTCGAGTTCACCGGCGTCGCGGTGGATCCCTTCGGCGCGACCCGGGCCGGCTTCAGCGCCGAGGCGGACATCAGCCGCAAGGAATTCGGCCTGACCTGGAATGCCGCCCTCGAGGCGGGCGGACTGCTCGTCAGCGACAAGGTCAAGATCAACGTCGAAGCGGCCATGGTCAAGCAGGCTGATACCTAAGAACGGTCCGAAGATCAGGGATTGATCAGGGCCAACCCCTGATCCGAATCTGCGGCTCGCGGGAGACAATGAAGCCATGAAGACACTGCTCAACATCATCTGGCTGCTTTTCGGCGGCCTCTGGCTGGCGCTCGGGTATTTCCTTGCCGGCATCGTCTGCTGCCTGCTGGTCATCACCATTCCGTGGGGGCTGGCCTCGTTCCGTATCGCGTCCTACACCCTGTGGCCGTTCGGCCGCATGGTGGTGGACAAGCCCGGCGGAAACGGCGTGTTCACCCTGCTGGGCAACGTCATCTGGCTGCTCGTGGCGGGCATCTGGATCGCGATCGGGCACGTTGTCACGGCCTTCGCCATGGCCATCACGATTGTCGGCATCCCGCTGGCCATCGCCAACCTCAAGCTCATTCCGGTATCCCTGATGCCGCTGGGCAAGCAGATCGTGCCCACAGACCGGCCGTTTGCCGTCAGCTACCGCTAGGGCGCGCCCGGGCCGGACAACCACAGGAAGCCGAGGGAAGAGCAATGCCAGAGCCAACAATCCCGGAGGCAGAGACCAGTAACGATGAACTGATGCTGGTCATCACCCGCGAGTTCCAGGTCCCGATTTCGGCGGTATGGTCCGCCCTGACCGACCCGGAGCAGGCGCCCGCGTGGTGGGGGCCGCGCGGTTTCCATACCCCGCGGGAGAGCATCGATGCCGACCTGGAAATTGGCGGCCTCTACCGCGCCTGCATGGTCCAGGACGCCACTGGCCAGCAGTACTGGTGGAGCGGCGTACACACGGACATCGAACCGCCGAACCTGTTCGTGTTCACCCATGCCTGGGACAAGGCCGACGGCACCCGCGGCTTTGAGACCGAGGTGACTTTCCGGCTGGAGGAGATCGACGGCGGTACCCGGATGACGTTCACGCAAGGACCCTTTGACACGGCGGAGAACCGGGACAGCAACGGCACCGGCTGGCGGGAGTCCTTCGACCGTCTCGCCGACCACCTCCGCAAGGCGGCCTGAAACAACCAAGCATCGCGGGGTCACTTAGCGCCATCCCGAGGGGATTAATAGGCGCTAAGTGACCCCGCGATGTGGTGGCGGGACCGAGTCAGGCAAGTTCGCCCTGCAGGTTCCGGCGGGCCGTGTCCTGCCACAGTTCGCGGCCGCGCGCGGTGTGGAAGAGGGGGTCCAGTTCAAGGAGCTGGCGGACGACGGCGGCGCGTCCGGCGGCGAAATCGGTGTCTCCTATGTGGGCGAAGTCTTCGCGGACGGCCGCAAGATAGCGGGCGTACGCGCCGGGATCGCCGGCCAGGACGGAGAGGTCGGCATCGCTGAGCAGGGCGGCGGGTTCGTCGTCGGGATCCGGCCGATGGTCCGCCGTCATCCTGACCAGCCGCGCGACCTCGTCGACCTCGTCGGCGGGAAGCCCCGCGCGCTCCAGCCGCTCCTCGGCGAGCCGGGCAGACTCCTCCTCGTCTTCGCCGGCGATGCCGAGGTAGACGGCGTCGTGGAACCAGGCCGCGAGCAGCACGGTCCGCGGTGGCCGTGCCGGCGCGGTCAGCCGGTCCAGGGCCTCCAGCACGGCGAGCAGGTGGGTGCGGCCGTGGTACTTACGGTGCTCCTCGCCCCAGCGGTCCAGCAGGTCGAGGAAGAGCGCGTCGTGGCCGGGGAGGGCCTCGTTCCAGCGGGTCAGCAGCGGCAGTTTCAGCGATCCGTTGCGTCGCCGCGCAGGAATCCGCAGGCCGCTTTCGATCAGTTTGCGGACCAGGATCCGGCCCTCGACGGGGACGGCGCCGGCCGCCACCAGGGCGTCGTAGCGGGCCTCGGCCACGTCGTAGTGGTCGCCGTCGAACGCCCGCTCCGGGATGCCCGCGGCCCGCGCGAAGGTGTGGAGCTCATCCAGCGAGCTGTCCGAGATGAGGTGCGAAAAGTGCGTTCCGTGGGCGGGCCAGAGCGGGGGATCGAGGTATACGGCCATGCAGGAAGTCTACGAGGCGGCCGAATTGGGCGGTGACCCGGAGATGAAAAGGAAAACGGCCGGATTCTCCGCAAATGCGGGTTACAGTGTCTCTATGCCTACTTTTCGCGTCTCGGAAGCCGCCCGGTTCCTCGGCGTCAGCGACGACACCGTCCGCCGCTGGACCGAAAACGGGAGCCTCACGCCGCTCAGGGATGAATCGGGCCGGCTCGCCGTGGACGGGCTCGAGCTCGCCACCCTGGCCCGGGAGCAGGCGAAACTGCCCGAGGACCCTGCCCGTGCCGGGAGTTCGGCCCGGAACCGCTTCGTCGGACTGGTCACGGCCATCACGGCCGACACCGTCATGGCCCAGGTGGAGCTGCAGTGCGGGCCCTTCCGGGTGGTGTCGCTGATGAGCAGCGAGGCGGTCCGCGAACTCGGCCTGGAACTGGGCTCCGTGGCCACCGCCGTCGTGAAAGCCACCACGGTGATCATCGAAAGCCCGCATGGAAGGGCCCTCGTATGAGCAGGCTCCGGAAGGCCGCCGCCCTCCTGCTGGCGGGAGCCCTCGCAGCGGGGACCGCCGCCTGCGCCGCACCGGCCGGCGGGGGAGGGGCGGAGAAGAACCTGACAGTGTTCGCGGCGGCCTCGCTCAAGGCGCCCTTCACTGCCCTGGCCCGGGAGTTTGAGGCCGGCCACCCCGGAACCAAGGTGGTTCTCAGCTTCGCCGGGTCCGCCGACCTCGCCACGCAGCTCAGCCAAGGCGCACCCGCGGACGTGTTCGCCTCCGCGGACCTGAAGAACATGGCCAAGGTCGCCGACGCAGGCTTGGTGGCAGGCGCGCCCCGGAACTTCGCCAGCAACGTCCTGGCCATCGCCGTGCCTCCGGCCAACCCCGCGGGCATCGGCTCCTTCGCGGATCTGGCGAAACCCGGGGTCAAAGTGGTGGTGTGCGCGGCCCAGGTCCCGTGCGGAGCGGCGGCGAAGTCGGTCGAGGGGAGGAGCGGCGTGGCCCTGAAGCCCGTCAGTGAGGAATCCTCCGTCACCGACGTGCTGGGCAAGGTCACCTCGGGAGAAGCCGACGCCGGACTCGTCTATGTCACCGACGTCCGGGCGGCCGGGAGCAAGGTCAGGGGGATCCCGTTCCCCGAGGCGGCCGCCGCCGTCAACCATTATCCGATCGCCGCGCTGAAGACCAGCAGAAACCAGGAGCTCTCGGACGCCTTCGTTTCGCTGGTCACCGGAGCCGGGGGCCGGAAGGTCCTCGCCGACGCGGGCTTCGGCAGCCCGTGACGCGCCACGGCTACAGCGGCATTCCGCGCTGGGTGCTGGCCATCGCCGCGGCCGGGGCGCTGTTCGTCCTGCTGCCCCTCGCCGCCATGGTCGCCAGGGTCAACTGGCCGCAGTTCGTCCCGCTGCTCACCTCGGAAGCCTCGCTCACGGCCCTGGGGCTCAGCCTGCGCACGGCGGCGGCGAGTACGGTGCTCTGCGTGCTGCTCGGCGTCCCGCTGGCCCTAGTGCTGGCCCGGGGCGCCTTCCCGGGCCAGCGGCTGCTGCGCTCGTTCGTGCTGCTGCCGCTGGTGCTGCCGCCGGTGGTGGGCGGCATCGCGCTGCTCTACACCTTCGGCCGGCAGGGCCTGCTGGGCCGGAGCCTCGAGGTGGCCGGCATCCAGATCGCGTTCTCGACGACGGCGGTGGTGCTCGCCCAGGCCTTCGTCGCGCTGCCCTTCCTCGTGGTGAGCCTCGAAGGTGCGCTGCGCTCCGCGGGCAGCCGTTACGAGGCGGTGGCGGCAACCCTCGGCGCCCGTCCCACCACGGTGCTGCGCCGTGTCACCGTACCGCTGGTCCTGCCGGGCCTCGCCTCAGGGGCCGTGCTCTCCTTCGCCCGCAGCCTCGGCGAATTCGGCGCTACCCTCACCTTCGCCGGCAGCCTCCAGGGCGTCACCCGAACCCTGCCGCTGGAAATCTACCTGCAGCGCGAGACCGACGCCGACGCCGCCGTCGCGCTGTCGCTGCTGCTCGTCGCGGTGGCGGTCATCGTCGTCGGGCTCAGCTACCGCGGACCGGCCGCGGCCGGCCGCCGGGCGGGCAGCCCCGCGGCCGCCGGGCAGGTGCGGGGATGACGTTCACGCTCGACGCCGCCGTCGCCGCCCGCGGATTCGACGTCTCGCTGAGCCTGGCGGACGCGGAGACGGTGGCCGTGCTCGGGCCGAACGGGGCCGGGAAGTCCACCCTGCTCTCCGTGGTCGCGGGCCTGCTCCGCCCCGATGCCGGGCGGGCGCAGGTGGACGGCCGGATCCTCTTCGAGCTGGGACCCGGGCAGAACACCTGGACCGCGCCGCACCGCCGCGGCATCGCCCTGCTGGCCCAGGAGCCGCTGCTGTTTCCGCATCTGACGGTCCTCGAAAACGTTGCCTTCGGCCCCCGGAGTGCCGGGGCCCCGAGGGCCCACGCAAGGCGGACGGCCCGGCGCTGGCTGGCGGAGGTCGATGCGGCGGACCTCGCCGGACGGCGGCCCGGGGAACTTTCCGGCGGTCAGGCCCAGCGGGTCGCGGTGGCCCGGGCGCTGGCCGCCGATCCCGGGCTGCTCCTGCTGGACGAGCCGATGGCCGCCCTAGACGTCCATGCGGCCCCGCTGCTGCGGCGGCTGCTGAAGCGGGTCCTGGCCGGGCGCCGGGCCATCATCGTCACGCACGATGTCCTGGACGCCTACATGCTCGCCGACCGCGTGATCGTGCTGGAACAGGGCCGGATCACCGAGGACGGCCCCACCCGGGACGTGCTCCAGCGGCCCCGCAGCCGCTTCGCCGCCGGGCTGGCCGGGCTGAACCTCGTGGCCGGCACCGTCACCGCGGCCGGGCTCCGGACGGCCGCGGGCCAGGAATTCGCCGGCCGGCATGAGGATCCGGCGGTTCCCGGCCAAAGCGGCGTGGCGGCCTTCCCGCCGTCGGCCGTCTCAGTCTTCCTCAGCGAAGCACACGGCAGCCCGCGCAACTCCTTCCCGGTCACGGTCACCGACCTGGAACCGCACGGCGACCAGATCCGGGTCCGGGCCGGGGAACTGTCCGCGGACGTCACGCCCGCCGCGTCGGCGGACCTTGGCCTGGCGCCCGGAGTGGGCGTCTACTTCGTGGTCAAGGCGGCGGCGGTGTCGATTTACCCGGCGTAGGGGCACTGGAGTGCCGGCCGGGTCTAGGCCACGCCCCGGGCCCGGCGCCTCTGGGCCACGCCCCGGTATCAGCCGGGCCGGCCCCACGGCCTAGGCTGGAGAGAGGCCCGCCCCGCAACCAGGAGGAATCTCGTGCAGAACAACCCAGCCCCAGCCCATGGACGCACCGCACTGGTGGTCGGAGCCAGCGGCATCGCCGGGTCCGCCCTCGTCACCCTCCTTGGGGAAGCAGGCTGGGACGTCTTGGCCCTGTCCCGCGGCGTCGTTGCCCGTCCCGGGGTGCGGCCCGTTAGTGCGGACCTCAGCTCACCGGAGAGCCTTACGGCCGCGCTGGCGGGCGAAAGCCCGACCCACGTGTTCTTCACCGCCTGGTCGCGGCAGGACACCGAACGGGAAAACATCGAAGTCAACGCCGCGCTGCTGCGGAACCTGCTTAACGCCCTGCGCGACAGCCCGGTGGAACACGTCGCCCTGATGACCGGGCTGAAGCACTATCTGGGCCCCTTTGAGGCCTACGCCGCGGGGGAAATGCCGGACACGCCCTTCCATGAGGAGGAACCGCGGCTGCCGGTGCCCAACTTCTACTACGCCCAGGAGGACGAACTGTGGGCCGCGGCCGAACGCCAGGGGTTCAGCTGGTCGGTTCACCGTGCGCACACGGTCATCGGCCACGCGGTGGGCAACGCCATGAACATGGGGACGACCCTCGCGGTACAGGCGTCACTCTGCAAGGAGCTGAACCGGCCGTTCATCTTCCCCGGCTCGGAGACGCAGTGGAACAGCCTCACCGATATGACCGACGGTGGACTGCTGGCAGAGCACATGCTCTGGGCAGCCACCGCGGAGTCGGCAGGCAATCAGGCGTACAACATCGTCGACGGCGACGTCTTCCGCTGGCGCTGGATGTGGCCGCGCCTTGCCGCATATTTCGGCGTCGAAGCCGTTGGCTTCGAGAACGAACCCAGGCCGCTGGAAGAGCAGATGCGGGGCATGGAAACGGTGTGGGCAGATTTGGCCGCCCGGCATGGACTCGCCGAACCGGACCTCGCGCGGGTCTCCTCGTGGTGGCACACCGACGGCGACCTGGGACGCAACATCGAGGTGCTGGCCGACATGAGCAAGAGCCGCCTCGCGGGCTTCACCGGATACCGCCGGACCCTGGACTCGTTCACAGTGCTCTTTGACCGGCTCCGGGCGGACCGGCTGATCCCGTAGCCGCCGGTTACTTGGGTTGGGTTTCCTGGTCCTTGCTGCCCTGGGCCTTGTTCCGCACCGGGTGCTGGCTGACGATCGAGACGCGGTTGAAGGCGTTCATCGTGATCGCCAGCCAGCTGATGGCGGAGAACTCGACGTCGGTGAGGTGCCTGCGCGCCCGGCCTCCGTCGCGCTCGCGGGCCTCGGCGTCGGAGATGTTGGTGATCGCCTCGGCCAGAGTCAGGGCCGCACGTTCCTTTTCGCTGAAAAGGGTGGTGTCGCGCCAGGCCGGGAGCACCGCCAGGCGCTGGGCTGATTCACCGTTCTTGACCGCGTCCCCCACGTGAAGGTCCAGGCAGAAGGCACAGCCGTTGATCTGCGAGATGCGGACGTTCAGCAACTCGATCAGCGTCTGGTCCAGCCCTGCCTCCTCCGCGGCTTCCTTGGCCTTCAGGCCCAGGCCGTTGAGCGCGCGCCACGCGGCGGGGTGCGCCTTGTCCAGGAAAACGCTGCGGGTGCTGTGCCCGGGTGCCGGAGTCTCATCCATGACTCCCAGATTACAGAGGTCCGGCCAGTACCGCCCGCGCGTCATGTGACAAAGTTGTCAAACGTGTGACAAGCTTTGCGTGTAGCCATAATTCGATCCGGTGGTCGGTTCCTTGGGGGAGCCGACCGCCGGATCGCTTCTTTTTTGCGGGACATGTCCAACCCTCGACGCCTGCCGCCGCGCATGCCCCCTCTCCCCGCGGCCGCCCCGGGGACATGCCCAACCCTTGGCACGAAGAATGGACATAGTGGGATTATGCCCACCGTTCGAGGCCGGGGATGGGCATGTCCGTCCTCCGGGGGAGCAGCCCGGGGTCAGGGCAGGGCGTGTCCGGCGATGCGTGCCACTTGCGACCCCGCGGCCACCAGGGCTTCCGCATCGCTGGCCACGATTACGCCGGCAAAGTTGTCGGCATAGTCGCCCAGGTCCTCGTGGACGGAGCCGACGACGGCGTACACGGGCGTCGTGCCGCTGCGGGCCAGGATGGCGGCGATGATCTTGCCTTGGCCGGTCTGGGAGTCCAGCCGGCCCTCCCCGACCACCACCGCGGTGCTGGCGGCGGCGTGGGCCTCGAAGCCGAGCAGGTCCAGCACATGGTCGGCGCCTGAGACCAGGCTGGCCCCGTACTTCGCCCACATGCCGCCGGAGAAGCCGCCGGCGGCCCCGGTTCGCTCCAACGGCCGGGGGTCACGGCCCAGTTCGCGGGCAAACCCGTCCGCCAGCTCGTCGAGCCGCCACGTGAGTACCTCCACCGTGGCCGGGTCCGCGCCCTTCTGCGGGCCGAAGACCCGGGCGGCGTCGGCGAAGCGGGTGGTCACGTCGCTGAGCACCACCACCTCGGCGCCGTCCAGGCCGCCGCGCTCCTCGATGGCGGCGATGGCCCCGGCCCCGCCGTCGGTGGTCGCGGAGCCGCCGGCCGCCACCAGCACCCGCCGGCCACCGAGCCGGACGGCCTCCGCCATCATCACCCCGGTGCCGTACGTGCTGGCGCGGAAGGGGTCCCGGTCGCCGGTGCTGGGCAGGTTCAGGCCGCTGGCGAACGCGAGCTCGACGACGGCGGTGCCGTCCGGCGCCAGCGCGATGACCGCCTCGACGTCGTCGCCCCAAGGTCCCACCGTGCGGACCCGGACCGGCCGGGCGTCGAGGCCCCGGACCAGCACGTCGAAGGTCCCCTCGCCGCCGTCGGCCACCGGCAGTTGGACGGCGGCCGCCCCGGCCGCGCGGATCCCGGCAGCGATGTGGGCGCAGACGTCCGCTGCCGGGAAGGTCCCCTTGAAACTGTCCGGGGCAACGAGGATGCTCACCGGCCTAGAATCCCACTTTGTCGCGGCCCTTGAGCTGCAGCATTTCGCGGGCCTCGTCCGGGGTGGCGATCTCGAAGTTGAGCGCCTCCAGGATGGTGCGGATCCGGGTGACCTGCTGGGCGTTGGACGTGGCGAGCTGGCCGGGGCCGATCCAGAGCGAGTCCTCCAGTCCGACGCGGACATGCGAACCCATGGCCGCACCGATCGTTGCGAGCGGCATCTGGTTCTTGCCGGCGCCCAGGATGGACCACTGGTAATCATCGCCCAGCAGCCGGTCAGCGGTGCGGCGCATGTGCATGAGGTCTTCCGGGTGGGCGCCGATCCCGCCGAGCAGGCCGAAAACGGACTGGACGAACAGGGGGCCGCGGGCCAGGCCGCGGGCGTGGAAGTGGGCCAGGTTGTTCAGGTGGGAGATGTCGTAGCACTCGAATTCGAACCGGGTGCCGTTCTCGTTGCCGATGCCGAGGATGGTTTCAATGTCCTGGAAGGTGTTCTTGAAGACCAGGTCGCGGCTCTTATCGAGTCCTTCGCGCTCCCACTCGTGGCCGAAGTCCGTGAAACGGTCCAGCATCGGGTAGAGGCCGAAGTTCATCGACCCCATGTTCAGCGAGGCCAGTTCGGGCTTGAACAGCGCGGCAGGCTGCATGCGCTCCTCCACGGTCATGTGGGGGGAGCCGCCGGTCGTGATGTTGATGACGGCGTCGGTATTGCGCTTGAGCTTGTCCAGGATCGGGGCGAAGTGCTCCGGGTCCTGCGAGGGCCGGCCGTCCTTCGGGTCGCGGGCGTGCATGTGCACGATCGCGGCGCCGGCCTCGGCGGCACCGATCGCGGCGTCGGCGATTTCATCCGGCGACACCGGCAGGTGCGGGGACATGGACGGGGTGTGGATGGCGCCGGTGACGGCGCTGGTGATGATGACTTTGCGTGCAGCAGCCATGGGGGTCGCTCCTTCGGGGCTCAGTAAAGCTTTTCGGTGTTGCCGTCGACGGCGAGGGCCTGGCCGTTGACGTTGCGGGCCAGGTCGCTCGCGGCGAAGGCGGCCATGTTCGCGATGTCCTCCGCCTCGATCAGCCGGCCGAGGGAGGACTGGTTGTGATAGAGCTCGGAAACCTGGTCCGCCGGGAGGTCCAGCATCTGCGCCTTGGCCGCGATGACGGCGTCGATCCGGGGCCCGTTGACGGCGCCGGGGCAGATCGCGTTGACCCGGATCCGGTCCGGTCCCAGTTCGATTGCGAGCGTCTTGGTCAGCCCGACGACGGCCCACTTGGACGCGGAGTAGGCGCTGCGCCCGGCCATGCCGAGCCGTCCCGCCGCGGAGGAGAGGTTCACGATCGAGGCGCCGGTGCCCTGCCGGAGCAGGGGCAGCGCGTGCTTGATGCAGTAGAACTGGCCGTGGATGTTGACGTCGAAGGTGGCCTTCCAGGCGGCGGCGTCGAGGGTTTCGAGCGGGCCGGTGGGGCCGGCGATGCCGGCGTTGTTGACCAGCACGTCCAGCCCTCCTAGTTCGTCGGCCACGGTGGTCATGAGGGCGCGCACCTGGGCTTCGTCGGAGACATCGCTGACCGCAGCGGCGAGGCCGTTGACGCGGGCCTTCTCGACGGCGTCGGGGTCAATGTCGGTGACGAAGACGGCGGCGCCGAGTTGCTGGAACTTGCTCGCGATGGCCAGGCCGATGCCGTTGGCGCCGGCGGTGACCAGAACGCGTTTTGCGGTGAAATCCATGGGTATTCCTTGCGGTGGTGGTTCGGTGAGCCGCTCCGCCGGCGCGCAGGGGCGCCGGCAGAGCGTTGGCGGTGGAGCGTTCGGTGGCGGCCGGCGTCGGGCGCTTAGTGGGCAGCGGGGACGACGTCGGGCTTCTCGGTGCCGCGCTTGAGCATCAGGGACAGCAGTGCACCGATGATGCACATGCCCACGATGAACCACAGGCCGGAGAGCTTGGAGCCGGTGGCATCCTGCATGAAGCCCATGACGTAGGGGCCGAGGAAGCCGCCGAGCAGGCCGATGGTGTTGACGAACGCGATGCCGCCGGCGAGGGCGGCGCCGCTGAGGCGGGTGGCCGGGTAGGTGAAGAGGATCGGCTGCAGGGCGAAGAAGTTGAAGGCTGCCAGGCAGAAGCCGATCATGCCGAGCAGCGGGCCGCCGACGGCGCCGAGCGCGAAGCCGGCGATGATGCCGATCATGGTGCCGGTGACCAGGAGGCGGGAGCGTTTGCCGTCGGTGGCGAAGCGGGGAACCAGCAGCGCGCCGGCCGCGGAGAAGATCCACGGGATGGCGGTCAGCAGGCCGATCTGCAGCGGGTTGAGCTTGCCGTAGGTGCCGATGATGGAGGGCAGGAAGTAGGACAGGGCGTAGACGGCAATCTGGTGGGTGAAATAGACGCCCACGACCAGGAGGATCTGCTTGTCTTTCAGGACGTCGCGGAGGCGGTGGTTGCCGGAGGCTTCCGCGCCGGCCTTCTCTTCGGCGGCGATCCGGGCCTCGAGGTCGGCGGCCTCCTCGGGGCTGAGGAACGTGGCTTTGCTGGGCCGGTCCGGGAGCTTCTTCCAGACGACGTAGGCCAGGACGCAGGCCGGCAGGCCCTCGACGAGGAACATCCACTGCCAGCCGTGCAGGCCGCCGAGGCCGTCCAGGGTCAGCAGCAGCCCGCCGAGCGGGGCTCCGACGATGTTGGCGATCGAGACGCCCAGCAAGAACATGCCGTTGGCCTTGGCGCGGTCCTTGACCACGAACCACTGGGTCAGGAAGTACATAACGCCTGGGAAGAGCCCGGCCTCGGCGACGCCGAGCAGCATCCGCATGATGTAGAAGGACCACTCTCCCTGCACGAAGGCCATGCCGGCCGAGATGATGCCCCAGGTGATCATGATCCGCATGATCCAGAAGCGTGCGCCCACCTTGTGCATGATCAGGTTCGAGGGGATTTCGGAGAGGGCGTAGGTCAGGAAGAACAGGCCGGCGCCGATGCCGTAGGCGGTGGCGGAGATGCCGAGGTCAATCTCCAGGCGGTCCTTGGCCATACCGATGTTGGTGCGGTCCAGGAACGCCATGATGTAGGCGCCGATCAGCAGCGGCATGACTCGGCGCAGGATCACGCCGTTAATTTCCTGCGGTGTGCGCATCTTCGTTGGTGCGGATACAACTGACATGGGTCTTCGTCCTTGAATTGAGGTCAGGATTGATGGTCAGGGCGGACAGCGGGCAGCGTTCAATCGGCAGCCGACGCTGCGAGGTGGTGCGTTTGGGGAGTTGCGGTTGGTGTGGTGACTAGGTGAGGGCGGGGGTACAGCCGCAGGTGCGGCCGATATGGAGGCGGTGCCGGCACACCAGCGAGGTGTAGTTCCGGGACGGGGCTTCGATGCGTTTGAGCAGCATGGCGAAGGCCTCATGGGCCATCTCCTGCTGCGGCTGGACAATGCTGGTCAGGTTGATCAGTCCGGAGCGGCTGTGCGGCAGCCCGTCGCAGCCGGCCACGGCCACGTCCTCCGGGATCCGCAGGCCCCGCGCCAGGGCGTACTCCATCACGCCGATGGCGAGCTCGTCGCTGCCGCAGACCACTGCCTGCGGCGGGTTTCCGGAGGCGAAGAGACGTTCCGCGGCCAGCCGGCCGCCTTCGTTGTTCACCCGGGTGCTGATCTTGCGGTCCCCGCTGATGACGACGCCGGCGGCGGCCGCCGTCCGCACGAAGGCCTGTTCCCGGGCCAGTGAAGCGGTGGAAAAACGGGGGCCGATCACGGTGGCGATCTCGGTGTAGCCGTGGGCGAGCATGTGCTGCATCAGCAGCGTCGCGGCGGCGTCGTCGTCGATCCCGACAAAGTCTGAATCGAGGAAGTCCGCCCGGCGGGACAGGCAGACGTAGGGGATCCGGGCGGACCTCAGGGTGCGGAGGGCGCGCGCATCGTCCCGGAGCGAGGCGGCGAGGATGACGCCGTCCACGTTGCGGTTCGCGAGCGTGGACGTGACCTGGGCGAGGACCTCCGGATCGTCCTGGGTGGTGGCGACAAAGACCTCGTAGCCGGAATCGGCTGCCGCGGAAATGACGCCCTGCGCCCAGCGCGGGAACATCGGGTTGATGATGTTGGGCAAGATCAGGCCGATCACGCGGGTGCGCTGCAGATCGGTGGACTGGGAGGACTTACGGGGCCTGAAGCCCAGCTCGTTCGCCACGTGGATGATGTGGCGCCGGGTCTCCGGCGAGACACCGCCCTTGCCGTTGAGGACGTAGGACACCGCGGCGGAGGAGACGCCGGCCGCGCGGGCCACTGCGGCTGCTGATACCGGCGCAACGGGGCCATCGGCGGCAACGGTGGTGGCCTGTTCCTGCATTCTGACCCTCCTTCGCGTCGGTTTCGGTCCCTGTGACCTCAGTTACAGTAATTAGCCCGCGCATCGTTAAGCAACGTTAAGTGATGTGGGGTGGGATGTCCGGGTGTGGCATCCGGTCCGACGGACATGCTCTGGCCTGGGTTCGCTCGGTTTCCGCAGCCAGCCCAACGGACATGCCCATCCTTGGACTCGGCCAGTAGACATATCCGGACTATGTCCATTCGTAGGCGCGAGGAATGGGCATGTCCGGACGCTCCAAGGGCTGAGGCCGGGCATGCCCAGCGCCCCGAGCCAAGGATGGGCATGTCCGGAAGCTCGAAGGGTGGCGGCTGAGCATGCCCAGCGCCCCGCGCGAAGGATGGGCATGTCCGGACGCTCGAAGGGCTGAGGCCGGGCATGCCCAGCGCCCCGCGCGAAGGATGGGCATGTCCGTAAGGACGCCCGGCCGCGCCGGAGGACTCCGGCCCTAGACAGCAGTTTCGCCGTGGGCAAACATGGAGCTAAAGGAGCCAATTCCAAAGTTGAGCGGGCTAGACTCAACTTTGACGACAGTTTTATCCCGGAAGGAGCTCTCTTTGGACGCGAAATTCACTACCAAGAGCCAGGAGGCTCTTTCGGCAGCAGCCATGAACGCCTCGACGGCCGGAAACCCGCAGCTGGAACCGGCCCATCTGCTTAAGGCGCTCATGGACCAGCGCGAGGGGGTCGCCGTCGCGCTCCTCCGCGCCACCGGAACCGATCCGGATGCCGTCAGCGTCCAGGCCAGCTCCGCCATCAAGGCCCTCCCCTCCACCTCGGGCGGCTCCGTGCAGCAGGCCCAGCTTTCCCGCGCCGCGATGCAGGCCATCAAGAACGCGCAGAACGAGGCGGAACGGCTCGGCGACACCTTCGTCTCCACCGAGCACCTGCTGCTGGGCCTCGCCTCCGGCAGCGACGACGTCGGGCGGCTGCTCCGCGATGCCGGCGCCTCCCACGAGGCGCTGCTCGCAGCGCTGCCCGGGGTCCGCGGCGACCGCAAGGTGGACAACGCCGACCCCGAAAACACCTTCCAAGCGCTGGAGAAGTTCGGCACCGACCTGACCGCGATCGCGCGCTCCGGCAAGCTGGACCCGGTGATCGGGCGCGACGCCGAGATCCGCCGCATCATCCAGGTCCTCAGCCGCCGCACCAAGAACAACCCGGTGATCATCGGCGAACCCGGCGTCGGCAAGACCGCCGTCGTCGAAGGCCTGGCCCAGCGGATCGTGGCCGGCGACGTGCCCGAGAGCCTGCGCGGCAAGACCCTGGTTGCCCTGGACCTGGCCTCGATGGTGGCGGGCGCCAAGTACCGCGGCGAATTCGAGGAGCGGCTCAAGGCGGTGCTGGAGGAGATCAAGAGCTCCGAGGGCCAGATCGTCACCTTCATCGACGAGCTCCACACCGTGGTCGGCGCGGGCGCCTCCGGGGACAGCTCGATGGACGCCGGCAACATGCTCAAGCCCATGCTCGCCCGCGGTGAACTCCGGCTGATCGGCGCCACCACGCTCGACGAATACCGCGAGAACATCGAAAAGGACCCGGCGCTGGAACGCCGCTTCCAGCAGGTCTTCGTCGGCGAACCGAGCGTGGATGACACGATCGGCATCCTGCGCGGACTGAAGGAACGCTACGAGGCGCACCACAAGGTTTCCATCTCCGACTCCGCCCTCGTGGCCGCGGCGACCCTGTCCAACCGGTACATCTCCGGCCGGCAGCTGCCGGACAAGGCGATCGACCTCGTCGATGAGGCCGCGTCCCGGCTGCGGATGGAGATCGACTCCGCCCCGGAGGAGATCGACCAGCTGCGCCGCCAGGTGGACCGGCTGACCATGGAGGAACTGGCCCTGGCCGGCGAGACCGACCCGGCCTCGGTGGAACGCCTTGCCGCTCTGCGCGCCGACATGGCGGACAAGAAGGAGGAGCTCGCGGCCCTGAACGCCCGCTGGGAGACCGAGAAGGCGGGCCTGAACCGTGCCGGCGACCTGCGCGCCAAGCTGGATGAGCTGCGGTCCGCGGAGGAAAAAGCTGAGCGCGAGGGCGACTTCGAGACGGCGTCCCGGATCCTCTACGGCGAGATCCCGGCCCTGGAACGTGAACTCAAGGCCGCGGCCGAGGCCGAAGCGGCCGTGACCGACAAGTCCGGGCAGATGGTGGCCGACGAGGTGACCGCGGATGACATCGCCGAGGTGATCTCCGCGTGGACCGGCATCCCGGCCGGGCGCATGCTGCAGGGCGAGAGCCAGAAGCTGCTGGAGATGGAGCGCGTCCTGGGCGAACGGCTGATCGGCCAGACCAAGGCGGTCACCGCCGTCTCCGACGCCGTGCGCCGGGCCCGCGCCGGTATCAGCGACCCCAACCGGCCCACCGGATCCTTCCTCTTCCTGGGCCCGACCGGCGTCGGCAAGACCGAGCTGGCCAAGGCGCTCGCGGACTTCCTCTTCGACGACGAGCGGGCCATGGTGCGGATCGACATGTCCGAGTACTCGGAGAAGCACTCCGTGGCGCGGCTGGTCGGGGCGCCTCCGGGCTACGTGGGCTACGAGGAGGGCGGCCAGCTGACCGAGGCTGTCCGCCGTCGTCCGTACTCCGTCCTGTTGCTCGACGAGGTGGAGAAGGCCCACCCGGAGGTCTTCGACATCCTCCTGCAGGTGCTCGACGACGGCCGCCTCACCGACGGCCAGGGCCGCACCGTGGACTTCCGCAACGTGATCCTGGTCCTGACCTCCAACCTGGGCAGCCAGTTCCTCGTGGACCCGAACCTCGACGCCGCTGCCAAGCGGGATGCGGTCATGGCCACGGTGCACGCCTCCTTCAAGCCCGAATTCCTGAACCGGCTCGACGAGGTGGTGCTTTTCGACCCGCTGAGCGTCGAGGAACTCGCCGAGATCGTCGAGCTGCAGGTCAAGGAGCTGGGCGAACGGCTCAAGGGCCGCCGCCTGACTCTCGAAGTATCGGAAGGCGCGCGGGCCTGGCTGGCCGTCACCGGCTTCGACCCTGCCTACGGCGCCCGGCCGCTGCGCCGCTTGGTGCAGCGGGAGATCGGAGACCGGCTGGCCAAGTCCATCCTGGCCGGCGAGATCGCCGACGGCGACACGGTCCTGGTGGACACCGCCCCGGATCTGATGGAGCTCACCATGGGCGGCGCGGACGTGTCCGCGCGGCCCGACGGCGGAGCGTCCACCGGCAGCGGGCTCTCGGTCCGCCGCAAGGAGTAACGCAAGGAGTCACGCCGCGAACGGCAAGGGCCGCCCGCCGGATTCCACCGGCGGGCGGCCTTTTCGTTGAATGTCAGCTCTGCTGGCCCGGGGCTTTGCCGGTTCCCGCCATAAGGGCGAAATATCCCGGAACGCTTTGGCGGGCATTCTCGGACCTCATGGGGACCACCTCGATGCTGATCGGGCCGTCCTCGATGAGCTGCCAGTCCGCGTCCGGGAACAAGGCGTGGCGTTCGCGGGCACCGAAGCGGCCCGGCCGTGGCAGGTTTTCCAGCGCCCGGCGCAGCTGGCGCGGTACGTTCTCTCGGGTGGCCCCGAGCTCCGCCAAATAGTCGAGGCTGTTGCCGGGGAAATTGGTTTCCGCCAAAAAGATCCGGCCCTTGTCCCCGACTGCCGTCCGCAGGTTTTCCACCATGGCGGCTTGCTTGTCGGGTTTCAGGACGTGAAAGACTCCGCGGACGAAGACGTTGACGGGGCCCAGCCGCTCCAAGCTAAGTCCTCCCGTGCCTGTATCCGCAGCATCCAGGACCATAAACTCCGCATTGGGGACATCTTCTGCTTCCGCAGCCGCTCTGTCGATTGCGCCGGCGGACACATCGATTCCGATCACCCGTGGAAAAAGCCCGGCCAGCCACCGGGTGTACGTCCCATTGCCGCAACCCACGTCAACGACCGGAAGAGCCGGATCAAAGTGGGCGCGGATCAGATCGGCGTACTGCCCGCGCTCCGTAGCGGAATCGGCGTCCCAGAGAACGTCTCCGGCCCTGCCCGTCGTGTCGATGCCCTTCCAGTACTTGTCCCAGGCGGCATGCGGATCCCTCGGTGCCCGGGATGCGAGACGAACCACTGTCGGGATAAGCCGCATGCGGTCCCAGAGCTTTGCCATGCCGTCACTTTACCTTTGCTGTCCGGCAGCGCGGAGCCGATTAAGTGCGTCTACAGCGGGCTCCGGACGTCCGAAGTAGTAGCCCTGCCCGTAGAGACAACCCATAGCCCGGAGTTCTGCGGCCTGCCCGGCCGTTTCGATGCCCTCCACAATCGCCTCGAGCTCGGCCGCTGAGATCAGCTGGAGGATGGCAGAAACGAATTTCTGCTGCCGGGGGTCGGACTCAAGGTCCTTGATGAGGGAGTGGTCCACCTTGACTGTGTCTGCGGGAAGCGTCCGGAGGTAGCTGATGGACGAGTACCCGGTGCCGAAGTCGTCAATCTGCAGTCCCACACCCATGGCGCGGAGGGCTCTCAGCACCTGTTCCTCTCCCGCTCCGGGGGACATCAGGACGGTTTCGGTGATCTCAAGCACCAGCCGGCCCGGTTGCACGTCGTTCTTTTCCAACGTGTCCCGGATGTCCTGCAGCAGGTCGCCTCTGAGGAGCTCGGCGGCCGAGAGATTGATGTGCAGCCGGAAATCGGTGAGATCCGGTGCCTCCCTTTTCCACCGGCTCAGCTGAGAGATTCCTTCGTGCAGGATCCATCGACCCAGCTCGACGATGAGGCCGGTTTCTTCCGCGATGCCGATGAAGTTGTCCGGCATGATGGTTCCGTGGACCGGGTGGTGCCACCGGACGAGGGCCTCCACGCCGGCGACTCGCCCGGAGGCGAGTTCAATGACCGGCTGGTAGAGAAGTGCCAGCTGTCCCTCGGAAGCCGCCGTGCGCAACTCGGCTGTTATCCGCGATCGCTCCCTGACGGCGTCGAGCATATCCGGGTGGAAGCGCTCGATTCTGTTCCGGCCCTGGGCCTTGGCTTGATACATGGCGATGTCGGCATCGCGCATGAGTTCCTCCGAGCTATGTCCGGGATTGCGAAGGCAGATCCCGATGCTCGCCGTGGTCCAGACCGTTTCGGATCCCACGTGTATGCACTCCTGCAGGGCTTCCCGCGCCCGCTGCGCAATGTGGACGACTTCCTCTTCGGTCGCCCCTGCAATGACGACGGCGAATTCATCCCCGCCGAGGCGCGCCACGGTGTCCGAGGTCCGGACCACGGAGCGCAAACGGCTGGAGACCTCCACAAGCACGGCATCGCCGGCGCTGTGCCCCATGGTGTCGTTGATGGCTTTGAAGGAATCCAGATCCAACACGAGAACGGCCGCGGCGCTGCCGCCCTGTGCGCTGGCGCCGATCGCGTCCTGGATTCGCTCGCTGAGCAGGGTCCGATTGGCCAGGCCCGTCAAAGCATCGGTTTTGGCCATCTGCTCCAGCTCGACCTGGGTGCGCCGCAACATGGCGGTGCGGGCAGCCACCCGTTCTTCCAGGTCCGAATGGATATGGCCGAGTTCTTCGGCGAGGAGATTGACGCCGGTAATGACGGCATCAATCTCATCGCGTTGGTCCGAGGGTTCGATCCGCGCACTCAGCTCGCCGGCAGCAAGCCGGACGATGCCGTCGACCAGCAGTTGCAGGCGGCCGTCTACAGCCCCGTCGGCCGGAGCCGTGTAGGGAAGAGTCTCAGGAACGTCGACAGTTGCGATGCTGTCTTGTCGTTGCCGATCCCTTTCACCGGTCGGCACTGAGCCATTCCATGGCGTCGTTGCGCGAGGTGAAAAACCGTGTTGGGCAAGGCGGTATATGAACCCCCAGGAAGAAGTTCGCCAGGACCCGGTCCACGGGCGACCGTCCCAGCAGGGCGATGCGGGAGGCGCTGCACGGGATGGACCAGATGCTTCGGGCTTCACGGCTGACGGAAGCCACCGCCGCCATGTCGACAAGCATCGGATAGGGGACGCCCTGGCAGGCCTCGTTCACTTTCGCCATCGCCGCCCGGGCATCCGCGACCTCAATGCTGATCCCGGGCAGCCACTGCAGGTGGATGTAGCCGTCAGCGAGGAGTTTGACGCTCCCCTTTCCACCGTCGACAGAATCCGGTGCCACGACCATGTCTCCTCCTGAATGGGCAGCCGAGAGATTCAGCAACACCTCAAAGGTACCGTTGGTTCCGCTGGTGTCCATGAAAAACCCGCCGCCGGGCGTGAAGAATACGCTGACGGAGCCCTAGAGCCGCGGGATCAGGGATTCCTTGATGACGTTTCCGCCGTCGGCCACGAAGTAGCAGTCCACCCGCCGGTCGCCGGTGCCCCAGCTGGAGGAGCTCGGATAGGCCAGTTTGTAGCTGAACTGGTAGTTCCCGGACTTGTCGGTGAGCTGGGCCGCCTTGCAGGTGTCCAGCGCCTTCTGCTTCAGCGGGTCACGGCCCGGGTAGGCGTCGGCGGCGGCGTAACTGTCCACTGCCACCAACTGGGCCGAATGTCCGGTGTCACAGGCCACGACAGTGGAGGTGGGGGCGTTTGCGTCGAAGTCCTTGAAGCAGTCGCCGAGCCGGAAGTCCATCGGGTTGACGCCTTCCAGCGGCAGCGGGCCCCGGGCCGCGGGGGCCGCGGACGAGGACCCGGCCGGAGCGGGCGAGGTGCCGGCCGTGGGTTGCTGGGTGGCGGCACCCAGCGAGGTCAGCCACCAGATCACCAGCCCCAGCACGACGACGGCGGCCAGGGCGGCGCCGACCCTCGCCAGGCCCAGCCGTTGGGCGGCGGCCCAGAGGGTCCGGCCCGCGCGTCGGGCGCTCGCGCCCAGCCTGCCGCCGAGCTGCCGGGCGCGGGGCCCCAGGTCTGAGGTCCTGAGTTGCGCCACCTGGGCGGAGAGCAGCTTGCCGAATTGGGAGGCGCCGGAGGTGGTCTTCCGGTTCCCGGACTTCCGTTTCGGGGCCTCGACGCCGGCGCGTCCGCCGTCTGCGGCCGGCGTCGTGGACCGGGTTTCGGCTCCCGCCAAGGTTTCGGTTCCCGCCCGGGCTTCGGACCGGGCAGCGGCCCGCCGGGAGGACGGTGCGGTGGGTGCAGGGGCAGTGGCGCCCGGCGCGGTGCTGCTTAGGGGAGTGGTGCTTGAGGGAGTGGTGCTTGAGGCGGTGCTGCGCGGGACAAACGGAACGGCGGACGTCGGCGGCGCGGAAGGCCGGGGCGGGATGCGGACGGAAGAGGGCATGCGGGCCGGCGGGGCCGGGACCGGCCGCTCTCCGGGGCTGTCCGCAGGGGGAACGTCAGAAATTCCGGCATCGCCGCGCCTGGCGTTCTCGTCGCTCACAGGCTTTTCGGTCACCCGGGAATTCACCTCTTCCGTGCGTCTTTGCCGGGGCTGGATGCCCGACTCCGGGCCGCGTTTCCGGGAGCCCATCAAGAGACTCTATCGAAGAAGGCTGCCGGGCCGCATGCGGAGGCGCTCGGGCGGCGAGCAGTGACCGCCGAAAGCATGTAATCTAGGTGTACGACAAATTGACCAAACATTCCGGGGCCTCACCGAACGCCAATGGTGACCACCTCCGGTCCGAGTACAAAAGGGGGTCACGCCATGGGGCGCGGCCGTCAAAAGGCAAAAGCTACCAAGCAGGCTCGGGATATTAAGTACTATTCCCCGAACACTGACTACTCTGCGCTTCAGCGTGAGCTCAAGAGCTCGGAGGGTCGTGCGCCGAGTCGCTTCTCGAGTGAGCCCGTTGAGCCGGATTATTCGGCTTATGTGGATAAGTACGCGGACGATGTGGACGAGGACGACGACGAGGTAGATTCCCGTCGGATAGGTTAGTCGACACTTCATCCGGTCACCCTTGCCAATCGAGGGTGCCGACCAAGTTTTACAGGCCCGCCGGCCACACCCTCTTCGGGGCGTGCCCGGCGGGTTTTTTGCGTCCGGCAACCACCCGCCCCTGCCGCCCTCCCTCCGGTGCCGGCCCCGCTGCCCCGCCGCTGAACCGCCGTTTAGACGGTTCCGCGCCCAGCCGATGCTTCTAAACGACTTGTGGGCAGCGAACCATCGAAACGGCGGGCGAGGATCGGTTGCTGGGCCAAGCGCCCCGGGCTAGTTTGGACTTGCCGGGCTGTCCGGCATTTCTCTGGGAAGGGCTTTCCATGGCGATTCGTTCGGGGTATGCCGAAGGCGAGGTCTGCTGGGCCGATCTCCAGACGTCCGATGTGGCTGCGGCCAAGGAGTTTTACGCCGCCATCTTCGGCTGGCGGTACGAGGACCAGCCCACCCCCGACGGACGCAGCTTCGCCCAGGCGTTTTTGGGCCAGGAACTGGTTACCGTCATCGCGCCGCAGAACCCGCAGCAGCAGCGGGCGGCGGCCCCGGGACAGTGGAACGTCTACTTCGCCGTCGACGACGCCGCCGGGCTCGCCGCCGAACTGCCGCACACCGGCGGGGTGCTCGAGCTTGGGCCGGAAGCTGTGGGCGGAACCGGCGTGATGGTCTTCTTCGCCCCGCCCGGCGGAGGGACCACGGGCGCCTGGCAGGCCGGCACGCACTTCGGCACGGCGCGGAGCGAGGAAGCGGGCGCCCTGGCCTGGGTCGAGTTGCTCACGCCCGAGCCGCAGGCCGCCGTCGGGTTCTTCCAGCAGCTTTTCCGCCACGAGGTGACCGAGTACCCTCAGGACGACGGCGGAACGTACACCACCCTGATGGTGGACGGCACAGAGGTCGCCGGGATCGCCACCGTGCCGGCGGCCGAGCGCAACCTTGAGCCGGGCTGGCAGGTGTATTTCGGGGTTCCCAGCGTCGCCGAAGCCGTGGCGACGGCGCGCGCTGCGGGCGGCGTCGTCCTCATTGAACCGGCGGACGATGAAGCCGGTGCCATTGCGACGCTCCGGGACCCGCAGGGCGGCGTGTTCAGCGTGCTGGAGGTTTAGCCGGGCCCCCGAAAGAGAGCCGGAACGCCTACGAGGCAAGCCGCGCGCGTGCGGTGCTGCCAGGGCCCGCAGCTTCATCGCCGGACCCGGGCGGGCTCACCTCGGCCCACACGGCATCGAGGGAGAGGCCCAGGACGCCGGCGATCGCGGCGATGGTCGGAAAGGCCGGCGTGGCCACGCGGCCAGACTCGATCTTTCGAAGGGTTTCGGGCGAGACGCGCGCATCGAGGGCAACTTCAAGCATGGAGCGGTCACCCCTCGCGCGGCGCAGCAGGACACCGAGGCGCTGTCCGCGCTCGACTTCAGCGGTTGTGAGCGGCAATCTGACCATGGATCCAATTCTAATACCGGGATAATATGACCGGTATAGTTATTGGTTTTAGACGAAAGGGCGCCACATGATCGAGTTCCTGAACCACACCGAGTTGGCGCGTGCGAAAGTGACGGGCCGCCTGGTCGCAGACATCCTGCAGACGCTGAAATCGCGGAGTTCCATCGGCACCAACCTGCTGGACATCGACCGGTGGACGTCGGAATTGATCGCCGACGCCGCGGCGGAGTCCTGCTACGTCGATTACGCGCCGTCGTTCGGGCGCGGGCCGTTCGGCCACTACATCTGCACGGGCGTCAACGACGCCGTCCTCCACGGACGCCCCCACGACTACGCGTTGGCCGACGGGGACCTGCTGACTCTGGACCTCGCCGTCGCCAAGGACGGGGTGGCCTCGGACTCCGCCATCAGCTTCATCGTGGGTGGGACGCGGCCGGCCGGGAGTGTCGCCATGATCGACGCCACCGAACGCGCACTGAGCGCCGGGATAGCCGCGGCCGGACCGGGAGCCCGCATCGGGGACATCTCCCATGCCATCGGCGCGGTCCTCAGCGAGGCCGGGTATCCGATCAACACGGAGTTCGGCGGGCACGGCATCGGATCGACGATGCACCAGGACCCGCATGTTCCCAACACCGGCCGGCCAGGCCGGGGTTACACCCTGCGCCCCGGGCTGCTGCTCGCGCTGGAACCGTGGGTCATGGCGGACACCGCCAAGCTCGTCACCGACGCCGACGGGTGGACCCTCCGAAGCGCGACCGGCTGCCGGACCGCGCACAGCGAACACACCATCGCGATTACCGACGACGGCGCCGAAATCCTTACGCTGCCGACGCAGCAGTAAGGCTAGGCGTAGGCGTTGACCATCCGGACGGCGCCGCCGTCGACGCCCTTGGCGCCTTGGACGTAGTCCGGGCCGGACTTGAGAACCGAGTCGGAGTTTTCCCCGACGGTGCCCATGATCCACGACGGCAAGCCACGGGCATTCAGGTGGTTCACGGCGGCGTCGGCGGCCTCGGGGGAGACGATCGCGACCATGCCGACGCCCACGTTGAGGGTGCGCTCGAGGTCGGCCAGTGGGACGTTGCCCAGTTCGGAGACCAGCTTGAAGATGGGCGGCAGCTCCCAAGTGGCGCGGTCCACGGTGGCCAGCAGGCCCTGCGGCAGGACACGGGCCAGGTTGGCGGCCAGTCCGCCGCCAGTGACGTGGCTGAAGCCGTGCACGGCGCGGCCGGCAGCGGAGCCGTCCACCGGGAAGGTGCGGGCCAGGTCCAGGCAGTCCGCGGCGTACACGCGGGTGGGCTCCAGGAGCTCCTCGCCGAGGGTGCGCTCGAATTCGGAGACGTGGCGGTCCAAGGCCCAGCCGGCGTGGTTGACGACGCGCCGGACCAGCGAGTAGCCGTTGGAGTGCAGGCCGGAGGAGGCCATGCCGATCACCACGTCGCCCGCGCGGACGCGCTCCGGGCCCAGCAGAGAGTCGGCTTCGACCACGCCGGTGGCGGCGCCGGCGACGTCGTACTCGTGCTCACCCAGCAGGCCCGGGTGCTCGGCGGTTTCGCCGCCCACCAGGGCGGTACCGGCGACCGAGCAGGCGGCGGCGATGCCGCGGACGATGTCGGCGATGCGCTCCGGGACGACCTTGCCGCAGGCGATGTAGTCGGTCATGTAGAGCGGCTCGGCGCCCACCACCACGATGTCGTCCACCACCATGCCCACCAGGTCGAAACCGATGGTGTCGTGGATGTCCATGGCCTGGGCGATGGCGACCTTGGTTCCGACGCCGTCGGTGGAGGTGGCCAGCAGCGGCCGCTTGTAGGTCAGCAGCTTCGACACGTCGTACAGGCCGGCAAAGCCGCCGACGCCGCCGATCACCGAGGAGTTGTGGGTCGCCTTGACGGCGTCCTTCATGAGTTCGACGGCGCGGTCGCCCGCTTCGACGTCGACGCCGGCAGAGGCGTAGGTGATGCCGGTGTTCTGGGCATCGTTCATGTCAGCGGCCGTGGAGGCGGAAGTCATACTGGCTCTTTCTTGTCGGCATCAAGTTTGTCGGCGGGTACGCGGTCGGCGTCGGTGAGCAGTTCTTCGAACTCGGCGTCGGGTCCCGGATCGCAACCCGTGGCGCCGGCCTTCTCGGCCGGATCCTCGTCGGCCGGGATGGCGGCGTCGGACACGGCGTTGGCGGCGGCGTCGGCCGCGGGAATCCCGGCGGCCGCGCTCCCGGACGCTGCGGGGGCCACCGTGGCGGGCAGGCCGACAGGCTGTCCGACAGAGTCGGGGCGCTCCAGCAGGTTCTTGCCGAGCTTGTCGGCGCCGGGCAGCTCGATCGGGTACTGCCCGGTGAAGCAGGCCGTGCACAGGCGTTCGCGCGGCTGCCGGGTGGCGCCGATCATGCCGTCCTCGGAGATGTACGCGAGCGAATCCGCGCCGATGGCCTGGGAGATCTCGTCGATCGTGGCGCCGTTGGCGATCAGCTCAGCGCGGGAGGCGAAGTCGATGCCGTAGAAGCAGGGCCACTTCACCGGCGGGGAGGAAATTTTGATGTGCACGGCCGCGGCGCCGGCTTCCCGGAGCATCCGCACGATGGCGCGCTGGGTGTTGCCGCGGACGATCGAGTCGTCCACCACCACCACGCGCTTGCCGCGGATTACAGACTCCAGGGCGTTGAGCTTGAGCCGGATGCCGAGCTGGCGGAGCGTCTGCGAGGGCTGGATGAAGGTGCGGCCCACGTAGGCGTTCTTGACGAAGCCGTGCGCGAACGGGATGCCGGATTCCTCGGCGTAGCCGACGGCGGCCGGGGTGCCGGATTCCGGCACGGGGATGACGATGTCCGCTTCCTGGGTGTTCTCGCGGGCCAGTTGGCGGCCCATTTCCACGCGGGATTCGTACACCGAGCGGCCGGCAATCGCGGCGTCCGGGCGGGCGAGGTAGACGTACTCGAAGACGCAGCCGGCCGGCGTCGGCTCGGCGAAGCGCTGGGAGCGGACGCCCTGTTCGTCGATGGCGATGAATTCGCCCGGTTCGATCTCGCGGATGAAGCTCGCACCGACCGTGGCGAGGGCGGACTGCTCGGACGCCACCACCCAGCCGCGCTCCAGCCGGCCCAGGACCAGCGGGCGGATGCCGTAGGTGTCGCGGGCGGCGTAAAGGGTGCCTTCGTCCATGTAGACGAAGCAGAAGCCGCCCTTGATCTTGGGCAGCAGTTCCAGCGAGGTCTGTTCGAGGGACTTGCCCTCCTCGCCCTCCAACAGGGCCGTGACCAAGGCGGTGTCCGAGGTGTTGCCCTGCTTCATTTCGCCGGTGAGCTGGCCGCCGTTGCGGTCCACGATCATGGCCTTGAGCTCGGCGGTGTTGGTGAGGTTGCCGTTGTGCGCCAGGGCGACCGTGCCGGTGGCGGTGGCGCCGAGGGTGGGCTGGGCGTTGGCCCAGTGGCTGGCGCCGGTGGTGGAGTAGCGGCAGTGGCCGACGGCCAGGTGCCCGGTCAGGGTGTTCAGCGTGGTCTCGTCGAAGACCTGGGACACGAGCCCCATGTCCTTGTAGACGTTGATCCGCTTGCCGTCGCTGGTGGCAATACCAGCCGACTCCTGACCGCGGTGCTGCAGCGCGTACAGCCCGTAATAGGTGAGTTTTGCTACCTCTTCGCCGGGAGCCCAGACCCCGAAGACGCCACATGCGTCCTGCGGGCCTTTTTCGCCAGAGAGAAGGTCATGAGAAAGTTTTCCATCGCCGCGTGCCACTGGTCGATTATCTCACGTTGTGCGCTAGGACTTTTCCGGAGGCCGGTTTATGACCTGCCGGCCGGCCTTCGCCTGCTTAGGCGCGGTCCTCGCCGTCGGTGTCCGGAGCAGAGTCCGGGACGGACTCGACGACGGCGCGCTCGGCGCGGCGGACGCTCAGCCGGTCCAGCACCAGTGCGACGGCGGCGCCCAGGATGGCCCCGCCCGCGATGCAGAAGGTCAGGAAGAAGCCGAAGACGGAGTTGGCGTCGTAGCCCTCGTCGGCCGGCAGGCCGTAAGCGATAACGGCGGCCACTACGACGCCCAGCAGGCCGCCCAGGATCAGGAATGGGACGTATCTCGGAGCGCGGCGGACGGTGACGGAGCGGCGTTCGGGCGCAACGGGGGTGTCTTCAGGAGCCATGCCGTTAAGCCTACTGCCCGCGCGGGCGCTGCTTTTTCGCCGGGCATTTTCGCGCCGTTTGCGGACCGCCGCTGTGGGGATCCGCGGCGCGGAGGACCGATTCCTTGGCGGAAATCCGGGACCCTAGCGGGAACTCGGGCGGCGGAGCACACTAGGGGGTGGGGGAGGGGGCGGTCCGGACTTTTAAGGACGCACCATGGCAGTTGCAGCGGACAGTATCCGGGACCGGCAGCGCATCATCTGGGACCAGTTCGCGGCAGGCTGGAAAAAGTGGGACGCGGAACTGCTCGGCTGGCAACGCCCTTTCGGCGACGCCGTGATCAAGGACGCACGGCTCCGACCGGACTCGATTGTGCTCGATGTCGCGTCGGGCACCGGCGAGCCCGGGCTCACGGCGGCCGCCCTGGTGCCCGACGGCGAGGTGGTGCTCACCGACATCTCGGCCGGCATGCTGCACGTGGCCGAGGAGAAGGCCTCCGCCCAAGGGCTGGCCAATGTGAGCTTCAACGTGTGTGATGCCGCGGAGCTGCCCTTCGAAGACGCGACGTTCGACGCCGTCCTGTGCCGTTTCGGCTTCAACTACTTTCCCGACATGCGGGGCGCCGTGCGGGAAATGGTGCGGGCGGCCAAGCCCGGGGCCAGGATCAGCGCGGCCGTCTGGGGCCGGACCGCGGAAAACCCCTGGGCCGCCCTCGTCCTTGGCTCACTCGCTCAGCATGCGGAGCTGCCGCGGCGGCCCGATGTCATGCCGGGGCTGTTCCGTTGCTCCGCGCCCGGCTTCATGACCCGGCTGTTTCGGGATGCCGGCTTGGTGGACGTGGCCGAGCACAAGGTCAGCACGGACCTGGTGCACGACTCCCCGGACAGCTACTGGGAATTCATCACTGATATCGCGGCCACGGTGGCCACGGGCCTGGCGAAGGCGGACAAGGAAGCGCGGGCGCTGATCCGCTCCGATGTCTTCCAGCTGCTGGGACGCTACGAGCACCAGGGCGCGCTCAGGCTCCGGTCAGCGGCGACGATCGTGGGGGGCACCAAGGCGTAGGCCCTGATCCGCGGCATTTCCGCGCCGGTTTCGGACTGGTGCGCCCCGGATCCGGGGAGCGGCTGACCGGAACCGGCGCGGATTTCCGATGCCGGCGCGCCATCACCGACGGCAGGCCGGCTTGGTCAGCCTCGGGACCCCGCGGGAAGTGAGAAACGCGGCGAATTTCGCCGGCCCGGAGATCTCGGTCCAGGTCCAACGGATAACCCGCCGGCCGGTGGCGCGTATCCGGTCCTCGCGGGCCTTCTCGTCGATGACGACTTCGGAGGTGGTCCGTCCCTGCAGGTATTCGGCTTTCTGGTACTTGACCAGGCCGTCGAATTCCCCGCACAGCCCCTGCTCCGGCCATTCGAAGTCCGTGTAGGCGGCCAGTCCGCGGGCATCGCGGATGGGGGTTTGCAACCGAGGGGGCTCGAAGCCCAGCCGATACATTAGGGCACGGCTCACCGATTCGCCGGGTGATCCCGATGCCGGGTCTGCGAAGTCGATCGCGGCCCGGATTCCGCGCACCGCTGCCGCGCTGTAATCGGCTCCGATGCCGCCGTCGAGCTCCTCCTTGCTCAGAGCGGGCAGCCCCGGCTGCGGACGCAGCACGTGGTCCAGCGCAGCGACGGCCTGTTCAAATGACTCGAACGCCGCCAGATCCAGGACGGTCCGGAGCCGCCCCGTGACCAGCAGCCCCCGGCGCTCTTCGACCTGCAGGGTCAGCGGATCGGTGTAATGCCGCCGGACACCCGCCCGCGAGCGGCCGCCGCCGTCGTCGGACGTGCAGGCATGCACCAGCGTGGGGCGGCCCAGCACCGGAAGGTCCCACAGCGCGGCCGAGGATTTCCGGCAGAACACGGTACGGCTTTGCAGCGTCGACGCGGCCGCCTGGATGAGGAGCGTGTACCGGTTCCAGCTCGGGAGCGCGTCCCATGCCACCGACTGAACGTAGACGCCCCGCCTGATGCGGCGCAGCTCGCCCGCCGCGGCCCGGCGGCACAGCTCGCGCGCGTCCCGGCCGAGCCGTGCCGAGTCGCTGCTGAGAATGAGTCGGGGAAGTTCCATGCCCCGATGCTCTCCGGCCGCCCGGTCGTCGGCAACGGGCACGACGGCGGATGTGGACAAGTCCGGCTGTGGCTGCGGATTTTCGCTGCGCTTTCGGACGCAGGCAGGCCGGATCGGGTGCGCGCCTGTCCGGAACCGGCGCGGATTTCCTGATCCGCGGCGGAATTCCTAGACGCCGAGTTCGTCCTTGAGCGCGGCGACGTGGCCTTCGGCCTTGACCTGGTACTGCGCCAGCTTCACCTTGCCCTCGGGATCGAGGACGACGGTGGAGCGGACGATGCCCTCGGTGATCTCGCCGCGGACCAGTTTCTCGCCCCAGGCTCCGTAGGCGAGGGCCACGGCGTGGTCCTCGTCGGCCAGCAGCGGGAAGGTCAGGGCGAAGTCGCCGGTGAAGTGCGCCAGTGCCTCGGGAGCGTCCGGGGAGATGCCCAGGACTTCATAGCCGGAGCCCTGCAGGGAGGCCAGGCTGTCGCGGAAATCGCAGGCCTCGGTGGTGCAGCCCGGGGTGGCGGCCTGCGGATAGAAGTACACGATGACGTTCTTGCCGCGGTAGTCGGCCAGGGAAACCGGCTTGCCCTCGGCGTCGGGCAGCGTGAAATCCGGGGCCGGGGTTCCGGGCTGAAGCTTGACGGTGAGGTTCTGGCTCATGGGGGAGTCCTTCGCTTGGAGGGCGGCTGGAAGTTGGTCTGTGATGCACAACATTCCGGGCGGATTCGGTATTCCGCTGGCCCGCCGCGGACATTGCGCGCCGGACGACCGCCCCGGCTACTTTGCCGCGGGGGACTGGATTTGGGCTGGTGTCAGCTTCATCCAGGGCGAGTCTGGCGCGCCTTCGAGCATGGCCTGCGGGCTGTCCGACTGTGTCCACCACTTGGCTTCGAAGGCGTAGCCGTCGAACAGGATCCGCGAGCCGCGTTTGTAGACCGTCGTCGAGGACCATTCCGGGAACGTGCCGGCGGCGACAGTGGTCCGAGGGCTGGGGCGGTCACCGGGAAGCACGGGGCCGATGAGTTTCCAGGGAACCGTGGCGCCCTGGTCCACGGGGTTGTCCGGGCTGTCGCCCTGGGTCCACCACTTGGCCTCGTAGACATTGCCGTGCCACACGATTCGGTCGCCGCCAACGTAGCGGGCCGACTCGTTCCAGACCGGATACGGGCTGGTGGAGGGGTCATCCGTGACGGTGGGGCTGGGGCTGGCGGACGGCGGCGCGGTCTGGGCGGCGGCGAAACCCGTGGGGATCACGTCCGCACCCAGGACGGTGGAGAACAGCGCGTCGCCCTGGTTGATGCCGCTGCAGCTGTCGGAGACTTTAGCCACGTTCGGGTAGTTGCTCCCGCAGGTACGGTCCCGGTTGAGCGACCACATGGACACCCGGCCCACGCCCTTGGACTTGGCATAGGCGTTGAGCGCGGACGCGTCGTCGAGCGTAAAGACTTCTCCCGCAACATCGTTTTGTCCGATCATCGGGGTGATCCCGAGCCGGCGCCAGGCCGTGTCCGATCCGATGTCCTGGCCGTTCGCGCGGTACAGGGTCTGCAGCTGGGCGTGTGCCGCCTCCGCTGCGGACGCGGACGCGTCATACATGGACTGGCCGGCCGGCTTGCTGCCGCCAAAGTCCATGGTCATGATGTTGACGCCGGTGACGTCGACGCCGGCGCGAAGCGTCCGTGCGACGACGTCGCGCCCCGTCTGGGTCAGCCCGGCCGGATCGGCAGGGAGGGTCAGCCACACATCGAGAGTCTTTCCCATCTTCTTCCGGTCCGCCTGGAGCGCCGCCACGGCCTGGGCCCGGCGGTCGACTGAGGCTGTGTCGGCAAGGGCGGTGCCCTCGATGTCGAGGTCGATGGAGCTCACGTCGTAGCGCTCCACAACATCGCGGTAGGCGCCGGTGAGACGGCCCGGATCGGTGCACCCAACGGCCAGCTCGGTGTTGATGGCGCCGCCGAAGGAAATGGACACGGCTCCGCCGGACTGCCGAAGCCGGGCGATCCGCCGATCCAGGTCCAGCTCTGCTTCGGCCGCAGTAAGGCTGTAGGCGGCGCCCCACGACGGCGCGCAGGGGTCACCCTTGTCAGAAACAATGAACGACAGGACCACGCTCTTGGCCTCGGGAGTGGCCGCGGACTCAAACGAGTACCGCGGCGTGGCCGTCACATCCACATAGCCGGAGAAGACCGAAGGAATTGAGGAGGCCGCGTTTGCGTCCTGGAATGAGCGAAGTCCCAAAATAGAGCCACCCGTAAGGGCAGCGACAACAAGCAGCAGAATTCCGAGCCGCAATTTGGAAAGGCGGCGCCCGGGAAAGCGGTTCGACACAGGTATACCCCACTACTTGTCAACGTTTTTACTGCCCCGGCCGCGTGGATCGCGGCCCATCGAAGTACTTTCCAGCCATCTGATGATCACTGGTAAATAGTTAGGGGTCGTGCGCTTAGTATAAGGGCAGGTCAGGACCCGATTTGACGGGAGGATGACCTCCTGTGTGTCCGCTGGGGACACGCATGACGTGGATGGGGATGCATGTCTAACCTTTTGGCCAATTCGCGGCCGGATGAAATTACGGCCGATGACGAGAGTGCAAAGAGCCGTAAGCGCCAATGGGGTGCGGAACGGCGCTCGGAGCCGTTGGCAATCGTGCACCCCGAACCCTCGCGCCGGAAAATTATTCTTGGCAGGGTCGGCATTCTTGTTACGGTGCTGGCCTGGGTCGGCTACGTGGTGACCACAGTGCTCAGGGCGCTGGTCAATGACCCGACGGCGGGATTCAGATTCCGGGCAGAAGCGGTGTCGTATGTCGTCGTCGTAACATTCCTGACGTTTTCTGCCCTGATGTACCTCCTGGCCCGGCAGGGTGCGCTGAACCGGTTCCGTGAGCACCGCAGGGTTCCCCGCGGCGAGCTGGACCGCCATTTCGTCGATTACGACAAGGCCGTCACCGTGCTTGTGCCCTCGTATGCCGAGGAGCCGCAGGTTGTCCGGGCCACGCTGTGGTCCGCCGCGCTGCAGGAATTCCCGGACCTGTCCGTCGTCCTCTTGCTCGACGACCCGCCGTTCCCAGCGGACCCTCAGGACCAGGAGCGGCTGCAGGCGACACGGGAGCTCGCCGCCGGTATCAACCGGGCCCTCCACGAGCCAGCCAGCCGCCTAAACGCCGCGAGCGACTCGTTTAACCTCCGCGCCAGCAAGGGCAAGGCCGCCGGCGGGCTGCCGGCGCTCATCGCCGAGTACGAGTACGCCGCGGACTGGATCGAGGCCATGGCCGAGACGGAACGGGTGGATGACCACGTCGATGAGTTCTTCGTGGACCTCGTCCTCATGGGCCTCGCCCGTGAACTGCGGCTCGTCCTGACGGCCCTCCACGCGGCTCAGGCGCAGGGCACGGAGCCGGAGGTGCCCCGCATGCGGGAGTTGTACGCCCGGCTGACCTGGATCTTCAACGCCCGCGTCTCCACGTTCGAGCGCAAGAAGTACGCCAGCCTGTCGCACGAGGCGAACAAGGCCATGAACCTGAACGCGTACTTGAGCCTGATGGGACACCGCTGGCGGAGCGAACACACCGCCGACGGCACCGTGCTCCGGCCGTCCACCGTGCCGGCGGGCGATGACCTCATCGTCGAGGACAGCACCTACGTCCTGACCCTGGACGCCGATTCGCTGCTGCTGCGGGACTACTGCCTGCGTCTGGTCCACTTCCTGGAATCGCCCGGAAACGAGCGGGTGGCCGTGACCCAGACGCCATATTCGTCCTTCAGGGGTGCGCCCACCCGGATCGAACGTGTCGCCGGCGCCACCACCGACCTCCAGCACGTCCAGCACCAGGGCATGACGCGGTACGGGTCCACCTTCTGGGTCGGCGCCAACGCCGTCATCCGCAAGGTCGCGCTGGAAGACATCGTGGAAGTCTCCGCCGAAGGCGGGTTCGAAGTGCGGACCTATATCCAGGACCGGACCGTGATCGAAGACACCGAATCGAGTGTGGACCTGGGCCGCGAGGGCTGGGAACTCGTCAACTATCCGGAACGGTTGAGCTACAGCGCCACACCCCCGGATTTTGGTTCCCTCGTGGTCCAGCGCCGGCGGTGGGCCAACGGCGGCCTGCTGATCCTGCCGAAACTCTGGGACACGATCCGGCACCGCCGGGGCACCGACCAGGCCATGCGTAGCCGGGAAATCATGCTCCGCGTCAACTACATGGCGTCGATCACCTGGGCGAGCTTCGGGCTGCTGTTCCTGCTGGCTTACCCCTACGACAGCAGGCTACTGAGCCCCCTGGTCTTTGCGGCGGCCCTGCCATACTTCCTGGCCATGGGCAGCGACCTGCGTGAATCCGGCCACCGCTTCAGCGACATCTTCCGGATCTACGGGTTCAACCTGGTGCTGATGCCGGTGAACCTGGCCGGCGTCATGAAATCACTGCAGCAGGCCGTCACGGGTGACAAGATCCCGTTTGCGCGGACCCCCAAGGTCAAGGACCGGACGGCCGCCCCGGCGATCTACGTTTTGGCGCCGTACGCCATTGTCGCGTTCTCCCTATTCACTGTCTGGCGCGATGCCATGCAGCAAAACTGGACCAATGCCGCCTTCGCCGCCTTCAACGCCGTTATGGCCGCGTACGCCATCCGCGCCTACATCGGGCTGCGGAACTCGGTTGTGGACATCTGGCTCGGAGTCCTCAACTGGCTCTACATCAAGCCAAAACAGGCCGCCCCCGCGGCTCCCAGCATCGTTCCCAAGACGCCCGAAGAGGTCAACTGGGAGGGGATCCTCTATTACGGCGACCGCCGCCTCAACCGCGACCTCCGCGGCGGCAAGGACCGGCGCAAGCGGGCCGGAACGCGCTAAGAGCGGCGCGCCGTCGCGGTGCCGGCTTGCCCGACGTCGGCCCCTCAGCGGGCCGCGGGCTGGCGGCGGGCCCAGTCGAACGCCGTGGCCGCGGCCGCCTGGTATTCCAGGCCGATGCGGCCCGCGTAACCGAGTTCGCGGCTGCGGGCGGTCCATGCCGCCAGAGGCAACTGACCGGTCCCGGGGGCTCCTCGACCGGGGGCGTCAGCGATCTGGATGTGGCCAAAGTCTTTGGCGTGGGCTTCGATCACGGCGTCGACGTCGTCACCGTTGACCGAGAGGTGATAGAAGTCGGCGAGCAGCTTGATGTTCCCGGCACCGGTTTCCTCCTTGACCCTGGCGATGACCCGGAGGGCGTCGTCGGCGGTGCGGAGCGGGTAGTCCGGGGCGCCGCTGACGGGTTCGAGCAGCACGGTGCCGCCGATCCGGGCCACCGCCGCGGCCGCCGCGGCCAGGTTCCGGACTGCCAGTTCGTCCTGGGCCTCGGGGGCGAGCCCCGCCTGCCGGTTGCCGTAGAGAGCGTTGAAGGACGTGCAGCCGAGCCGTCCGCCGATGCCGGCCACCACATCGATGTTGTCCCGGAACTCATCGGACCGGCCCAGCCAGGACACCAGGCCGCGGTCGCCGGCGGGCATGTCGCCGGCGTTGAAGTTCAGGCCGACCAGCTGGACCCCCTCGTCCGTGATCGCGTGCTCGAAGCGGCTGAGCTCGGCGTCGCCCGGGACGGAGCTGGCGAACGGCCACCAGAACTCGACGGCGTCAAAACCGGCAGCCTTCACCGCGGCCGGGCGCTCCAGGAGCGGCAGCTCGGCGAGCATGATGGAGCAGTTCACCGAAAAGGTCATGAGGGTTCCTTCAGATGCGGGAGCGGCCCTACCGCTTCGTTGGGTCCTTGCGGGCGGCCAGGCCGATCAGCGCCCCGACGGCCACCCCGATCAGGAGCCCGGTAAAAGGCTTGTCGGCCGTGGCCACGCCGATGGCAAAGCCGAGGGCAGCGCCAACCAGCATTCCGATCCACAGCCTCTCGTACTTCACAGCCTCAGGCTAGCAAGGCAACACCCTATAGTCGGATCATGGAACAAAGAATCTTGGGCAAGACCGGTCGGAACGTCTCCATCATCGGGCTGGGCACCTGGCAGCTCGGAGCGGACTGGGGCAACGTGGACCCGGCGCAGGCGCAGACCATCCTGGCCGCCTCCGCGGAAGCCGGCGTCACGTTCTTCGACACCGCCGACGTCTACGGCGACGGCCGCAGCGAGCAGGCCATCGGCGCCTTCCTGGCGGACAACCCCGGCCTGGATATCACGGTGGCCACCAAAATGGGCCGCCGGATGGAGCAGCGGCCGGAAAACTACAACCTCGCCAACTTCCGCGAATGGACGGACCGGTCCCGGCGGAACCTCGGCGTCGAGCAGCTCGACCTGGTCCAGCTGCACTGCCCGCCCACCGCCGTCTACAGCAACGCCGAGGTGTACGACGCGCTGGACACCCTGGTGGCCGAGGGTGCCATCCGGAACTACGGCGTCAGCGTGGAACGGGCTGACGAAGCCCTCGAGGCCATGCGCCACGACGGCACCGCCACCGTGCAGATCATCCTCAACGCCTTCCGGCTCAAGCCGCTGGACGAGGTGCTGCCCGCGGCGGTGGCCGCCGGCGTCGGCATCATCGCCCGCGTGCCGCTCGCCTCGGGGCTGCTTTCCGGCAAGTACACGGCGGACACGTCCTTCGCGGCGGACGACCACCGGAACTACAACCGCGCCGGCGCGGCGTTCGACGTGGGGGAGACCTTCTCCGGCGTGGACTTCGGGGAGGGCCTCACGGCGGTGGCCGAGTTCCAGGAACTGGTGCCCGACGGCGTCAGCACCGCCCAGGCGGCCCTCGCCTGGATCGCGGCGCAGGAGGGCGTCAGCACGGTGATCCCGGGGGCCCGGAACGTCGAGCAGGCCCGCGCGAACGCCGAGGCGGCGTCGGTCAGCGGCATTGACTCAACTTTCGACATCGGCGTCCACGAAATCTACGACCGCTACTTCCGCGAATCCGTCCACCCGCGCTGGTAGGGGGCGGTCCGGTTGGCGCCCCGGCTGTCACTCCGCCGGGTACCAGACCCGGTGGCCGTCGACGCGGGCGAACGAGGTCAGGGTATGTGGTTTGGCGGACTTCGCCGTCATGATGTCCAGCACTTCGGCATTGCGGACCAGGAGCGCGTCACCGATCAGCGAACGGTGGCAGCGCCATGGGACGGCTTCCGCGCACATGATCGCCGCATCGTTGCTCCGCCCGCGCTCCAGCAGCTGGCCGACGGCGGCGGAAAACTCCTCGGTCTGCATGTAGTCCGCGTAGCCCCGGAACGAGGCGTTGCGCCAGGCGCCATTGGCACTGTCCTTGGTGGTGTGCCGCAAACCGCCGAGGGATTCCATCCGCCGGTAGGTGATGCCGTTGGCCCGCACGCTCGCTGCGAGTGCGTCCGCGTTGAACTGCGGGTTGTGCCGCGACTTCGGGACGGTGCGGACGTCGATCAGCTTCTTAATGCCGTGGGCCTTGAGGATGCCGATGAATTCGTCGATGGGGTGAGTGGAGTGCCCCACCGTAAAGATGGTCGTGTCCGTCATGTCCCCATGCTAGGGCGGCGCCGGCGCCCGTGCGGACGTTCCGCGGATAGCCTGGGTGACCCACGAGCCGCCAGGAGGGCAGGTCCGGAATGATTGCACCCTCCATCGAGGACTTTGTGCACCGGCTCGCGTCCGTGGAAACCGGGCCGGGGTGCGCCAACTTTTTCGACCACAGCGAGCCCGCGAATGAGCAGCGCCGGCGCAATCTGGCGATCTACCTGCAGGAACTGCGGGCCCGTTCGCCCAAGGTGCTGCTGGTGGGGGAGGCCCCGGGTTTCAGGGGCATGCGGATCACCGGGGTTCCGTTCACCAACCGCCCCATTTTGGAGGGGCCAGCCAACGCTTTTGGCCTGTTCGGACCGGGCAAGGGCTACGTTCTGCCGCCGGACGCTGCGGGCATTGCCGCCGAGCCGACCGCGACGGTGATGTGGGAGGTGCTGGCCGAGCTGGAGTTCCTTCCGCTGCTCTGGAGCGCCTGCCCGTGGCACACCCACGTGCCAGGGCGGCCCCTGTCCAACCGCACCCCCACGGCGTCCGAAGCGGCGCTGGGAACCCCCTTTTGGCAGGCGCTGAAGCAGGAATTTGCGATCGAGACGGTGGTGGCCGTCGGCAACGTGGCGCACCGCAGCCTGCAGCGCAGCGGGCTGGACGTGCCGAAAATCAGGCATCCCGCCCACGGCGGCCGGTCCGGGTTCAAGCGCGGGCTGGAAGAACTGATCGCGTCCGGCGCCGCCCGGTAAGGCTCCAAGTTAGTGTGGGAGAAGTCCATCCGCGGATGAAAGGCAGTGCAATGAGTGATCCGAATGAGCCAAGCAACGACCCCGCCGGCCTGCGCGGTCCCGGCGACCCCGAGGCCGCGAAGGAGCGCCAGCAGCAGGGCGACTCCGACGACGTCGAGGCCCGCCAGCCGCACGCCGAGCCGGGCCACACCGAGCCGGGCCGCGCCGGCAACATCCGCGAGGAACAGCAGACCCAGGCCGCCGGAACGGTGCCCGCGGCGTACATCGGGTCCGGCGACCCGACGTCGGACGACAAGCCGGAAGACGCCGTCGGCGCCGGCGGGTGGGACGACGAGGTCTAGCGCGCAGCACACCGGAAAGCCAAGGGAACCCCTTGGCTTTCCGGTGTATTGGCACTTTCGTGGAAGACGTTCAGTGCCGGAGCGTTGCCACCTCGCTCTTCTCCCAACGGGTCCAGTTGGACCAGTGGTTGCCCACGCGGACGCGGAACGAGACGAGCTGGTAAACCTTTTCCTCGCCGCGGCGGTCAGGGACGAAGCGGTAGCTGTGGACGGTCGTCGACTCGTGGCGCCGGTTGAAGGACTCCCAGAACGTTGAGCCGCCCAGGAAATCGTCGTGCCTGCGGCCGCGCTCGTCTTCATAACGCAACTGCCTTATCTGCACGGTCCTGTTGTCCCGGCAGTCCACCTTGATGCGGAAATCGACCCAGTGGCTACGGTCGGTTGGCCTCAACGGGTCGACGGTGCAGCCACCCTGGCGGGTCGACGCGTCAGCCGGTGCGGCCAAGGCGACGGGGCCGCCGATGAGCCCCAGGGTGATGGCCGAGACCAAGGTGAACTTGGCCGCCCGGGGGTGGGACGTGGTTGGTGATGTGGTGATGGACATTTCTTTTGGTGCTCCTACTGGAGGATGCGGTTCAAGAGGGTCGGACGGCGTGTGCCCGTCACGATCACGCCGCGGTGGCACCGCAGTCGCGGTGGCACGTCCGTCCAGTTTCGATTAGCTCGCCCGTGCTAAATAGGGCGTCGGCCGGGGGTCTGCGCCAGGGCATTCCCGGTACGTTAATCGTGCGCCTGTGGACCCGCATGCGCCAGCCCCTCCGACGCTTCCGGAAAACCGCTACGGACGCGGACGGGCGCACCCCGGACCCGAGGTGCGCCCGTCCTGAACCGGCGCGGAAACCGCCGCTGCGGCCTACTTGGCCAGGAACCCCAGCAGCACCTTGTTGACCTCGGCGGCGTGGGTCCAGAGCATCCCGTGCGGGGCGCCGTCGATCTCCACGTACTCCGCGTCCGGCAGGGCCTTGGTGAAGCGGCGGCCGGTGACGTCGATCGGCAGGATCCGGTCCGCGGTGCCGTGGACGATCAGGGCCGGGACGTCGATCTTGGGGATGTCGCCGCGGAAGTCGGTGAGCCAGGTGGGCTGCGCGGCAGCGGACGCCGTCGGGCCGCCAGCGGTGGCGAGGTTCCAGCCGGCCCGCATGACTTCCTCGCTGAGCCGCGGTGTGCCCAGGAAGGTGTCGCTGTTGTAGAAGTTCTTGAAGAAGTCGGTGAAGAAGGCGTAGCGGTCGGCCGTGACCGCTTCCATCAGGCCGTCGAACACGGACTGCGGGACGCCGTCGGGGTTGTCCTCGGTCTGCAGCACGTACGGTTCCAGTGAGCCGAGGAAGACGGCCTTGGCCACGCGCGCCGAGCCGTAGCTGCCGAGGTAGCGGCCCACTTCGCCAGTGCCCATCGAGAAGCCCACCAGCACGGCGTCGTTGAGGTCCAAGCCGGTCATCAGGGTGTTCAGGTCGGCGGCGAAGGTGTCGTAGTCGTAGCCGTCGGTGGGCTTGCTGGACTGGCCGAAGCCGCGCCGGTCGTAGGTGATCACGCGGTAGCCGGCGGCCAGGAGCGCGGCGGTCTGCTTCTCCCAGGACGAGCCGTCCAGCGGGTAGCCGTGGATCAGGACCACCGGCTGCCCGGCTCCGTGGTCCTCGTAGTAGAGCTCGACGTCGGTGCTGTTCTCGGTTCCAACCTTGATGTATGCCATGAAGCGATCCTCTCGGTACGGTCTGAAGTCAGTGCGTGCGTCCCTTCGACGGGTCCCACTGTAGGAAACTAACGCCCTTGGGCGGGATGGTGTTCCATGAACTTGCGCAACATACCCCCCGGGGTATAGTGGAGGGGTAGACCCATACCGACAAAGGGAGACACCAGATGTGCCGACAGGTTGCATGCAAGAAGTGCGGCAAGACCACGTGGGCCGGCTGCGGCCAGCACGTTGACCAGGTCATGCGCGGCGTCAAGAGCGCCGACCGCTGCAAGGGCCATGCAGACGAGTCCAAGACCGGCTTCTTCGCCAAGCTCTTCGGCCGCTAGGCACTCCCCGGCCCGGACGACGACGGCGGCAGTCACGTGCCGCCATCGTCCGCGCCGGCCCTTCGACTAAGAGGCTGAGCCCGCCGCGGTATCGCGCCGGGCTCAGCCTCTCGGGGTTTGGACTCAGGAATGGGCTTTCAGCACACTCTTGGGCAGGCGGTGGACGGTGACTGCTCCCACCGGACTGAAAGGATGGAGCGGATCCGGTGTCGAGGACCCGGTCGGACCGCCTAGCCGGGAGTCCCCGACGGCGCTCAGAACGGCGTAAGCGTCTTCCCGTTGCCAGCCATGGTCTTGGACGAGGAAGTGGAACATATCCTCGTAGCCGCGGGTGATGCTTTCCTGCACAGGGTCCCCTAGGCCAACGAAGATCCAGTGCTCGCCGGTTTCAATTCTGGGCGCCCGAAGATTCATCGCCTTGGCGAGTTCGATGCTCACGACGGCTGTTCCCTCAGCCTCAATTGCCACGAAGGAAGACTCCCCCTCCGCCATCAGGGCATGAATATCTCCGATAGAGAGGTAAGCGCCCTCCACCATGACGGGAAGGTAGACCTTCGAGCCCGGCCGGCAGCCAGTCAGGTCCATATTGCCGCCCCCCGCGAAGCTCGGCATGACGGTTGAATTCTCCCCCTCGGCCGGTGCCGTGCCGATACAGCCGATCATGGGCTGGGCATCGAAGATGTGGCGGTCGGTCACGTGCACGCCGTCTGCATCGATAGGGATCCGGCGGGTGAACATCTCCTCGCCCATCACGTGGCGCAGCGCTCCCGTTCCCGGCAGGCTAACGGACCAGCCGAATTCTTTGAGCAGGATCTCGTGAATCGTGACGACCAGGGCATCGCCAGGCTCGGCTCCGTCCACGAAAACCGGTCCCGTGACCGGGTTGATGCCCACGGAAAGTTGGTCCAGGTCGTGATGCTCGTGCAATTCCGCGTACACGGCGTCGTTCGTCTCGAAGGCGATCCGCTCGCCGGTCCCTGGAGCGATCCGAAGCGCGGGCTCCTCGTGTGCGGAGAAAGAGAATTTCCCGTTGGATTTGTCGAGGAAATGATCAGCGGTTACGGTCACGGCTGGGATTCCTTTCCGCTCATGACGAGCTCTGGATCATCGCTGCTGCCGTCCGACAAGTCCGGCGTCCGGCCGGTGAATTTGTAGTAGGAGAAGACAGCAGCGCCCACCACGAGCCAGATAGCGCCGCCGATTTTGGCCTCGGGAGCCGCGTTGAGCAGGACATAGCCAATGATCAGGAAGCCCAGGATGGGCACCGCAAGATGCAGGAGGTAGTTCTTCGACTTTTTGCGCACGACGTAGTGAACGATGACTGAGAGGTGCAGAAGCAGGAACCCAAACAATGCCCCGAAGTTCACAAGAGCGGAAATGACGTCGATCTGTCCTACGAAGAACAGGACTAGGATCGCCGAGATGGCGGACACCATAATGATGGCGTTCCGGGGTACCTGGCGGGAATCGATCCGGGACAGGAACTTGGGCAGCTGACGGTCTCGGCTCATTGAGTAGAGAAGCCGCGAGGTGGCGGCCTGCGCCGCCATGGCGTTTGCGACGCCGATCGCGAGCACGTTGACGACAAAGAAGGCCGTCATCCAGCCGCTGTTGGAGGCAGCCTCAACGATGGTGAAGAAGGCGTTGCCCACCTCGTCGTCGTTGAATGAGGGGCGGCCTGCCGCCAGGGCGCTGGCCAGCCAAGTCTGCACGATGAACAGGAATGCCACGAGGAACAGTGCCAGAACCATTGCGCGGCCAGCCGCATTGCGGCCGCCGGTAGCCTCCTCCGACATGGTCGAGATGCCGTCAAATCCGAGGAAGCTCAACACTGCGATAGACAGTGCCGAGGCGATCAGCGGGCCCGTGACCTTACTCGCGTCCCAGATCGGGTTCATTGTCAGCTCGGCCCCGGGGACGGTGTGTCCGGCCAGGGCATTGACCGCGATGACGATGAAGATCACGACAAAGATGAGTTCGATCGCAAGGAAGATGCGGTTCATCCGCTTGATGGAGCTGATGCCAAGCAGGTTGACTACGGTGTTGACCGCCACAAAGATCAGCGCCCACAGCCAGCGCGGCGAATCGGGGAAGATCCCCACCATCGACTCGGCGGCGAATACGTACAGCAGCGTCGGGACCAGAAGATAGTCCAGCAGGATTGCCCAGCCCGCGAAGAACCCGGCCGTGGGATGGATTCCGCGTCCTACGTAAGAGAACACAGAGCCGGCGAGCGGGATGGACTTTGCCATTTGCTGATAAGCGAGGGCGGTAAAGATCATAGCGACAAGGCCGATCACGTATACGAGCGGGACCATCCCTCCCGCCGCGTTGTAGACGACGCCGAAGATCGCCCACGGAGCGATCGGCACCATGAAGACGAGTCCGTAGACCAGTAGATCCGTGGTGGAAACCGATCGTTTGAGTTCCTGTTTGTAGCCGAAGGCTTCGAGCTGCTGTTGGGCGCTGAGTTCAGGGGGGCTTGATGAGTTTGCCATCGAGTTCTTTCTGGGAGTGAGGTGGTTGTGGTGGTCCTAGACAAGGGTGTGGTGGTCGTGGCGGGCTAGGTGGGCTGCGATGACGGCCCGGAAAGCCTCGGGTTGTTCGAGGTGTGAGCAGTGGCTTGCCCCGGCGAAGACGTGGCTGGTGACATCTGGAATATTGGCGATGAAAGGTGCCCAGGTAGCAGGGGTTGCTTCGTCATGTTCACCGGCTACCACCAGCGTCGGGGCGGTGACCCGCTCCAACCGGTCGACGATGCTCCAGTTGCGCAGTGTTCCGATGACGTGGAACTCGTTGGGGCCGTTCATTGTGTGGTAGACCGTCGGTTCGGCTTCCATCTGAGCCACGCTCTCCTCGAAATCTGCTGGGAAAGGCGTGGTGCGGCAAACATGGCGCTCGTAGAAGGCCATGGTGGCAGCAGCGTACGCAGGGGAAGTTACCGTGCCCGCGTTCTCGTGGAACGTCAGCGCATCTTGGACATCTCGGGGCAGCCGCTCCCTGAGATCTGTGGCGGCGTCCGCCCACAGCCCCATTGAAGCGGGGGAGTTGCAGATGGATAGGCTCGCCAAACCTGGCGGCTGTCGCACGGCGATTTCCGCGCCCAGCATGCCACCCCAGGACTGCCCGAGAAGATGGAAGTCCTCGATCTGGAAGTGCGCAAGGAGGCTGAGGAACTCATCGACAAACAGCTGCGGAACCCAGAAATCCGCCGGGGCATCGGGTAAATGCGAGCTATTTCCACAGCCCAACTGGTCGTAAAGGATGACAGTGCGGCCGGTTTCCGTCAGGGCCGCCAGGTTCTGCAGGTAGTTATGAGCCATGCCCGGTCCGCCGTGAAGCACGATAAGCGGGAGAGCTCCAGCTAGGGGGAGATCCGGGGTGAAGATCGCCACCCAGGTCTCCCACTGGCGGAAGGGGACTCTATGTGTTGTGAGGGTTGTCACGCAAAATCCTTTGGTCGGGCGTGAGCATCATCCTTGCGCACTAATGGTCCAATTCCAAGACCTTTTACAAATATGTATAAGTTGGTGCCATGGGCAAGAGCAAAGATGACGGGCCCGAAGGGTCGCTGGACATGCCTCTGGCCGCGATGTCCCGGGCCGATGAAATCACCGACCGGCTAATCACGGCGATTGCGGTAGGCGAATATTTGCCGGGCGCCCGCTTGCCGTCGGAACGCGACCTGGCAAAGTCCTTGCATGTGGGACGGATGACGGTCCGAGCCGCCATTGGCCGTCTCGTCGACCAAGGCTTGCTATCGACACAGCGGGGCCGTGCAGGTGGCTCGTTCGTCCGGGAACAATGGACAGCGGCGTCCAACGCGTCAGTGCAAAGGACTCTCTCGTCCCGCTGGGAATCGCTGCGCGACACCTGCGAGGCCATGGTCCACCTTCACGGCACGATCGCCCGGGCCGCGGCAGAGAACCGGACCGACGCTGACGCTGCTGTGCTCAGGGAGCGGCTGGAAGCCTACCGGGGGGCCGAATCGGGCACCGCCTCCCAAAAGGCCGACGCGAGGCTCCACACGGCTATCGCGGAAGCGTCACACAACCTGACTCTCAAACGCATTCTCCTAGAGCTCGAAGCGCAGATCGGGCTCGCGGCGCCAGCCCATCTCTGGGGTTTCCCTGAGGGCATGCGCGAAATGGAGCTCCGCGCGTTAGCCGATCATGAGCGGCTCGTTGAGGCTATTTGCGCGCAGCGCCAAGCCGAGGCGGCAGCCATAGGGTTAGCGCATGCCCGGATCGACATCGAGTTGCTGGAAGCGGCGCTGAACAGAGCTGGCTCGAACTAGGCGCTGTCCACACTCAGCGCCCGTGACTCACCACGGTCGCGGACGACGACGGCGGCCGTCACCTGCCGCCGTCGTCCGCGCCGGCCTACTAGGCTGGCAACTATGCCGAAGAAAATTACTGTCAGCCTGCCGGACGCAACACTGCGTGAATATCTCCAGCCCCACCCGGATGTCACCGTCCTCGAGTGGGACCTGTCCGGCGAAGCACCGCAGCCGAGCATCGACATCGTCGTACCGCCCTACATGGGCGGCTGGTCCGCGCTGCGCGGGCTGGAGGGCGTGGAGACCGGGCTGGTGCAGAGCCAGTCGATCGGCTACGACGGCGTCGAAGAGGTGCTGCCCGCGGGCCGCGTTTTCGCGAATGCCGCGGGCGTCCACGAGGCGTCCACCGCCGAACTGACCCTGGCCCTGATTCTGGCCAGCCAGCGTGAATTCCCCCGAATGCTGAAAAACCAGCAGGAGGGCCGCTGGGAGAGCCGTCCCACCGCAAGCCTTGCGGACCGGCGCGTGATGATTGTCGGCTACGGCGGCGTCGGCAAGGCGATCGAGGACCGGCTGCTGGCCTTCGAAACCACCGTGACCCGGGTGGCCAGCAAGGCGCGGTCCGATGCGCGCGGCCAGATCCACGGCATCGACGAACTGCACAGCCTGCTGCCGGAGCACGACATCGTGGTGGTGGTGGTTCCGCTCAGCGACTCCACCCGCCACCTGATCGACGACGCCTTCCTCGCCGCCATGCCCGACGGCGCGCTGCTGGTCAACGTCGCCCGCGGGCCGGTCGCGGACACCGAAGCCCTGGTGAAGCACACCGCCTCCGGCCGGATCCGCGCCGCCCTGGACGTCACCGACCCCGAACCGCTGCCGCAGGACCACCCGCTGTGGGCGACTCCCGGCGTCATCATCAGCCCGCACATCGGCGGCGCCACCTCGGCCATGCGCCCGCGGATGGGCAAGCTCCTGCAGCGCCAGATCGAGCTCATGCTCGCGGACGAACCGCCGGCGAACGTGGTGATCGGCGGGTAGCTCAGCGCGGGGCCGCTATTCGGGCTTCCCGGTTCTTTGGGCGAGCTGTTGTACCTGCCCTTGATGCACTTCGGCCAGCCATTCCAAGGGAGCCGACGGACCGAGCCGCGGGTCATCGGGCTCTTCGCCGTTCCGCAACGCCGCCACATACGCCCGGTCCTGCCGGAGTCGCGCCCGCAGCTGCTCGGCTCCCCCGACTGAGCCGTGGCCGGGGACGACGGCGGCGACGTCGCCGGCGATGCCCTCGAAGAGCGTCAGGGCGGCGAGGTAGTCACCGATCGGATCCGCGGCCCTCAGATCGAGGAACGGCATCTGGATGTCGGAAAGCATGTCCCCGGCGACAAGGAGGCCGCGATCCTCGATCAGCAGCGCGGCGTGGCCCGCGGCGTGGGCCCGATGCTCGATGATCCGGACTTTGGGGCCGTCCCAGGGAAGCTGCGCGGCGTCGGCAGGCAGGCCGGTGACAAGGCCCAGAAGTTCCATTGGGATCTCCCCGGCGAACTCCGGCGGCAGCACGCCGGCTACGCGGTCCTTCCAGCCCGGCTGCGACAGCAGCTCCTGGATCGGTGCCGCGCAGCGGGCCGAGGCGTACCGTGGCACGTCGCCGAAGTCCGGGTGCCAGAGCACGTGGTCCCAATGCGGATGCGTCGAAAAGCCTGCCACGACGGGCTGGTCCAACGCGCGAAGGTCGTTCGCGAGGTCCGCCATTTCGCCGCGCGTTATCCCGGGGTCGATGAGCAGCACCCCGGCCCGGCCCTGAACGATGACGGAGTTGCTCTGCAGGAACTCGCTCTGGTGAACCCAAACGCCCTCGGCGACTTGCTTCAACACGGCATGCCTTCCGCTCGTGGTAGCTCCTGCTTCTCGAGACGGTATTCCGGGCGGGAGTGGAGCGCAAGGACTACAGAGCAGAACGGTCAGGATCGGCGCTCCGGCGAGGATGAACGCGATCCAACGCCCGGACCGCGGGCTTCGCCGTTTAGCCAACTTGGTCGCTGACTTTCGAGCTCCGCGACGCTTAGGAATAGTTCGCGGTGATCGTCTTTGCTTCGCCGTTGAGTTGGATCTGACCGCCGTAGGGGATGATCCACTGTGGCCGGGTATGCCCGAACGGGACCCCGATGCAGACGACGGCGTCCGGGTTGTATCGTGCGATTTCGGCGGCGGCCACATCCCGCTGTGCCGCGCGCAACTGAGCCCGTTCGACGGCGGGCGGGATCTGCCCGTGGCTGCTGACGGGTGGCCTGGCGACCATCACGCCGTCGACTGCCTCCAAGACACCACGCTCGCCGAGCGCTCGAATCCACCGCTTAACCCAGTCTGCGGGAGCCAGCAGTTCGCTGGTTTCGAGGAGCAGGATGCTGCCCCGGAGTGCGTCGAGGGCGGGCAGCCTGTCGGCGATGGCCAGCTGGTCGAGGACTTCGATACAGCCGCCCCATGTGGGACCGGAGACGGTGCGTGCCGGACCCGTCCACGTCCAGGGTTCGGTGGGTTCGCGGTCGCCGTATTCGACGAGCGCCCGTGGCTCGAGCCAATCCGGCCCGAAGTCCTCTGATTCCCCCGGATCGGTGACCTCAAGTTCGCCTCCGGTGAGCAGCGCCGCGCGCAGGGAAGCGAGGTGGACGTCGTCCGCACCCGGCCCGGCGCCGAGGTGAACCTGGGTGGAACCGCCGTAATATGCGGGTATCCCAAGGGACCACAGCCAGTTGAGCAGATTGGTGTTGTCGCTGTAGCCGATGAAGATCTTCGGATCCGCTTCCGCCGCCGCGGCGTCCAGATGCGGCACGACCGTGATCTGGTCGTCGCCGCCGATGGTCGCGAGAATCGCACGGATGCCGGGATCGGCGAACGCCGCATTGATGTCCGCCGCCCGTTCCTCTGGACTGGACCCGAGTTTGCGGGTCGTTGGGAACTCCGCCGGTACCAGGCCAGTGGCCGCAATGAGGCGCCGCATGGCCTGCTCATGCACGGCAGGGGCGAATCCAGGCGCGGCAAAGGACGGCGAGAGGACCGCGACCCGATCGCCCGCGGTGAGCTTCGGAGTGGGCAAGTTCAACTGCGAATGTTCCATCCGCTCATCGAACCAGACTGCGCGCCCGTCCGGCGAACGGGCGCACTGGCCCGGCCCTCAGCTTTTCTTCAGCTCCTCGGCGAGCATCACGAGGATGCCGCTGGGGCCGCGGAGGTACGTGAGTTTGTAGACGTCCTTGTAGGTCGCCACACCGCGGAGCGGATAGCAGCCGTGCCGCGCGGCGATCTCCAGGGCTTGGTCGATGTCCGGGACGGAGAACGCGACCCGGTGCATGCCGATCTGGTTGGGACGGGTGGGCGCCGTCTCGATCGCCTCCGGGTGGATGTATTCAAAGAGCTCGAGGCGGCCACGGCCGTCCGTCGTTTCGAGCATGGCAATGTTGGCGTGATTGCCGTCAAGCCCGACGGCGGTGTCGGTCCATTCGCCGCTGACGGTGTCCCGCCCAACGACCGCCAGACCGAGGTCGGTGAAGAACGCGATCGCCTCGTCGAGGCTGCGCACGGCGATGCCGACGTTCTCAAGTCTGATGTTCATGCTCATCACGCTACCGAGCCGCCCCGGCAGAGATCCAGAGCCGACGGGCTATCCCTCATATAATTGAGCATGCCGATCACGCACCCAGACCAGGGCACCCCCGTCCAGCCGTCCGCCCCCAAACAGTACGGACGCGGGCTGTGAGCGGCGGCCTGGTCGCCCTGCTGGACGACATCGCAGCCCTGGCCAAGATTGCGGCCGCCTCGGTGGACGACGTCGCCGCCGGAGCAGCCAAAGCGGGGGCCAAGGCCGCGGGCGTGGTCATTGACGACGCCGCCGTCACCCCTCAGTACGTGTCCGGGGCGGACCCGTCCCGCGAACTGCCGATGATCAAGAAGATCTTCTGGGGCTCGCTGCGGAACAAACTCCTGATCATCCTGCCGGCGCTGCTGCTCATCAGCGCCTTCATCCCGGGCGTCATCCCGTTCATCCTCATGGCGGGCGGCACCTACCTCTGCTACGAGGGTGCCGAGAAGGTCTGGCACAAGCTCCGCGGACAGCACGACGCCGAGGAAGACACCCCGGCGGTCGACCGCGGGCCGGAGGCGGAGGCCAAGGTCACCAAGGGCGCCATCACCACCGACTTCATCCTTTCCTGCGAGATCATGGTCATCGCGATGAACGAGGTGGCGGCCGAATCCCTGTGGGTTCGGGCCTCCATCCTGGTCGCCGTGGCGATCGCGATCACGGCCGCCGTGTACGGCGCCGTCGCGCTCATCGTCAAGATGGACGACATCGGCCTGCACCTGACCACCAAGGAGTCGGCGGGCTCCCAGCGCTTCGGAGAGCTGCTCGTCAAGGGGATGCCGGCCGTGCTGACCACGATCACCGTCGTCGGGACGGGCGCCATGCTGTGGGTGGGCGGCCACATCATGCTGCAGGGCGCCCACGACCTCGGCTGGCACCTGCCCTATGATCTGGTCCACGCCCTCGAGCACCCTGTAGCTGGGATCCCGGTGGCGGGCGGCTTCCTTGCCTGGCTCGTGAACACCCTGTGCTCGGCCGTCCTGGGGCTCGTCTGGGGCCTCGTCGTGATGGCGGTCCTGCACCCGCTGCTCAAGGTGCTGCCGTTCGGCAAGAAGGAAAGCGGACACACGGACGACGACGTCCGCGCCGCCGTCGACGGCTGAGACACGCCCCCAATTCGCCCTGAGAGGAACCGGTTCCGCTCCCAGCCTCCGGACGTAAACTGGCGTTCGAATCACCGTGCGCGAACCGTGCGTGAACTAGGGACCGAGGAGACCGGATGCTCTGGAAACTGCTCGTCGAATACCTGAGGCCGCAGCGCCGGCTGCTGCTCGCCGTCGTCGTCTTCCAGCTGGCGGCGTCCATCGCCTCGCTGTACCTGCCCACCCTGAACGCGGACATCATCGACCAGGGTGTGGCGCGCGGGGACACGGACTACATCCTGCGCGTCGGCGGCGTGATGCTGATGGTCACCCTGCTGCAGATCGCCTGCACCATCGCCGCCGTCTACTTCGGCGCGAAGGCCGCGATGGCGCTGGGCCGGGACGTGCGCGGGGCGATCTTCACCCGAGTGGCGGAGTTCTCCGAGCAGGAGGTGACCCGGTTCGGTGCGCCCAGCCTGATCACCCGCTCCACCAACGACGTCCAGCAGGTCCAGCAGCTGGTGCTGATGTCCGCCACGCTGATGGTCACCGCGCCCATGCTGAGCATCGGCGGCGTCATCATGGCGGTGCGGCAGGACGTGCAGCTGTCCTGGCTGATCGCAGTCAGCGTGCCGGTGCTGCTCATCGCCGTGGGCCTGATCGTCACCCGGATGGTGCCGCTGTTCCGGCTGATGCAAACCCGGATCGACACGGTCAACCGGGTGCTGCGCGAACAGCTCACCGGCATCCGCGTGGTCCGCGCTTTCGTCCGCGAGGACATCGAGACCGCCCGCTTCGGCCGGGCCAACGAGGACGTCACGGACACCGCGCTGCGCGCCGGCCGGCTGATGGCGCTCGCGTTCCCCACCGTAATGCTGGTGCTCAACGTCTCCTCCGTGGCCGTGATCTGGTTCGGCGCGTTCCGGATCGAGGACGGCTCCATGCAGGTGGGCACCATGATCGCGTTCCTGAGCTACCTGATGCAGATCCTGATGTCCGTCATGATGGCCACCTTCATGGCGATCATGATCCCGCGCGCCGCCGTCTCCGCGGACCGGATCGGCGCGGTGCTGGGCACCGAATCCAGCGTCCGGCCGCCGGAGCACCCGGTCAGCCTCGCCGGTGCAGCCCGCGGCGAGCTGGAGATGCGCGACGTCGGGTTCGCCTACCCGGGTGCCGAGGCGCCGGTCCTCTCGGACGTGGACTTCACCGCCCGCGCCGGGCAGACGACGGCGATCATCGGCTCCACGGGGTCCGGGAAGACCACCCTGGTGAACCTGATGCCGCGGCTCTTCGACGCCACCTCCGGCTCGGTGCGGATCGATGGCGTGGACGTCCGGGAACTGCACCCGGACCTGCTCTGGGGGCACATCGGCCTGGTCCCGCAGAAGCCCTACCTGTTCTCCGGCACGGTCCGCAGCAACCTGCTCTACGGCAAGCCCGACGCCACCGAGGACGAGCTCTGGCGGGCGCTGTCCATCGCGCAGGCGGAGGACTTTGTCCGGGAGATGGAGGGCGGCCTGGACGCGCCCATCTCGCAGGGYGGCACCAACGTCTCTGGCGGGCAGCGGCAGCGGATCGCGATTGCCCGGGCGCTGGTGAAACGCCCCGAGCTCTATATCTTTGACGACTCGTTCTCCTCGCTGGACACCGCCACGGACGCCCGGCTCCGCCAGGCGCTCCGGCAGCACACTGCCGGCGCGACGCTGGTGATCATCGCCCAGCGGGTCTCCAGCATCGTGGACGCGGACCAGATTTTGGTGCTCGACGACGGCCGGATCGTCGCGCACGGCACGCACGAGGAGCTGTTGGAGACCTCGCCGACGTACAACGAGATCGTGAATTCCCAGCTCGCGGCGGAGGAGGCGGTATGAGCAAGGTCGAGTCCCGGACACCCGCTTCCGGCGCTGGGAGCGGAGCCGGCGCCGCCCAGGAGGCCCCGCTGCGGATCCCGCGCCCGCGCGGCGGCCCCGGCCACGGCGGCCCGTTCGCCGGGATGAACATCCCGGCGGAGAAGGCGATGAACTTCGGCCCGTCCGCGAAGCGGCTGCTGGGCGAACTCCGCCCCGAGCGGATCTGGCTGACGCTGGTACTGGCCCTCGCCGTCGTCAGCGTGACGCTGTCCGTGATCGGGCCGCGGCTGCTGGGCGAGGGCACCAACCTGATCTTCGCCGGCGTCGTGTCCAAACAGCTGCCCGCCGGGGTGAGCAAGGCCCAGCTGATCGCGCAGCTGCGGGCCGCGGGGGAGAACCAAAAGGCGGACATGCTCAGCGCCATGGCGCTGACGCCCGGGACCGGGATCGACTTCGCCGCGCTGTCCTCGGTGCTGCTGTGGGCGCTGGTGCTCTATGTGCTCGCCTCGGCGTTTATGTGGATGCAGGCATATATCCTCAACGGCGTGGTGCAGCGCACCGTGTACCGGCTGCGCGAGCGGATCGAGGCGAAAATCAACCGGCTGCCGCTGCGCTATTTCGACACCGTGCAGCGCGGCGAGCTGCTCAGTCGGGTGACCAACGATGTGGACAACATCTCCCAGAGCCTGCAGCAGTCCATCAGCCAGGCGGTGACCTCGGTGCTGACCGTGGCCGGGGTGCTGGTGATGATGGTGATCCTCTCGCCCACGCTGGCCATCATCGCCCTGGTGACCATTCCGCTGACCCTGGTGACGACGACGGTGATCGCCAAGCGCTCGCAGAAGCTGTTTGTGGCGCAGTGGAAGAACACCGGCGAACTGAACGGCCAGATCGAGGAGACCTACACCGGGCACGCACTGGTGAAGGTGTTCGGCCGGCAGCGCGAGGTGGAGGAGACGTTCCGGCAGAAGAACGTGGAGCTGTACCAGGCCAGCTTCGGCGCCCAGTTCATTTCCGGGCTGATCATGCCGGCCATGACGTTCATCGGGAACCTGGTCTATGTGGGGATCGCCGTGGTGGGCGGGCTGCAGGTGGCGTCCGGGGCGATGCAGCTGGGCGATGTGCAGGCGTTCATCCAGTACTCGCGGCAGTTCACCCAGCCGCTGGCCCAGCTGGGCTCGATGGCGAACCTGCTGCAGTCCGGCGTGGCGTCGGCGGAGCGGGTGTTCGAGCTGCTGGACACCGAGGAGCAGTCGCCTGACCCGGTGCCGTCCGTGGCTCCTTCTGGGGGCCGGGGGCGGCTGGTGTTCGAGGACGTGTCCTTTGCCTACTCGCCGGACAAGCCGCTGATTTCCAAGCTGAGCCTGGTGGCGGAGCCGGGGCAGACGGTGGCGATTGTGGGCCCGACCGGGGCGGGCAAGACCACGCTGGTGAACCTGATGATGCGCTTCTACGAACTCGACGCCGGGCGGATCACGCTGGACGGCGTGGACGTCGCCGCGATGTCCCGGCACGCGCTGCGCTCGCGGATGGGGATGGTGCTGCAGGATACGTGGCTGTTCGGCGGGACCATCCGGGACAACATCGCCTACGGCCGGCCGGATGCTTCGGAGGCGGAGATCCTGGAGGCGGCGAAGGCGACGTACGTGGACCGGTTTGTGAAGTCCCTGCCGCAGGGCTACGACACCGTGCTCGACGACGAGGGCGCCAACGTCTCGGCGGGGGAGAAGCAGCTCCTGACGATTGCCCGGGCGTTCCTGGCCCGGCCCTCGGTGCTGATCCTGGACGAGGCGACGTCCTCCGTGGACACCCGCACCGAGGTACTGGTGCAGAAGGCCATGAGCGCGCTGCGGTCCGACCGGACCTCGTTCGTCATCGCGCACCGGCTCTCCACCATCCGCGACGCCGACCTCATCCTGGTGATGGAAGCCGGCCAGATCGTGGAACAGGGGACACACGCGTCACTGCTGGAGGCCGGCGGGGCGTACGCCGCGCTGTACGCGGCGCAGTTCGCGGCTCCGGTGGCTGAGGTTTGAGGGGGCGCTCTCCCTTGGCCGCTAGGCGGAGCCCACGAGCGGACAACCCGCGTGCTTCAATACGGGCCCGCGTCCTAAGGTTCAGCCTCGCGGCCGTTTAGGAGCCGATTCTCGGCGTAATGTGTGACGGCCAACGCTTCCAAAGTCAGCGTGTCTGCTATCCGTCAAACCTCGGGCCCCGATAATCTGCCATGTGCCGCTCAAAGCAACTGGATCTCAGGTGCTGCATCAAGGGGCATCCAATATTCGAAGCGGTCCCTATCCGCTCTCCTGCCAGAAAGATTCTGTTGAAAAGATCGCTCGGACTTACCCTCATGCTGACACTGGCCCTAGCCGGGTGCAGCTCAAGCACCCAGGCAGCGGAGCCTTCGGTGTCGAGCGCCCCCTCCGAGGCACCTACCCCGACGGAGACCACCAGCACTGTCTCAGAAGTGGCCAGCGCCGTAGCTGAAATCCGTCCTCAGCTCACGGAGAACTTCGATGACTTCCGGACAAACCGATGCTCTGGCGTGCTCAGCAGCAGGCAGGCGGGAATAGACGCTGCTACGTGCGTGAGTAGCAAAATCGCCCTTGGTTCCTATGCGAAGGCCCTCAACATCACGCTCGAATCTCTGAAGCCATGGCCAAGCGAGATAGAGTCGCTCACTCAGCAAACCACCGAGCGCTTGAGGACCGTCGCGTCTGCATCAGAAGTAGACGACCCTGGAATGTTCGACACCGCCGCGCTGTTGCTCAACAGCAAGCTGCAAGGATGGGACCCATACCTCTAGTCAGCTTCCAGAGTGGCTCGGCTGCGACGGCCCGGTGGGGCGCCGCATACATCGCATCCCGATCCCGGCCCGAGGGTTCTGCGTTTCAACGCAGTCACCCTCGGCCTCTCCTACCAACATCGAGGCCAACTAGGGATCCCGAACCGCGGTGAAGAAACCGGCCCGATCTTGCACGCCACAGTCTCTTCGCTAGCCACCACCGCTCAGGTCGCTGCCTCCGTGACATGCCTGCTCCGCGACGGCGACAACGGCGCCATTCTCGCGTCCGACGGCGGCTGGCCGCGGTTACATCGGGCGGAGCAACCGCACCGCCGTTGAAGGCGTTTCTGTCTGCGTGTGCTGCTACCGTACGAGAAACAATCACGTGACTATTGGGGGAACCATGTCTGACTTGTCATCCGGCCCTGCGCAAGAACCTGAGAAACCGAAGAAGAAGCCCGTCGGCTTCGCGAGGCATATCGCTTTAGCCTCCACTTGCCTCATCGTCATGGCCATCCTTCCGACTCAGGCGTTCCTAGCCAGTCTGATCCTGGCGGGTGGTGTGCTGTGGGTCTTGCTTGACATCTTGAAGCAGTACAAGAAATCCTTCGGAGCTCCAGCTGAAGGGTTCGGGATAAGTGCCGAGAAAACTTACCGAACGGGCATCGGCGCCCCGCCACTGCCAGCGAACGGACTGAAGCAGTACGCGGATGAGGTGTACCTGGCCAATGTTCAGATGCTCGCCGATCTGCAGAGGTTTGGGGACATGGATACGTTGGACAAGGAACGCCATGTCGCCGAATTGGCGGGCAACATTGCCACGGCGGAGCGGGAGCTTGCTGCGGCGAAAGCCGAGCTCGTGGCGGTCCGAAGCGAAGTCCTTGATGTCCGGCAGGTCGCCGACCGGCACAACATCGGGTTCTACGACTACGAGCATCCCGCTGAGACCTCGGTGAAGCTCGCCGATGAGCTGGCGGCTGTCCGCGCCCGCATCAAAGACAAGCTGCGTGAGAAGACCGCGGTCACCACAGTCTCCGGGTTCACCTTCAACGGTTCCACGAAGGAAGGATCCAAGTTCGTCCGAGACCTTTCCGCGCTGTTGCTGCGCGCCTACAACGCCGAGGCCGAGAACTGCGTTAAGACGGTGAAAGCCGGGAACCTACATACCGCCTCGGCCCGTCTTGAGAAGGCACGTGAGCAGATCGCTAAGCGTGGCACCATGATCGGCCTTCAAATCACTAACGCCTTCCACGCTCTCCGCGAGAAGGAGCTCGAGCTCGCTGCCCGGCACTTGGAGGCCGTAGCCATTCAGAAGCAACTCGAGGCGGAAGCCCGAGCTGAAGCACGTGAGGCGGTCAAAGCCCAGCGCGAATGGGAAGCGCTTAAGGCCAAACAGAAGAAGGAAGTCGATCACTACGCCAATGTGCTTCTCCAGCTCCAGGCATCCGGAGACCTTGAGGGCGTACAGCGCGTACAGGAACAGCTGGACGAAGCCGAGGCGAAGCTTGCCGACGCCGAAGACAACGCTCTGAACACCCGTGCCGGGTACGTGTACGTTATCTCCAACCTGGGAGCCTTCGGGGACGGAGTGGTGAAGATCGGCATGACGCGCCGTCTCAACCCCATGGATCGTGTGCGCGAACTCGGAGATGCTTCCGTTCCGTTCCTCTTTGACGTGCACGCACTCTTCTTCTCAAAGGACGCGGTGGGCATCGAAACCATGCTCCACCAGCACTTCTCTGGCCGGCGGGTGAACCTAGTCAACTTGCGTCGCGAGTACTTCTACGCGACTCCGGCGGCGGTCAAGGAAGCCCTAGTGGAGCATCACGTCGAACTCGTCGAATATCAGGAAAACGCCCCGGCCGAGGAGTTCACCGCTTCTAAAGACTTGCGCGGTGCTAGAGAGCTCGCCGCCGCCAGTGTTTAGGAAATCGCAGGACTCGGACTGCGCCCTGAGTCGTCGGGCCACGCGGAATAGGCCGAGTCTGTCCGCCGACGCATCGGACGGAGTTACTCGGATGCTCGGATTATTTACCTTTGCAGCTGGAAAGTGCATCTGGCGGCCGTGACGATCCTGCAGTTGGAGCGTTCGCCTATACATAAAAGGGCGGGCGAAGGAGCAAAATTTCCCCGGCTGCCGAGGTAGGCCTCGGGACACACTCAGTTTCTCAATACACACATATGTATTTCTAACTACCCAAGAGGGATCGCACTTGACGGAAACAACAGAACGACGGTCCTCTAGGGAGGTTCGCGATTTCGCGGTTAGGGACCTGTCCGGCCCCGCTTCAGCTAGAAGGCTACTGTCCTGGGTAGCTTCTACGCCACTCGAGCAATCAATAGGCTTGGACTTCGAGCATACAGACAAGGTCTATCCCAACGGGGCTGTTCCTTTTGCTTGTGCGCTAGATTTTCTTAAGGAACGAGGACATACCTTCCACATTGGCAAAGTGGGGCATGAACGTTCTCTTGCGCACGTTCTCAACCCTATGAACGTTGCTGATGACCCCGACCACACAGCGCAACTCACGGACGTTGTTTGGAAATACCGGAATGAGAAGGAAGCGGGCGAGCTCACCCGGCGTTTCATGGGTTCCCTCCTGGATCGAATGCCCTGCGAAGAGGGCGTATTCGACACTTTGAACTGGTGTATTTATGAAGTTCTCGACAATGTATTTCAACATAGCCAAGCTTCGTGCGGTTACGTGATGATGCAGCTCCATACAGTCACCAGGCAGTGCGTGATTTCAGTGAGTGATTCGGGAATCGGTATACACCGCGCCATGGGAATGGGGGCAAAAGCAGGTAGATTTTCCTACGACTCCATCAAGACCGCAGATCAGGCAATTGGGCTGGCAGTCCAGCAGGGAATCACGAGTAAGGGCAGTCAAAACCAAGGAAACGGACTATTCGGTCTCAGCCGGTCTGTCGACCTCAATGGTGGTTCGCTCAGTATCCACTCTGGCAAAGGCACTTGGACCTTCAGGGAGCATGCCGTTGCCACGGCTGTCTCCGACGCTCATCGGCCGCTTTTGGACTTGGAATCTCACCACGGCACAACTGTGGATTGGCAGCTTAACTGCGAAACCAAAGTAAGTATCGGTGAGGTTTTGGGTTCTCGATTTTCATCCAGTGACCTTCTTGAATCCATCGAGACGGTTGACGGTTACTACGAACTCGATGCCGCCGAGCTTGAGAGCTCTATCGGCTCGAGGAAAGAGGGCAGCGAAATCCGGACACGAATCATGAACTACTTAAGTGCAGGTGTCCCCCAGATTGTTCTGAACATGACGCATCTCGACACGATTTCCTCAAGTTTCGCGGATGAGGTTCTGGGCAGACTTGCCGTGCAACTCGGGGAGACTGAGTTCGCCAACCGGATAGCGATCCTCGGTGCAAGCACGACAAATCGTCAAATCATTGCTCGGGCGGTCGAGCTTCGAATTGAAACCGAGGGGGCGAAGAGCGACTAGCGACGGACGTCAGCTATGTATCGTCCGGGTCGCGCCGCCGCTCTCATGCGCCTCGCCCCGCCGTTGTGTCTTCAACGCTGGCTGTGGGTCGCGAACCATGACCAATGTCGTCAGGTGCGTTCTGAAGTTTTTCTGACGAAGTTGTAGGCAGCGTCCGGTCGAGCGGCTGGGCTTCAGAACGTCATGGTCTCCGAGCGCACATCGCAAAATCGTGGGCGCCGTGCTTACACGAGCGGCCACGGGTAGCGCATTCCCGTGCGGTCCACTGGCAGCACCCCCGCGACTAGCAAGCGCTGGACGCGGCGCTGCAGGGCGGTGACCTCATCGTCGTCGAGCAGTTCCGCCAGTTCGGCGGGGACGAACTCGGCGAGCGGGGCGATGTCCTCCAGCAGGGCACCGGGGATAGGGTCGCCGGCGAAGTCCCAGATCACGGTGCGCAGCTTGAACGCTGCCGAGAAGCAGAGCCCGTGGTCGATGCCCCAGATTCGGCCATCGTCGCCGCGCAGCACGTGGCCGCTTTTGCGGTCCGTGTTGTTGGCGACGTAGTCGAACAGCGCGATGCGGGCCAGCTCGCGGTGGGTCTCGGGGGCGCCTTCGAACAGGGTGAAGTAGTGCTCCTGGAAGTCGCAGTCGATGAACCACTGCAGCGACCCGACGCCCAGGGGTGCGTCCTCCCGAATGACGGTGAAGGGCACTAAGCCCCAGCCCAGCGATTCGCTGAGCAGGTAGGCGGCAAGTTCGCGCTTATAGAGGCCAGGTTCGAAGTCGGACAACGGCCTTTCTCCGGCTTCCGGTTTGTAGACCGCGTACCCGATGTCCTCGCCGCAGGTGACCTGGACTAGGAACGTCTGGTTGCTGCTGCGCGGGATGAGGCCCAGCAGTTCGATGCTGCCCTCGGTGAGCAGTCTCAGCTCCCGGCCGGACACCGACTGCCCCTATTCATGACGCCCTCAGGCCGCTGAGCGGTTCCGACGTCGAGTTCACCATGTGCACCGCGGGATCCTGGCCGTCCACAAACGTGATGGCCGAGACCGAGCCCGGGCTGATCACAATCCGCTGGAACAGATCCAGCGGCGTGCCCAAGGCGTGGGCGACGGCGGCCTTGATCGGATCGGCGTGCGAAAAGCACACCACCACGCCCCCGGCATGGGCCTCCCGCAGCGCCTCCATCGCCCCGACAATCCGCGCCTGCATCTCCGGAAAGCTCTCACCATTCGGGAAGCGGAAGGCAGACGGGCTGTGCTGCACGGTCTGCCACTCCGGCAGGACCGCCAGGTCCGCGATTGCGGCGCCGGTCCACTCGCCGAAATCACACTCGAGCAGCCCGTTGTCGTGCTTCACTGCCAGACCCGTGCGCACCGCCGTCGGCTCCGCCGTCTCGCAGGCCCGCTCCAGCGGCGAGGAATAGAGGGCGTCCACCGGCAGGCCGGAGAGCCGTTCAGACACCCGCTCGGCCTGGGCCCGGCCGCGGTCGGACAGGTGCAGTCCCGGCGCCCTGCCCGGCAGCACCATGCCCGTCGTCGGGGTCTCCCCGTGGCGCACCAGAAGCAGAAGCGTGCCCTGCGGCGGGGGCTGCGCTGAAGGTCCGGACGTGGGTGCAGTCATCAAGATCCAGCCTAGGCCGCCCAGACGCCCAGTGCGCAGGAATCTCACCAAATCCCTCGATTCCCCGCCGGGTACAGGTCTACGGTGGAGGAGTGAGTGATCGCCCCGAAATCTTCACTGTTGGTGAACTGCGCGCCTCCGGCCACGTTCACAAGGACCTGCGCCGCGAAATCCGCGACAACCTGCTCGCCGCGCTCGCCGCCGGCCGCGACCCGTGGCCCGGGATGTACGGCTTCAGCCGCACCGTCCTGCCCCAGCTCGAACGCGCCCTGCTCGCCGGGCACGACGTCGTCCTGCTCGGCGAACGCGGCCAGGGCAAGACCCGGCTGCTGCGGACCCTGGCCGGGCTGCTGGACGAGTGGTCGCCGGTGATCGAGGACTCGGAACTGAACGAACACCCCTACGAACCCCTCACCGAGCACTCCCGCGCCCGCGTCCTCACCGAGGGGGACCGGCTGCGGGTGGCATGGCGGCACCGCTCCGAACGGTACGTCGAGAAGCTCGCGACGCCGGACACCTCCGTCGCGGACCTGATCGGCGACGTCGACCCGATGCGGGTGGCCGAGGGCCGCCGTCTGGGCGACCCGGAAACCATCCACTACGGTCTGGTGCCGCGCTCCAACCGCGGCATCATCGCCATCAACGAACTCCCGGACCTCGCCGAGCGGATCCAGGTTTCCATGCTCAACGTGATGGAGGAACGCGACATCCAGATCCGCGGCTACGTGCTGCGGCTGCCGCTGGACGTCCTGGTGGTCGCGTCCGCCAACCCGGAGGACTACACGAACCGCGGCAGGATCATCACGCCGCTGCGGGACCGCTTCGGCGCCGAAATCCGCACCGACTACCCGATCGAGCTCGACGACGAGGTGGCCGTCATCCGGCAGGAGGGCCACCTGGTGGCCGGCGTCCCGCCCGTCATCCTCGAAATCCTGGCCCGCTACACCCGGGCGCTGCGGCAGTCACCGGCGATCAACCAGACCTCCGGCGTGTCCGCCCGGTTCGCGATCGCCGGCGCCGAAACCGTCGCCGCGGCCGCCCTGCGCCGCGCCAGCGTGCGCGGCGAGGACCAGGCCATCGCCCGGATCATCGACCTGGACGCCGCCGTGGAAGTCCTCGCCGGGAAGATCGAATTTGAAGCCGGGGAGGAAGGCCGGGAACAGGACATCCTGGACCACCTGCTGCGGATGGCCACCGCCGAAGCCGTCCGGGCGCACTTCCACGGCCTCGACATGGGCGACCTCGTCGCCGCCCTGGACGGCCACACCACGGTGACCACCGGGGAACTGGTCACCGCGCGGGAGTTCCTGGACAACCTCCCGCCGCTGAACGGATCCAGCCTCTACGACGACATCGGCGCGCGCCTCGGCGCGGAAAACGACGGGCAGCGCGCGGCCGCCGTCGAACTGGCCCTGGAAGGCCTCTACCTCGCTCGCCGGATCTCCAAGGACTCCGACGACGAGGCGACCGTCTACGGGTAACGGCACCTAAGGAGGGCCCATGACCGCTCACCACCGGTCCCGCTACAGCCGCTACGCGGGCGGGCCCGATCCGCTCGCGCCGCCGGTGGACCTCGCGGAGGCGCTGGACGCCGTCGCCGAGGACGTGATGGCCGGCTACTCGCCCCGGCACGCCCTGCAGGAGTACCTGCGCCGCGGCGGCCGGAACCGGGAAGGTCTCGACGAGCTCGCCGGCCGCGTCCAGCAGCGGCGCAGGGACCTGTTGGGCCAGCACCGGCTGGACGGCACCCTCAACGAGGTCCAGAAACTGCTGGAGACCGCGGTGCTGGAGGAGCGCAAACAGCTGGCCCGCGACGTGCGGATGGACGACACGGACCGCGCCTTCCGCGAGATGCAGCTGCAGAACCTGCCCAAATCCACGGCGGCGGCGGTCAACGAGCTCGCCTCCTACGATTGGCAGTCCAGCACCGCCCGCGAGGCCTACGAGCAGATCAAGGACCTGCTGGGCCGCGAAATCCTGGACCAGCGGTTCGCCGGGATGAAGGAGGCGCTGGAGGGCGCCACGGAGGAAGACCGCGCGGCCGTCGCCGAGATGCTGGCCGACCTCAACGAACTTCTCGACAAGCATCGCCGCGGCGAGGACACCGACGCGGACTTCCAGGAGTTCATGGCCAACCATGGGCAGCACTTCCCGGAGAACCCGCAGTCGGTCGAGGAGCTAATCGACGCGCTTGCCCAGCGCGCGGCCGCCGCGCAGCGGCTCATGCAGTCCATGTCCGCCGAGCAGCGCGAGGAACTGATGCGGCTTTCCGCCCAGGCGTTCGGATCGCCGGAGCTTATGGCACAGCTGGGTCAACTCGATGCCAACCTGCAGGCGCTGCGCCCCGGGGAGGACTGGTCCGGCTCCGAACGCTTCGAGGGCGAGGAAGGGCTGGGCCTCGGCGACGGCACCGGCGTGCTGCAGGACCTTGCCGAGCTGGATGAGCTGGCGGAACAGCTCTCGCAGTCCTACAACGGCTCCCGCCTGGACGACCTGGACCTGGACGCCCTGGCCCGCCAGCTCGGTCCGGACGCGGCGGTGTCCGCCCGCACTTTGGCGGAGATCGAGCGGGCCATGCACGACGGCGGCTTCCTGCAGCGCGGCGCCGACGGCGACCTGAAGCTCTCCCCGCAGGCCATGCGGCGGCTCGGCCGGTCGCTGCTGCGGGACACCGCCAAGCAGCTCTCCGGCCGGCAGGGCCGCCGGGACACCCGGGTTGCCGGCGCGGCGGGGGAGCAGACCGGCTCCAGCCGGCCGTGGGAGTTCGGCGACGCCGAACCGTGGGACGTCACGCGGACCATCACCAACGCGATCCGCCGCACGATCGCCGACGGCGGCGACCCGCGGCACGGGCTGCGCCTCGCCGTGGACGACATCGAGATCACCGAGACGGAAGCTCGCACACAGGCCGCCGTCGCCCTGTTAGTGGACGTGTCCTTTTCGATGGCCGCCGAGGGGCGCTGGGTGCCGATGAAACGCACCGCGCTGGCCCTGCACCACCTCGTGTCCACCAAGTTCCGCGGCGACCGGCTGCAGCTGATCAGCTTCGGACGCTACGCGCAGACCATGGACATCGGCGAGCTCACGGCCCTGCCTGCATTCCGGGAACAGGGCACCAACCTGCACCACGGGCTGCTGCTGGCCGGCCGGTTCTTCCGCCAGCACCCGTCGATGCAGCCGGTCCTGCTGGTGGTGACCGACGGCGAACCCACCGCGCACCTGGAGTCCGACGGCGAGTCGTGGTTCTCGTATCCGCCGGACCCGGAGACCATCCGGGTCACGGTCGCCGAGCTGGACCGGCTGGGCCGCGCCGGCGTCCAGGCCACGTTCTTCCGGCTAGGCAATGATCCGGGCCTGGAACGCTTCGTCGCCCGGATGGCCCGGCGGGTCGACGGCCGGGTGGTGGCGCCCGACACCGGGGACCTGGGTGCCGCCGTCGTCGGGGAGTACCTCCGTGCGCACTTCCGCGGCCGGGCCTACGGGGACGACGACTGGGCGACGTAGGTCAGCTGCCGCCACACCCGCCGTCGGAGGCCGCTCAATGACTGGGATAAGCTCGCTTGCGATCGGAACAAGCAGCGAACCTAACTTTGAGCGGCGGACAATTTCCTTGGATTTACTGGGCGGCATGAGCCTCGACAACCTGCGCATCTTCCCCTGGATTGCGGCTGCCGTCTTTACGCTCGCGGCGGGCCTCTGGCGTCCGCGCCGGCTGCATTGGACCGCGCTAGGCTCCGTCCTGCTGTTCGCGGCCCTCAACGCGGGGGCCGGAATCTACATCCTGAACCACTTCGGTGATCCGCGCTGGTCCGGGGGAGAGCAGCCGCTGAGCGCGCCGTCGTTCGCGGGGACGCCCGTCGTGGGCGAATCTCTGGCTCCCCTGGACTCGGCCCTGAACAGCGTGGTCGGCGGGGTGAACGAGTTTCTGGCCTTCAAGCACGCCCTTCCCATCGCGCTGGACTTCCTGGCCGTGTCCGGCTGGGCCATGCTGGTGTCGTTCCCGCTGGCCGTGCTCGCTGCCGGCATCAGTTTCGCGATGGCCAGGCGCCGGGCGGCCGAGTTCGGAAAGTACCGCGCCACCGTCGACCGGCTCGAGGATGAGCTCGAACAGATCAAACGGCAGATCTCGTTGATGAATCCCGTCAATACGCCCTAATCGAGCAGGCTCACCACGGCCTGCGCGAACGCGCCCGGGTCCTCCTGCGGGACGTTGTGTCCAATGCGCGGCAGCAGGATTTCGCTGTAGGGGCCGGTGAAATGGTCCCGGTCCTCGCTCGCCGCCGGGCCGCCGACGCCGTCGTCCCCGCTCTCAAGCACCACCGTGGGAACGGTGATGCTCGGCTCCTTCGCGATTAAGTCCTCGAACCGCTGGTACCGAGGGTCGCCATCGGCCAGTCCGTAACGGTGGCGGTAGGAGTGGATAACGACGTCGACGAAGTCGGGGTTGTGCAGGCTCGGGGCGCTGGCGGGAAACGCCCCGCGTGCCCCGGCCCAGGACGGCGACCAGGTGCGCCACAGCAGCTCACACAGTTCGTCCCGGTTCCGTTCCAGCCCGCGGCGCCCGCGCTCGGAGTGGAAGTAGTACTGATACCAGTAGCTCCGCTCCCACTCCGGGTTCACCGGTTCACCGGACCGGGCAAGGTTGTGCATGTTGTAGCCGTTGACGGTGACCAGGCCGGCGACACGGTCGGGCTCCAGTGCCGCCACGATGCACGCCGCCCGGCCGCCCCAGTCGTAGCCGGCAACGACTGCCTTCTCGATGTTGAGGGCATCCAGGAAGTCGAGCAGGTCCTGCGCCAGGGCCGCCTGCTGTCCTGAGCGCATCGTTGCGGGGTCGAGGAAACGGGTCGGGCCGAAGCCGCGAAGGTACGGCGCCAGCACAAAGGCGCCCTCACCGGCGAGGATCGCGGCGACGTCGTCGTAGGCCCGGACGTCGTACGGGAATCCGTGCAGCAGGACCACCGGCGTCCCGCGCGAATCGCCGGTGGACTCGTAGCCGATGTCCAGGACGGGGGTTTGGGCGCGGCCGGAGGAGGTAAAGCTCATAATGCCGGTCCTTCCACTTCGAGTGGGTGGGTCCTAGGCTACGGCATCCGGGCCGTGGGGTTTAGGGCCGCCTGGATCGGGGCGAAATCGCGGTGCGGGCTGCTGCCATTTCCTGTCGAATAGCGGCAGAGTTGTTCGTAGTAAGGGTGAGCGGGCGTCCAGAAGGGGTGCCCCAAACCGCAGGAGATGACTCAAAATGCAGTATTTGCTGTCCGTGATCAACGACAAGCTTGAGCTCGCGCCGTCGGAGGAGATGGCGACCATTGACGAGTTCAACGACCAGCTCCAGGCCGACGGGCACTGGGTCTTCGCCGGCGGCCTCGGCTTTCCCAACACGGCCACCGTCATCGACAACCGTGGCGAGTCCCCGGTGGTGACCGACGGGCCGTTCGTGGAGTCGAAGGAGTTTCTGGCCGGGTTCTGGATCATCAACGCCCCCGACCTCGACGTCGCCCTCAAGCTGGCCGCCGAGGGCTCGAAGGCCTGCAACCGGAAAATCGAGGTGCGGCCGTTCCTGTGAACGGACCCGACGTCGGCGGCGCCGTCAGCCAGGCCTACCGGGAGAACTGGGCTCGACTGGTCGCCGCCCTGACCCGCCGCTTCGGCGACCTCGACCTCGCAGAGGAGGCGGCGGCCGAGGCGTTTGCCACCGCCGTCGAGCGGTGGCCGTCCGACGGCGTTCCGCCCAACCCCGGCGCCTGGCTGACCACCACGGCCAAGCGCAAAGCCATCGACAGGCTCCGCCGCGAAAACAAACGCGACGGCAAACACCAGGAGACCCAGTTGGTGTTCGACGACGACCCTCCCGAACCTCCCTCCGCCGTCGACGACGACCGGCTCCGGCTCATCTTCACCTGCTGCCACCCGGCCCTCGCGCTGCCGGCCCGGGTGGCCCTGACCCTGCGGATGGTGGGAGGCCTTACCGTGCCGGAGATCGCCCGGGCCTTCCTGGTGCAGGAGAGCACCATGGGCCAGCGGATCACCCGCGCGAAGGCCAAGATCAAGGCCGCGCGGATCCCGTATCGCGTGCCGGCCGCGGAGGACCTGCCGGGGCGTGTCTCCGGCGTGCTCGCCGTGCTCTACTTGGTCTTCAACGAGGGCTATCTGGCGACGGGACCGGACACGGACCCCGTCCGTTCCGACCTGACCGCCGAGGCCATCCGGCTAACCCGCCTGCTCCGCTCCCTGTTACCCGACGAGGGCGAAGTGGCCGGGCTGCTGGCCCTGATGCTCCTGACCGAGGCTCGCAGCGCCGCCCGGATCTCGGCAGGCGGCGAGCTGGTGACCCTTGACGAGCAGGCCCGGGGAATCTGGGACGCGGCGCTGATCGCCGAAGGCCACCGCCTGGTGCGGGAGCGCCTGGCGTCCGGGGCTGCGCCGGGGCCGTACCAGCTGCTCGCGGCGATCAACGCCGTTCACACCTCTGCCCGCGACTTCCGCGACACCGACTGGTCACAGATCGTCGCGCTCTACGACCAGCTGGTGGCCATCGACCCGTCGCCGATCGTCGCGCTCAACCGCGCCGTCGCGGTGGGGGAACTGGACGGGCCGCAGGTGGCCTTGGCCGCCGTCGACCGACTTGAATCCGACCTGACCGGGTATCACGCGTACTACGCCACCCGCGCGGAGCTGCTGCGGAGGCTGGGCCGCGCCCCGGAGGCGCGGGCTGCGTACGAGAAAGCCATCGAACTGGCCGGCAACTCGGCCGAGGCCGCGACACTACGGCGCCGCCGGGACCAGCTGGGGTCGTGAGCCAAAGTTTTCGTTAGGCCGGACTGAATTCCATCCGCCAATTCGTCTCCCAGGACTTTCCGCCGTCGTTGGAGAACGCTTGCTCCCACCGCGGATTCTGGGTCGTTGAGAACCAGGTAAACCGCACGCGAATAGGGCTGCCGTTCAGGTTGTCGTCCGCGAAGAAGGTCCCGATGCCGGAATCGAACTTTCCGATGACCGGAGTGTCAAGGGTGCCCGGGTTGCGGCCGTCCAACCACCAAATTGACCATGTCCCGAGGTCTGGCGAGTACGACCTAATGGCGATCGCCCGCGCATCGCCGTCGGGGAATCTCAGGAGGTTGTCTTCAAGGTTTCCGTAACCGCCGAGCGTCTTGGAAGTCGACGATAAGCCGGAGAACTCGGTCCACTCGGTGCATGCCGCGAAGAGCTGGTTGAGTCGCTCGTGTCGCACGGTCCAGCTTCCGATGATGAAGTCGAAGTCGCTCGGGCTGTCCTTGAGGTCTTCCAGCGGCATTGATGCTCCTTTTGTGGGTGACCATACTTTTGACATACTCCCACCCTGGGATGATTCTTTCCGCGTACTAATTGAGGGCGATTTCTGTGGCGCTCTGCGGGGCCGCGGAGATCTTGCACGGCATTGGGGCATCGGCAAGGATAAGCGCCATCCCTGTGCTGCGAAGAAGGAGTCGACGCCATGACCAAGTACCTGATCTCGTTTCCGAGTGCCGCCATGGTTTTCCCCGAGGAAGAGCTACAGTCCGTATCGGATGCGTCGCACGCGGTGGTCCAGGAGGCGAAGGACGCCGGCGTCTGGGTGTTCGGCGGCGGCATCGACGAGAGCATCCCGCCTGTCATGGTCGACGGCGACGGGACCGTGCGCGAGGGCACCTACCCGCAGACGGCGCAGCTTGAAGGCGGCTATTCGGTGCTGGAGTTGCCCTCGTACGAGGCGGCCTTGGAGTGGGCAGCGAAGATCGCGGCCTCCTGCCGTTGCGCGCAGGAAGTGCGGGCTTTCCAGTACGACCCCGCCAGCTGACGGCGCCAGCCTTATCCGCGCGGCCGAGGCGGCCCCGTGCCAGACTTTCAGCCATGGAGCCCATGGATTGCCTGGTCATCTACGTCCCCACCGACGCTGCGCACGCCGTCCGGCAGGCCATTGGCGATGCCGGGGCGGGCAGGCTTGGCAACTATTCGCACTGCTCGTTCAGCCTCGAAGGGATCGGACGCTTTACGCCGCTGCCGGGCGCGAACCCGGCCATCGGCGCCGTCGGTTCCGCCGAGGAAGTCCCGGAAACCCGGATCGAGGCCATTTACCCGCGGTCCCGGCGCAGCGCCGTCGTCGACGCGGCACTGTCCGCGCACCCGTACGAAACCCCGGCCTTCATGACCTTTCCAATCGATGCCAGCCTGCCTGACGGAACCGGTCCCGCGTCCTAGCGGCCGTCCACCAACGGCGACACACCGGCATCCGTCCCCGCGTACGACGCCGAGACCCGGCGGTAGACCGGGGCCAGGAAGGCCAGCAGCGCGGCCGCAATAAGGATGATTCCTGAGATCAGGAACACCAGGGCGATACCGCGGGATGTCCCCTCTCCCAGCAGCGGGGCTAGTTGGGCGGCCCCCTCAGCGGACCGCGCGTACGGGATGATCCAGACCTGGGCGATCGGCGCGATCAGGAACGCTGTGATCGGCGCGGCGGCGGATTCGAAGGCCATGGCAAATCCAAACACGCGCCCCTGCCGCTGCAGCGGCACCACCCGCTGGATGACGGTCTGCTCGGCGGCCTCGACGACAGGCACCAGGACCAGGTACAGCCAGATGCCGGCGACGTACAGCCAGGCCCACTCCCGGAGCGTGAAGACCGCGCCGAGGAGGCCCATCAGGATCACTGCGAGGAGCATGGTGCGCAACGGGTTGGATCCCAGTCCGAATTTGTTGACCAGCGCCCCTCCTACGATGAAGCCGGTGGCACCCAGTGCCAGGAACGTGCCCCACAGTTCTACCGGGAACATTTCCAGGCCGTAGGGGTCCATCAAGGCCATGTAGACGCCGCCGATGAAATTGTTGAACGTGGAGAAGAGAATCAGCGCGAACAGTCCGGCAACGGCGGCGACGGCGGCGAGGGAGCCCCGCAGGTCAAAGCCGCCCTGCGCGTCCGTGGCGGCAGCGCGGACCTCCTCGGGCATGCGCAGGGTGAGCACGTGGGCGAAGGCCAGCGCGGTGAGCGCCACGGCCACGACGATTGTCCAGCCCATGCCCAGCAGCCCGACCGACACACCGGAAAACACCGAGGTGACGATGAACATCAGCCCCTGCACCATCCCGACCAGCCCGTTGGCGTTGGCCCGCCGGTCCGGGTCGATCAGGATGGTCACCGTGGCCGCGAGCGCGATGTTGCGCATGTTCTCCACCACGGCGCCGAGCAGGACGATCAGCATGAATGTCCAGAACCACGGCTGCGTCAGGTCCAGCAGCGAGTCGGCGGGCGTCAGCAGGAACATCACGCCCGAAAGCACGAACATCGCCAGGGTGAAGGCGGCGGCAAAACGCATGACGGCCAGCTTGCGGTAGCGGTCGACGTACGTGCCGAAGCTGATGCTGGAAAGGGCGATCAGCAGCATGTACGCGCCGCCGACTACTCCGGTGGCGATCACGTTGCGCGTCCCCAAATACACCCAGAATGTCAGCGCAAACCACAGGTAACTGGTGGTGATGTTGGCCAGGCCGGTGTTCAGCAGGATCCCGTAGAAGGTGCGGGAGCGCTGCTTCGAACTTCGCAAGGGGGCGTCGACGGCGTCGGGGGCCACAGCGGTGTGCGGCGGGACCGGTTCGTGCTCGGTCATGCGTCCCAGTGTAATGACGACCGGCCGGTAGGAACACAGCCGCGGCCTGGCGGAAGCCGGCTGCGCTGTTACGGCCGGGTCAGTCGGCGGGCAGGGCCCGCCGACGGCGAACTGCGACGGTCCGGGCACCCAGCCCTGCCAGGCCGAGGACGAAGGCCAGCAGGACGAGGGGTCCTGCCCCGCCCGCGGGTCCCAGGGTGGCCGCCAGGATCTGCCGGCTCATCAACAGCATCTCCTGCAGGTCGCCCGCCCCCACGCGCGTTCCGAGGACGTAATTGACGGAGATAAACAGGGCCGGAACCACCCACAACAGGGCCAGGTCCACCAGCCACACCACGGCACGACGGGCAGGGCGAAGGCCGCACCACGCCAAGGCGCAGCCGACCAGGATGGCGGGAATCCAGCGGGCGGCCGTCGGCGCGGCTGCCGGGATGTTGAGGGGCCCGACGACGCCGGCAACCCACTCCACCATCCACGAAGCAAACGGCACCGCCATGAGTCCGACGCCCAGTGCGACCGGGGCCCGCGACGTCGACGAGACCAGCAGGAGGGCGACGAGGGCCGCCGCGACGGACAGGACCACGCCGGCCAGCAGGCCGGCGAAGTACAGGCGGGCCATCGTTCCGCCCGCGAGTCCGCCGTCGAGCACGGTGAAGGACTGGACGGACGCGGTGAACTGGACACCGAGAACCCCGGCTGCCGCGCACCACGTCGCCAGTCGGCGTCGGGCGGGGGACCAGAGACGCACCGCGAGTCCGGCCGCCGCGCCGCCTACCGTGAGGAGGGCGACGATGGTGGTCAGCTCGTACTGGCTGAGCGGCAGAAGCGACGCCGGCATCCGGTCCGGAGCGACGTCGGCGGCCCACAGGTTCTGCAGGGGCAGTTGTGCCCCGGTGATTAACCAGGGGCCCAATCCGAGAAGCCCTGCCAGGATGCCGATCAGCCCGCCCTGCATTGCGTCCCGGGCGGGGGCGTGGCCCGGCCCGTTGTCGGAGACCGTCAGTTCCGTTGCTTGCGGGCCCACGAGGCTCCTTGGTCTGAGGGTGAGGGGGACCGGTGCAAGAGCTGCCAGCCCATCGGAATACTATACCGAATGGATTAACCGGCTCCGGGTGGACTCTAGAGGGGGCGTATCAGGCCGCGGAGTGCTCACGCACCCGCGCGAGCCATTCAACGATCAGGGCTTGAGCCAGGGCGGGCTGCTCATGCAACAATGCATGGCCGGCGTGATCGAGGACGGCCAGGGTGCAGCGCGGGTACTGCCCCGCGAGATCGGCCGGGGCGGCGTAACCGGCGGTGGAATCCTGCCGTCCCGCCAGGATCAGGACGGGATGCGGATAGGTCTTCACACTCTGCGGGCGCTCCTGCAGTTCCCAGCGCGAAAAAATCCGCGTCAGGGCGGATTCGTCAACGAGCGGCGCCGCCGGGGCCACGGCGTCCCGGAACCGGCGCAGCGTTTCAGCCGTCTGGACCACGAAGTAGCCGCGGTAGGAAGCCTCGAGCTCCGGGCTGAGCTCGACGTCAAGACCGGCCGATGAGGCAAGAACCGTGTGTTCAGGCACGTTTCCGGTGCGGGCACCGACCGGGCAGACCAGCGCCAGCCCGATCACCTGCTCCGGTCTGTGCTGGGCAACGGCACGGGCTAGATACCCGCCATAGGAGTGGCCTATGACAAGAAGAGGTCCAGCCCCGATGGTGTTGTCGATGAAGCCGAGCAGGAGGTCCAGGACATCATCGTTGCTGGCGAGGGCCGCGGGCGCCGGCGTGAGGCCCATCCCCGGCAGGTCAGGGTACAGGCGCCGAAACCCAGGAGCTGCAGTGAAGACCGGTTCGAGGGCGTGGGCCATTTCGCGGTGGTCCACGCCAACGCCGTGCAATGCGAGAACCGGCGTACCGCTGCCGGACTCGACGTAATGCACAGGAACACCGCGGACCGTAGCCTCCATCCAGCCAGTGTAGAGCGCGGGGCTACGCGCGTCCCTTCAGGATCAGGTTCCAGTACACCCGAGGAAAGATGTCGCGGTCCACCACCCAGGATGCGCGGCTCTCTTTCCACGTTGGCACCTTCGGAATGGAGGGCATGGGCCGGTATTCGTCGTCGAACTCGGCGAAGGCTGTGTCACGGCAAGACGCGGGATCTGCTGCACGGTTTGGCTGGTCGCCCAAGCGGGGGCCTTGCGGTACGGGCGTACAATAAAGATAGAGTCCGCCGCGTTGAGCACCCGCTCCCAGGAGCGCGTATGGCCGTGGATCCGTTCCAGCGTCTACTGGAACAGGAATAAGGGACACCAGATGCCAACCAGTCCGTCTTCGCTTCCGGAACGCAGTCATGGCAGGCCCGGGATTTCGTGTTCCGGCCCCGACGGCAACAGGGCCACCGGAGCTTCAGGCGAGAAGCGGATGCCGGAGATCCGACGCCTGGCCATGACCATCATCGGGGCCTTGATGGCGGACGCCGACCCGGAGCGTGAGCGCGAAAGACAACATCTCAGCGGACTCGTGGAAACGTATCCCGGCCAGCCGGATGTGGCGCTGGCACAACATTTGTTGGCCGTCAGACGCCCCCTATTCGATGATCAGAATGGCTGGACGGCGGCCGGCCCCCGTTCTCCGGAATCCAGCGCAAACAGGGAACAGGACCGATAGTTCCAGCCTCGACGGTCTGCCTCGATAGCGATTCGCGATCGAGGCAGACCGTCGTTTGACGCCTACCGGCTGCTCACCTTGCCGAACAGCTTGGCGAGGGGTGCAAGCACGAGCGGCCGGGCGGCGTACCACCCGGCCGTGGTGATGGCGATGGCGGCCGCGAAGAGCCAGAACCCCACCCAGTTCATCTCGTCGGTGCCGGCGAACATGTGGTTCAGGTTGCGCAGCGCACCGGTCGCGAACACCAGGAACACGTGGACCAGGATGAACAGCACGAAAAACAGCATTGTCGGGAAGTGGAGCGCGCGCGCCACCTCCACCGGGTAGGCCTTGTTCAGCGTCGTCGCGTTCTTGGGCCAGAACTCGCTCATGCGAGCCCCCGTGATTGCCGCGAGCGGGGCCGCGACGAACACCACGAGGAAGTACATCAGCTGCTGCAGGCTGTTGTAGTTCACCCAGCCGTTCTCGACCGGCCAGTCCAGTGTCATGTACTGCAGGAGTGCAGAGAGCGCATTCGGGAACACCTCCCAGCTGGTCGGGACGATCCGCATCCAACGGCCCGAGGCGAACAGCAGCACCGCGAAGATGAGCCCGTTGGCCAGCCATATGACGTCGAGCGACTGGTGCAGCCAAAGGTTGATGCTGATCTTCTTACCACCGCGCTTAGGGGTCCAGAACGCGGGCGGTTTCTGCTGCGTGCGCACCTGGTAGCCGGAGCGGATGATGAGCACCATCAGGAAAATGTTCAGGAAGTGCGTCCACTGCGCCCACCACGGGAAGCCGGTCTCGGCGGTGTCGGGCAGGCCATATTCGCCGGGGTACCTCTCGAGGAACTCCGGCACGCCCGGCAGCGTGGTCACTCCGCGCGCGGCGAGGACAAGAACTGCGGCGGCGGCCACGGCGACGACGGCGAGCTTGACCCACTGGGCCGGGGTGCGGGAGCCGTAGAGCTTTGCTGCGGCCTTCGGCCTTCCGGGCTTTGCGGGCTTTTCGACGGCGACGACGGGCGTTGCCACGGGTGCCGGAGCGGCCGCGGCCGCGGGGGATGCGGGGACCGGTTCGTTCGGCGGCGCCGGTGGCTCCGCTTGGGCAGTGGTCTCCGCGATGACGACGGCGGCAGCCGGGGCAGGAGCCGCGGTAACAGGTTCCGGGGCCGCCTGCACCGCAGCGACAGGAGCGGGGCTGGCAGCACGCGCCGGAGCGGGGCCTGCCGGAGGCCACGGTTCACCGCCGGGGACGCGGGGGAGCCCGCGGCGCAGCTGGGGGGACCCCGCCGCCGTCGTCTGCGCGGCTGGTGCGGTGACCGGAGCAGCCGCCGACGACGTCGCCGTTGGTTCCGTTTGGGGGGTGGCAGCGGCGAGCTTCGCTTGCGCGACCGGCGCGGCCGGCGTCGGCGCAGGCTCGCCGCCTGGGGCCGGAGCCTCTGACACGGATGCCACCGGTGCCGCGACCTCGCCGGCGGGCGGCCAGGGCTCGCCGCCCGGCACCCGCGGCAAGCCCCGGCGAAGCTGCCGCCCGCCCGCAGCTGCTGCCGGGACGTCCACGGCAGGAGCGCTGACTGCGGGCACCGGAGCGGACAGCGCCGTCGTATCTGGTGCCGTTTCCTGCGCAGCAGCCGCGGAGGAAAGCAGGCGCGCGGGTGCTTGGCCTGCTGGCGGCCAGGGCTCGCCGCCCGGCACGCGCGGAAGGCCCCGTCGGATGGACCCGGAATGAGTTGCCATCGCTATTTCTTCCGGGCCTCAAGGGCGCTGATCAGCTGAGGGACAACCTTGAACACGTCGCCCACCACGCCGAAGTCGGCGATCTCGAAGATCGGCGCGTCCGCGTCCTTGTTGATGGCGATGATCGTCTTGGCGGTCTGCATGCCGGCCCGGTGCTGGATCGCGCCGGAAATACCAAGCGCGATATACAACTGGGAGGACACCGAAACCCCGGTCTGCCCGACCTGCTGCGATTGCGGAACGAAGCCTGCGTCCACCGCGGCACGCGAAGCACCAACGGCAGCGCCGAGCGTATCGGCGAGCTGATCAACGAGGGCGAACTGTTCGGCCGAGCCGAGGCCGCGGCCACCGGCGACAACCTTGGCGGCACCGCGCAGCTCCGGCCGCGAGGTGGCGGCGACGGCCTCCTCGAAGGAGTCGACCCGCGCTGCCGGCTTCCCGGAGGGGGTCACCGCCAGGGTTTCCGACGCCGGCGGCTGGGCCGCAGCCCGCGCTTCGATGGAGCCTTGGCGGACCGTGATGACCGGCGCCCCGAACGTGGACGTCGACGTCACGTTGTAGGCGCCGCCGTAGACGGAGTGGTGTGCCACCACGCCCTCGTCATCGCGGGACACACCGACGGCATCGACGCACACCGCTGCCCGTGACCGGGCGGCGTACCGGCCGGCCAGGTCCCGTCCGTTCAGGGAATGCGAAATCAGGATGGCGTCCGGCTGCACCTGCTCCGCCGCGGCGGCAAGCGCGTCGACGCCCGGCACGCCCAGCGCGGACGGATCCGTAGACTCTGCGATCAGCACGCGGGCGGCCCCCAGGTCCGCGGCCTCCGCGGCGGCGGCCGTTCCGGCGCCGGGCTCGGCAAGCACCAGGGCAACCGGCGTGCCCACCGCGGCGGCAGCGCCGAAGAGCCCGGCCGCAGCCTTCTCAAGTTCACCGGAAGCCAGGGCTTCCACGACGACGAGGATTGCGTCACGAGGGAATTCAGTCATGTCGTTACTCCTACGCCAGTCGGTTTTCGATCAGGAAGTCGGCGAGCTTCTCGCCGGCATCACCCTCGTCAACGATCTTGACGCCGGCAGCGTGCGGGGGCTTCTCGGCCACCGCCAGCATGATCGACCGCGCCGCGTCCGGGTTGTCGGCCGAGATCCCGAGGTCGCCAAGGGTCAGCACCTCAAGGGGCTTCTTCTTCGCGGCCATGATTCCCTTGAAGTTGGGGAAGCGCGGCCCGGGAAGCGCCTCGGTAATGGAAATAACCGCAGGCAGCTTCGCCGATACCTGCTGCACGCCGGATTCCACGCCCCGGGTCCCGGACACCGCGCCGTCGCTGATCTCCACGGCGCTGAGACCGGAAGCAAGCGGCACGTCAAGCAGCTCGGCGAGCATCGCGGGAATCATGCCGCCGGATCCATCGGTGGAGACGTTGCCGGTGATGACCAGGTCAAACTCGACGCGGCGGATCGCGGCTGCGAGGGTTTCGGCGGTAAGCCCCAGGTCAGCGCCCCGGAGCGCCTCGTCGGAGACGTGGACGGCGCTCGCCGCACCCATCGCCAGCCCCTTGCGGATGGTGGCCGTCGCGCCCTCGGGAGCGAGGGAAAGGAGGGTCACCTCGGGGCCCTCGTTCGCGTCGGCATACGTCAGGGCCAGCTCCAGGGCCCGCTCGCCGATCTCATCAATGACTGTCTCGCTGGCTTCACGGTCGGCGAGGCCTGTTTCAAGGTTCAGTTTTCGGTCCCCGTAGGTGTCGGGGACCTCCTTGACTAGGACGATAATCTTCATCGATGACTCTTCCTGTGGCGGGCATGTCTCCGGAGGGGACACGTCGGATCTCCCTAGAGTCTACGAAAGCGAAGCCCGGCCTGGCTGACCGGTCCCGTGTCGCGAACCGGCGGGCCGGGACTTTGCCCTCTTTTGTCAGGACCGCCCGGCGTTCGGATACCGTCTGCTCGTGCCCCTGTGTTTCGTCGGCGAGTCGACGGCATGCGTCGGACTAGGGCAAGCGCGACGGGCGCAGCAGCGTCGGTTCGCCCGCGCGGTCCGGGTCAAGCGGGACCGGACTGATCAGCACTGCCGGGCCGCGGTGCAGGACCCCGTCCGAAAGCACCTGGCACCGCACACCGCCCCGCCCGCGCATAGCTTTGTGGGCGCCCGGGGCGAGCATCGCATCCATCCAGGCGCACGGATGGGCCGGCCGCCCGGCCTTGAGCCGCACCACCTCGCCGCCGGATTCCAACGCGAATTCGTGACCGAGCAGCGGGGCCAGGTGGGCTCCCCTGATGTGCACATTGCGACGTGTGAGCAGTGGGTCAAGGGCTGCCGTTCCCAGCTCTGCGGCGATGGCTTCGAGGGCCTCGACGGCGAACACGGTGACGGCGGCATCCATGTGCGCGGCCTTGCCGAAGAACCGGTCGCCGACGATGCCCTTGCCGGCCAAGAACGTGGCCTTCTCGGCGTCTGCGGTGGGGACGTCGGCGGCGCCCTCCCGTGCGCGGCCGAAGTAGGCGTGCGCCGGCGACACGAGCAGGTGCAGGATCTCGACGTCGTACCTATAGCTAGCCGTCATTCCACCAAGTTATCGCCTCGCGGGGTCCTGGGCGTTCGTTGGCTTAGAGGTAATCAGGGGCGGGTTCCAGCTCGAAGTAATCCTCGAGGGTGGGGAAGTCCTTCATCTCCTGGGCGATGGCCTTTCCCACGAAACGCAGGTGCCAAGGCTCGTAGGTGTAGCCGGTAACGTCCTCGGCCCCCGCGGGGTAGCGGATGATGAATCCATAGCTCGCGGCATTCGCGGCCGCCCACTTACCGGCCGGGGTGTTTGCGAAGCAGGCCTGCAGGGCGCAGACCCCACTGGCGTTGCCGATGTCCATCGCCAGCCCGGTCTGGTGTTCGCTGAAGCCGGGCCGCGCGGCGAGGGTATCGGCCGTCGCCTGGCCGTACTGGCGCACGTAGCTGTCGTAGAGGCTTGCCTGCTGGCTGTAAGAACGGTAGCCGCTGACCGGAATGATGTTCACGCCGGCCGACTTGGCGGCTTTGGCTAACTGTTTGTAGGCGTCCGCGGCCTCGGTCCGCAGCTGTTCCCCCTGGACCCTGACCAGCCGGGCCGGCACGTAGGTGGCGGGGTCCAACGGCCGGTGTTTGTTGACCACCACCTGCAGGCTGGAGGCGGAGTCGATGTCGTAGCCCGTCGAGGCTACAGCCGGCACTGATGGTGCGATCATGCCGAGCGTGAGCAGCAGCCCCGCCAGTGCGCCTGTCATCCTGCTGATTCGCTTGAGCACCATGGCCTCCAGAAGTGTCCGGAACAGATGCGGGGAACCTTACCGGTCGGCACGGCGGGAGTCGAGGGCATTTATCTCCGGGGACCCGGGACGAAATCCTCATGCGGCGGCTGACCAACCGCGCCACCATGTTGGTATGAACGCTGAAACGCCGAAGCCGGCGGAGCTGAACCTTCCCCAGGCCTTCCTGCTGTTGGCGACGAACGACAAAGACGGCAAACCGGAGGTGCCGGTGTTTGCACTCAGAACCACGCTGGCGGGGGCAATCTTGGCCGAGCTGGAGCTGATCGGTGCCATCGAGCTGCAGGGGAAGAACGTCCGGGCTACCCGCGCCGCCCCGCCGACGGATTTCCAGCACGAGCTGGAGCTCATCCGCGGCAAATCACGGCCTCACACTCCCAAACGGTGGGTCGCCATGCTGGAGGGCCGCGCCGAAGTGCAGCGTGTCTACGAGCGGATGGCGGCACTGGGCATCGTGGAACATGTCGGCGAAAAACACCTCGGCGTGTTCCGGTCCACCCGGTACCCCGAGGTGGACCACGCTTCGAAAGCTGCGCTTCTGAAGAAGCTCGAGGCTGCACTCAGCGGTGCCGCACCGGTCCCCGGCGCACCTGATGCGAAAACGTCCGACGCCGGGGCGCCTCCTTCGACGGGGCCCGACGCCGGGACGTCTCCTTCGACGGGGCCCGACGCCGGGACGTCCGCGGCAGGGACGCCCGTGGCCGGGACGCCCACCGGGGCCGGCACGCCGGCTGCGCCCGCGCCCGACGCTAGGACCACGGCGCTGATTGCCCTGCTGCAAGCGGCCGGCCTGTTCGGCAAGCTCTTCCCGGCGGCAGACCGAGTCCGCGCCGACGAGTTGGCAAAGGACTACTGGCCCGCCCGAGCCGTGGAGGACGAGCTGCGGATGATCAGACTGGCCCAGGAAGAAGCCGCAACCCTCTAGGCCGCCGGATGGCTGGCGTCTCGGCGTGAAGGACGCGGGATTACTCCTGGCTGACGATGTCGACCGAGATCTCCACCGCCGGAACGGTTCCTCTGTTCTCCAGCCAGTGAAGAGTTTCCCTATCCTCGGGCCATCCTGCCCCCGGCCCGTAGTCGGTAGCGACTCCATTCCGGTGGTCGGTGATCGTTCCCTGCAGAATGTAGACGAGGCCAGGCCGGCCTTTGTGGTCGTGAACCGGACCGAAGACGCCGCCCGGCTCGATGGTCACCATCCGCATTCGAAGCTGGCGCCCTGCCATGCCCTCGATCTCCGGGCCAAGGTCAACCGTGGCAAGCAACTCCGACTTAACACCTTTGGTCTCCGGTGCCGTGTGGTCCTGGCTCATCATGCTCTGCTCCCATCCCTCGACTGGCCCTTCTTCTTGGCGGGGCTTCCGCCAGGGTTCCAGTATGTGATGCAGCTCACCTGAATGTGAATGCGACCGTGAGGCTGTTCGCCTGCTGGGTGTTGACACATTGTTGACCCACGGATCAGTCTGGGCACAGGGGCTGAGACCAGGAGGCGACATGGACCAGTCGCAAAGGGACACGGCGGCTAAGGCCGCATGGATAACCGGCGGATTCGCCTTGGCGGGAACGTTAGTTACGGCGCTATTCACCAGTGGCACTCTCGCGGGCTTCCCTGCCGGTGGGGCACCTTCGCCTGTACCCGCCAGCAGTTCAACGGCGTATGTCGGCGCGTCATCGGTAGTCTCAAGCACGCCACCGCCGGTCACCCCAACTCCGACGCCCCTTGTACCCGAGGGCGTGGAAGGACATTGGAAGGGGGGAGGGGCCGTATCAGAGAACTTTCATCTGACCATTGCGAACGACGCCAGCTGGACGTTGATCAACGGGAACGACATGCAAGCCGCTCACGTAGCAGAAGGGAAAGTCGTCTTCGACGGGGCGCAGGCCACCTTCTACTATGCCGACGGCAGGGCCCCGCTGGTTGTTGACTGGGCCTTAGTCAAAACCCCGACCACAACCGTACTGCATCTTGGAACCTACACCTATACCAAGTAGGCCAAGTTCGCATGCCGGACCAAAGCTGGAACGCGACCGCCACCTTGCCGAGCTTTCGATCGAGATCCTGGGTCCCGGCGGGCAGCGCCGGCCGGTGCTCTCGGTGACCCGGACCGCGGACAGGACCGAACCGCGGGACCTTATGATCTTCTGCTCAGCCCCGGAGCGGCGGCGCTACGAGCGCGAACTGGCCAACGCGCGGCAGCCTGCGCGAGGCTTCCGACGTCGTCGCCTAACCGCGCGCCGGTGCCGCGACGGAGCCCCGGCGGATCAGCTCGGCCGTAAACACCGGCGCGGCCGCAGGCGCCTTCCGGCCCTCCATCTGCCGGATCAGGGCCGCGGCTGCGGCTACGCCCATCTCGTACACTGGCTGCGCGATGACCGTAAGTGGAGGCGTGGTGAGCCGCGTCCAGGCGAAGTCGTCGTACATGAGGAAAGAAACATCCTCCGGAATCGACAGGCCGAGCTCCTGGATAGCCTCGACCACACTCAGCCCGATCAACCCGTCGGAGGCGATGATCGCCGTCGCCGGGTCCGGGCGTTGCAGCAGCTCGCGGGTGATCTTGCGGATCGACTCGTCATCGCCGGCGTTGAGGCGGATCAGATCATCCGGCGGCTGCAGGCCAGCGTCTGCGAACGCGCGTTGCAGGCCGGCGCGCCGGTCCGAAATCTGGGACGAGTCCAACGGCATCCCCTCGCGGTACGGCTCGTCCGTCCGGAGCGTGGAGATGAAGGCGATTCTGCGGTGGCCGGTATTGATCAGGTAACTCGTGGACTCATGGGAGATATCCTCCATGTCGACGGCGATGGTGTCGACATCGAGCCCGGGCGCCTTGCGGTCCAGCAGGACCAGCGGACGGCCCGACTCGTGAACGCGCCGCAGGTGTTGCGTCTCGACCGAAGACGCGGGCGCCACGATCAAACCGTCCACGCGCTTGTCCAGCAGCACCCTCACGGCATCGATTTCCGCGGCTGTGTCCTCGTCGGTGTTGATCAGGATGACGTTGTAGCCGCTGCGCTTGGCGGTATCCGTAATGCCCCGGGTGGCGAGGCCGAAATGGGGGTTCTCGATGTCGCCCACCACCACCCCGATGGTGTGCGACTTTCCCGTGTTCATGCTGCGGGCGAGCTCATTAGGCCGGTAGTCAAGCTCCTCGGCGGCGGCCAGCACCCGCTCGCGCACGTCCTCGCTCACGGCGCCGTAGTTGCCCAGGGCACGGGCCGCCTGGGCCTTGGACACCTGGGCAGCCCGGGCGACGTCGGCGACGGTGACATCGCGGCGCCGGGAAGCATCACTCTTCATGACGGCCTTTCGTAGCGGACCCTTGACGCCCCATGTGGCTTCGATTACATTTCTAGCAATCGATGTGAGTCCGGTCTCAATCCTAGGGACTGAGACCGGACTCAGCAAGACCCGCATCGGCCCTTACCCACTACGGGGCACACTGCCCGCCTACCCGCTCCCCACCCCACGATTGGAAAACGCTGTGAACACAGGAAACAAGCTGCGCCCCGGGGCGCTCATTGCCGCTGCTGTTGCCGCGGTTCTCGCACTGTCCGGCTGCGGCGGAGCCTCCTCCGCCTCGTCGTCGCCGGCGGACAACCCCTACGGTCTGATCGAGCCCGGCACCATTCGTGTAGCCAGCCTCGGTGACTCCAAGCCCTACACCTTCGCCGACGCGCAGGGGAACTTCACCGGCTTCGACGTCGAACTCTTCAAGGATGTCGCCCACCGCGCCGGTATCGACAAGGTCGTCTTTACCGGTCAGGACTTCTCCGGGCTGCTCGCCGCCGTCGCCAACGGCCAGTTCGACGCCGGCGTCGCGGCGATCGGCATCACGGACAAGCGCAAGCAAACCGTCGACTTCTCGGATGGCTACCTGGCGGGCTACCTGACCGTCATCACCACCAAGAACTCGGGCATCGCCAACGCTGACGCGCTCGCCGGAAAACGCCTCGGTGTCGTGCAGGGAACGCTCCAGGAGGCCTACGCCGTCAAGAACTTCACCTCGGCCAGCCTGGTGCGCTTCCCGGACAACAACACCGCTATTTCTGCCGTGAACAGCGGATCCGTGGACGCCCACTTCCTGGACTACGAGGCAGCCAAGGCCTACGAAGAGAAATACGGACTGGTCAGCGCGGCTGACATCCCGTCCTTCGACGCCCCCGCCGGGTTCGCCGTGGCGAAGGGCAAGACGGCCTTCAAGGACGCGCTTAACAAGGGACTGTCCGCCGCCATGGAGGACGGCACCTGGAAGAAGCTGTACCAGAAGTGGTTCCCGGGATCGCCGATGCCCAAGCAGTACCTGCCGAAGGCCGAGCAGGCGGCAAGCCCGTCGCCGAGCCCCACGTCCAGCAAGTAAGCCGCACGGCGGACACCTCCGGCAGCCGCCCCGCTGCCACCTGACCGGGCGGGCCGCACCACGCGGCCCGCCCGGGATCCACAAGCTACCTACGTCTGAGAGACACCATGGACTGGTTAAGCACCATCACCCGCACCTTTTTCGACTTCGGCGCAATGGCCGAAGTGCTGCCCCAGCTTCTGGGAGTCGGCCTCCTCAACACCCTCATAATCTCCGTCGCCGCCACCATCCTCGGTGTTGCCCTCGGCATGGTCGTCGCCGTGATGGGGATATCCCCGTCGGCCTGGCTCCGTGTCCCGGCCCGGATCTACACGGACCTGTTCCGCGGGCTGCCGGCCATCCTGACCATCCTGCTGATCGGCCAGGGATTCGCCCGCATCAGCCAGTCGATATTCGGCCCCTCGCCCTACCCCCTGGGAATCATCGCGCTGAGCCTGATTGCCAGTGCCTACATCGGCGAGATTTTCCGCGCCGGTATCCAGAGCGTGGACAAAGGCCAGGGCGAAGCCTGCCGGGCGCTGGGCATGAGCTACGCGAAGTCGATGGCTCTCGTGGTTGTCCCGCAGGGTGTCCGCCGGGTCCTGCCCGCCTTGGTCAACCAGTTCATCGCCATTGTGAAGGACTCCTCGCTGGTCTACTTCCTGGGCATGCTGGTCTCCGAACGGGAGCTGTTCCGCGTCGGCCAGGATGCCGCCGTCCTCTCCGGCAACCTCTCCCCGCTGGTCCTGGCCGGGATCTTCTACCTGGTGGTCACGGTCCCGCTGACCCACCTGGTCAACTACTTCGACAACCGCTTCCGCACCGGCCGACGCCGCCCAGCCGCCCCCAGCAGCGGCCTCAAGGAAGTCAACGAACTCGCCGCGGCCTCACCGCTGACCACCGGGAGCAACACATGAGCCTCGCAAGCAACACCGCCAGCAATACCGCGCCGGACATTGAGACCTTCCACGGTTCCAGCCTGGAACTGAGAAACCTGACCATGGCCTACGGGGACATCGAGGTGCTCCGGAACGTCAGCCTCAACGTTGCGCCGGGCACCACCACCTGCATCATCGGGCCCTCCGGCTCCGGCAAGTCCACCCTGCTCCGCGGGGTCAACCGGCTGCACGAACCCAAAAGCGGGGACGTCCTCCTGGCCGGTGAGAGCGCCCTGCAGGTCAAACCGGATCTCCTGCGGGCCCGCATCGGCATGGTCTTCCAGCACTTCAACCTCTTTCCGGACCACACCGCCCTTGAGAACGTCGCCCTGGCCCTCTGGAGCGTCAAGGGAATGCCGAAAGCCGAAGCGCGGGAACGCGCCCGCCGCCGCCTCGCCGAGGTGGGCCTCGCCGAGCGCGCCGACCACCGTCCCCGGGACCTCTCCGGCGGACAGCAGCAGCGCGTCGCAATCGCCCGCGCCCTGGCTATGGAACCGGAAGTCATGCTCTTCGACGAGGCCACCAGCGCGCTGGATCCGGAACTGGTCAAGGGCGTGCTGAACCTCATGGCGGGACTGGGCCGGCGCGGCATGACCATGTTGGTGGTCACGCACGAGATGGGCTTTGCCCGCAAAGTCGCCGATCAGGTCGTCTTTATGGACGAAGGCGAAGTCGTCGAATCCGGCACCCCCGCCCAGCTCTTCGACAACCCGCAGAGCGAACGGCTCCAGCGGTTCCTCTCGGAGGTGCTGTGATGGGCAGCGGCGCAGCGGAGCCCATCCGTACCGCCGTCGTCGGCTTCGGTGTCTCCGGCAAGGTCTTCCACGCGCCGCTGATCGCGGCTCATCCCGGCTACTCTCTGGACGTCATTGTCACCGCGGATCCGGCCCGTGCCGGGGAGGCGGCCAGGCTCTACCCGCACGCCCGGATCGTGCCGACGCCGGAGGCACTGTTCACCCTCGCCGGAAGCCTGGACCTGGTTGTTCTCGGGACGCCTCCGCAAACCCACTACGACCTCGCCGCAACGGCAATGGACCGCGGCCTGCACCTCGTGGTGGACAAACCATTCGTCACCAGCCCGGCCGACGGTGAAGCTCTCATCTCCCGGGCGGCCGACGCCGGCGTGCAGCTCACGGTCTTTCAGAACCGGCGCTGGGACGCCGACTTCCTGACGCTCCGGGAACTGGTTAGGAAAGGAGCGCTGGGCGACGTCCGCAGCTTCGAGTCGCGCTTTGAGTGGTGGCGGCCGGACGGTTTCGGGAACTGGCGGGACACTGCAGCGGCGTCCGACGGCGGCGGCATCCTCAACGACTTGGGCGCCCACCTGATCGACCAAGCCGTCCAGCTGTTCGGTCCCGTCGCGGAGAGCTACGGGGAGACCGCCAACCACGGACACCCAGACGGCGCCGATACCGAAGCCTTCGTGTCCCTGCTCCACGAATCCGGAGTCCGCTCACGGCTCTGGATGAACGGCATGGCGGCCCGGGTCGGCCCGCGATTCCACGTTCTGGGCTCCAGGGCCGGGTACACCAAGTGGGGTCTGGACAGTCAGGAACCCGCGCTGGCAGGCGGCATGTTGCCGTCGGATCCGGCCTACGGCGTGGAGCCCGAGGACTCTTGGGGGGTCCTCGGCGTAAACGGAACCTCCGAGGCGGTGCCTGCCCGGCCGGGCGCTTACCCCGAGTTCTATACCCGGCTGGCCGCGGCGCTCCGAGGGGAGGGCCCGCTGCCGGTCGACCCCGAGGAGTCACTTGAGGTCCTGAGGGTTATCGACAACCTCCGCGCCTTCGCCTAGCCATACCTCGCGCCGCCCGGGCAATGCCAGCGCGAAATTTCAAGCACCCATTACGGAACGAAAGGGAGACCCATGTCCTCCACGCCCTCAACCAAACGAGTCGCCGTCATCGGCGGCGGTATCCTCGGCGTCTCCACCGCCGTCCACTTGCTCCGCGAAGGGGCCTCGGTGGTCCTGCTGAGCGAACACGGCCTGGCCAGCGAGGCCACCGGCCGCTCGCTGTCCTGGCTGAACTCCGCCGGAGAACGCTCCACCCCGTACCACCAACTCCGGGTCGCCGGCGTGGACCGCTACCGAACCCTCTTCGCTGCGGATCCGGACCGGGACTGGCTGCAGTTCGGCGGCGGCCTCATGTGGCACGCCGCGGGACAGCAGGCTGCCACCCTCGCCCGCCATGACTACGAGGAGTCCATCGGCTACAACTCCAAACTGCTGGCGCCCGAACAACTCCCTTCAGCCGTTCCCGGCGTCGACCCGGATGCCGTGCCCGAGAGTGCCATCTTCAACCCCGGCGAGGGGTGGGTCAGCCTGCCTGAACTGGTGGAGTTTCTGATGGAGGAGTTCCACGAGCTGGGCGGTGAACTGGTGCTCAATGCCGGCAAGGTCTCCGTCGCGGTCGACGCCGGGCGGGCCAGCGGCGTGCAGACGGCCGCTGGCGATACTTACGCAGCGGATGCCATCCTGGTGGCGTGCGGCGCCGCGACGCCCGCAGTCGTCGCTCCCCTGGGCGTTGACATCCCCAACGCTTCCCCGGTCTCCATGCTGGTTCTGACCAAGCCAGTGGATCACGGACTGAAGGCCGTGCTGAACACCCCGCGGGCGGCCGTGCGGCCAAACCCCGGAAACGCCCTGGCCCTGGACCACGACTGGTACGAAGAGCACATCAGCGAACACGCCGACGGTACCTTCAGCATTTCCGACGACGTGGTTCAGGAACTCGCCGATGAAGCGTCCAAGCTGATCGCCGGCCATCCTGAGCTCAAGCCGGCCTCGTGGAAGATCGGGTACAAGCCCATCCCGGGCGACGGCGAACCGGTCCTTGGGGAGCTCGGCCAGGTGCCAGGTTGCTTCGTGGCCTTCACCCACTCGGGGGCGACGCTTGGCCTTATTGCCGGCGAGCTCCTCGCGGGCGAGATCATGACCGGGAAGAAGCACCCCATGCTCGCCACCTTCCGGCCGGCCCGGTTCTCCTGACCGGTGGGCGGCTGTGCCGCCCGCTCGCAAACGCGACGACGACGGCGGGAAGCTCCCGCCGTCGTCGTCGTCGTTTAGTGCTGCGCTGTGTTCTTAGGCGGAGGCCGAGTCCAGGTTGGCCGCGCCGTGGTCCAGGCTGAGCGTGAACGTGTTCGGGCCGCTGGCGTGGACCGCGATGTTGGACTTCGCGGTGTTGTGCCGGACCGAGAGATCGTGGACCAGGGCGTCCAGTTCGTGGTGCATCGTGGAGCGGTCCCAGAGCTTGTGGGTGACAGTGTTGGCAGTTTCAAACGTCATTGTTCAGTGCTTCCATTCATGAATCCGGGTGTCCGGCTGCCGCACCGATGCGGAGCCGCCGTAGGCCAAACCAGGAACGCCTGAGACCGTGGGCAGCTCTGCGAGCTCACCGGTTTGGCCTCATTGCGTCCACCAGGATGGTGCCCCTGATTCGATTCGGACGCGGAGCGTCGGAGCGAACCTCGGGGCTGCGCGGGCGGGGATTCGAGCCCCTGCCTGCCTTTTCATGATGCACAGCGCCGAGTGGCCGGCTCAAGCCAGAGGGCGATTATTGCGGGTGAGACTGGTCACAGCCGCAGACGGCAGGTGCCGGATGGGCGCGGCGTTGAACAAATCTGATCGGATCCGGTGTCGCATGGGCGGACCACCGATTGCCGCGTGCAAGAATCACTGCGTGAATACCCCCGAACCAGCGATCGTCGACTGGCCTTCGCTGCTGTTCGCGCTTCTTATCGATTCGCTTCTGGTCTGGGCTCCGACCGTATTGCTGTTCGTACTCGCGCCCGGCCGCTGGATCCCTCTTGTCTTGATCCTCTTCACCGCCTTGGCCACCAACTGGGCGCTCTATGCCCGCGGGACTTCGCTTGGCAGCTACCTTGGCGGCTTCCGGCTTCGTACCCGCCATGGCCAGCCGCCGGGGCCGGCCTACGGGCTGATCCTCACAGCGCTGACCTTCCTGTCCATATTCGTAATTGCCGCAGTCATCGCCGTCAGCTTCACCCCGAGTGGCAATGCGTCCAGCCCGCTGGGCAGGCCGGAAAGCCACCCCCTCTTCGGAGAACGAATCCGGCGCAGGCGCTTCCTGCAGTCCGCGGACGACTACTGGGAACGCTGGGCGGGTTGAATCCGGCGGCCCCAAAGACCATCGAGCAGGCGCATTACTTGCAGCGGGCGCTCGAAGGTGGCGAAGTGGCCGCAGCGCGGGATCGTCACCAGTTGGGCGTGCGGGACCACTTCGCCCAAACGGTGCAGATCGGACTGCGGGGTGAAGACATCCACGTCCCCGCGGGTCGCCAGCACCGGGCAGCGGATGCTGCGCCACCGGTTCAAGTCGTAGTGGGCCGCGGCCCGGGCGGCGGCGGAGAAGCTTGCCGGGCGGGCGTCATCGCCAAGCCCGCGCACAACCCCTGCGGGGATGGCTGCGGGAGCTGCGAAAAACGGGGACATCAGTGGCCGCATCACGGGAGCCCTGCCGGTCGCACGTACCAGCGCTGACCCGGCCGGGCCGAGGGCCGCCAGGGTGCGCATGAGCAGGAGCATGCCCACGAACGCCGGGAGCCTGACGAGGCCGCGCAGCGGGTTCCGGGCCGCCTCGGACACACCGAAGGTGGTAGCCGAAATGGCGGCGACGCTGACCACCTGCTCGGGCCAGGCCGCGGCGATATGCAGCGCGAGGAAGCCTCCCATGGAGTGCCCCACCAGATTCCACCGACGGTACCCGAGCGAGTCGAGGATCCCCGCGACAGCCCGGCCCGCGGCATCGATGCTGAAGTGTTCCATCCGGGCATTTTCGGTGGATCCACCCCAGCCCGGCAGGTCGATCAGCACCCGCGCCCGGTCCGGCACTCCGGCGAGCAAGGGCTGGAAGGTGGTCCAGGATCCCGCGGCGCCGTGAAGGTACACGTCCGCAGTAGCCGACGCCGGCCCTCGTTGCTTGAGGCCCGACTGGACATGCACAGTGCAGGGACCCAGTTCCGTCGGGAGGACATGCCGCCACAGCATTGTTGCCTCGGCGGCAGTCGCTTCCTGCTGAACGCGCATGGGCCCCCTCTGCTTTCGGTCTCCATGTTGATTCGGAGCCGAGCTGGTGCCGGACCGGACGCGCGGCGCCTATCGAACCGATCGAATGGGCGGCAGGCAACAGGCGCCGGGTGACCTCAGACGTCGATGGTGACGACGGCGCGTTCCCCTGTTGCATCCGCCCGCGCTCCGGTTTCCGAGCTGACGGCCCGTGAGACGCAGCAGCACATCTTCGCCGCAGCCTGCTGCTGGCGCTCGCTGTAGAACACGTCGCGGTGGTCGACGGTGCCCTGCAGGCCCAGCAGCCGCACTTCACAGAGTCCGCATTCGCCCTTGCGGCAATCGAACATCATGTCCACTCCCGCGCCCTCGAGGGCTTCCAGCATGGACTCGCCGGGACCGACGGTCGTCTCCACGCCCAGCCGGGGGACGCGGACGACGAACTCCTCCGGGTCGAACCACCCGCTGTTGCCGAAGGTCTCGTACCTCAGGTTCGGCACGCTCAGGCCGCGCGTGTCCCAGCCGCGTTTGACCGCGTCCATGAGCCGGATCGGTCCGCACATGTAGAGCTCCGTCTCCGGATCCACCCCGGCCAGCAACTCATCGACCTTCAGCGCCGTGCCCTCGTCATCCACGTGCACCCGCAGCGCGTCGCCGTGCAGCGCTTCCAGCTGGGGCAGGTAGGCCATGGCGGCGCGGCTGCGGCCGGCGTAGACCAGGGTGTAGTCCGCCTTGATGTTGCGCAGCACCCGCGCCATGTTGACCATCGCGGTGATCCCTATGCCCCCGGCCAGAAGCACGTAGCGCGGGGCGCCCACCCGGAGCGGGAAGTTCTGCAGCGGCTGGGTGATCTCCAGTTGGTCCCCGACTTCCAGGCCCTGCATGAAGACCGAGCCGCCCCGGGACTGCGGCGCCCGGAAGACGCTGATGGCCACGCGCCGGCCATCCTCGCTGGAATCCACCACGGAGTAGGAGCGCTTGTGGCGTTCCCCGTTGATCGTGACCATGACGTCGATATGCGAGCCGGGCTCCGCCTTCTTCGGTAGCGACTGGGACAGGACCAGGCGCCGGGTTTCGGCGGTGACGGACTCCGCCTCGACGACGGTTCCGGTCTGCCAGACTTCGATGTTGCTTGCTGCCATGACTTTCTTCTAACTTCTCGCTGGGCTGGAGGGGTCCGGGCTGGACGGGTCTGGGGTCGGTCAGACGGTGGGAATGAGCCGGCCCTCGGCGGCGAGCTGGCGCTCGATCAGCCTGCGGACCCACATCCCGCCGGCGTCGATGTTGAGGTTGTAGAACTCGTAGTCCGGGTTCGCGTCGATCGCCTCCTGCTGCGCCTTGAGCATGGCCTCGTCCTCGCCGAAGACGCCGTGGACGCCGTTGCGAAGCTGGGTGGTGATCAGCTGGCTCTCCAGCCGGTAGTTGCGCATGAAAGCCCAGAAGTAGTGGCAGGTCTTGGCGGTTTCGGGGGAGATGGTGTTCATGACGAAGCCATTCACGCCCTGGCTGCGGTCGCCTTCCGGCGCCCCGGTGCCTGCCTTCGCGACGCCGACGTCGATGTTGATCGTCGACGGCGACTGGAAGGTGATGATCTGCCAGCGGTCCACCTTGCCCTCGAAGCCAGGGAACTTGTCGCGCATGTTCTTGAGCCAGAACGGCGGCGCGTCGATGTCGAGCATCCAGCGGGACACGGTGACGGTGTCGCCGTCCTGGGTCACCTTAAAATCGGACTCGCTCAGTTCGTCCTGCCCGATCGAGGACGAATGGACGAACTCCTCGTGGGTGAGGTCCATCAGGTTGTCCAGCACCAATTGGAAGTTGCACGGGGCAAAGATGGTCTCGCCGTCGCCGGCCCATTCATCCGAGCTCATCTGGTGCATGTCCGGGACCAATGTTGGGTCGGCCTGGGTCGGATCGCCCAGCCAGACCCAGACATACCGGTACCTTTCGATTACCGGGAAGGACGGGACCGTGGCGCTGGGGTTGATGGTTTCCTGCGCCGGCATCGAGACACAGCGGCCGGCGGAGTTGTAAACGATGCCGTGGTACGGGCACTGGATCTCATCCCCGGCAAGCGTCTTGCCCATGGAAAGCGGAGCCAGCCGGTGCCAGCATGCGTCCGCCAGCGCCACGGCCTTGCCGTCCTCCGTGCGGTACAGGGCGAGCGGGCGGTCCGCGATCCGCCGGGACATCGGCTTCCGGGTCACTTCATGGTCCCAGGCGGCTACATACCAGGCATTAAGCGGGTACCCCAGCACCTTGTTGGTTGTCGAACTAACGGACTGCATCATCGCGGTCATGTCATTCCTTCGCTATATCTATCTACATAGGTAGTGGTCTGCGTCACAGCATAACTATGTTCATAGGTAGTGGCAAGGGGTGAGTTTCCGACGGCGGGCGTGCCGGGGCATGCGAAAGGCCCGGAAGCCCTGCGGCTTCCGGGCCGTTCTCCGGTCAGGATTCCAGTTTGTCGATCAGTTCCAAGCCGCGCCTGGCCCACTGGATTTCGGCGTTGGCGCGCTCGATCATGCCCTCGTAGGTGAAGATCTTGTAGCCGGCAATCTTGGCCCTATCGGCTTCAGGCGCCGCCTCCAGGCGGGTTGCCAGGATGGGATTGCTCCGGTCCTCCAGGGCGGCAATCATCTCCTGCCACTGCTGTGCGCGCGAGGAGTGGTAGGCGATGTGCGCCTGCATCTGCGCCCGCGCGGCATCCGGCTCGGCCCACTCCAGGTATGCCGCCTTGAGGTGGATCGGGTCCCGCTCGCGGGTGTAGTCGAGGGTGGTGTTGATCCAGGCGCGGAAGGCCTCAACGCCCTCCGGGGTGATGTGGTAGCGCTTCTTCTTGCCCTTCTTCCCCCAGGCTTCCTCGACGCCGCGCAGCAGGCCGTCCTTTTCCATGCGGCGGAGCTCCGGGTAGATCTGCGAGTCCGGAGCGTGCCAGACGTAGCCGACGGATTGTTCGAACTGCTTGAACACGTCGTAGCCCGTCAGGGGCTGGGATGTCAGCAGGGCAAGCAGGGCGTAGCGCAGACTCACCTCGCCACCGGTCCTTTCCATCGGGCCCGTCGGCCGCATCGCGACATACGGGCCCTGCTTCATCAAAACTCTTGTCAACTAACTATGTTCATAGTTAGGCTGTGTCTCACGCCACATCTAGCTATCAGTATAGATAGTTGTCCGGCTACCGGGAGTTCGACGACGATCCCCGGCGGCGGGCTTTGGCACCGAAGGCGCACACCCGCCGTTCGGCACGCAACTTTGTACCCGCCCGGACTGTCCGCGGCCTCCAGAAAGTAGTCTCATGCAACTCCAAGAACGCATCGACGCGTCCCGCATGTCCCTGTACCAATGGCTGATCGTCGGATTGTGCATCATCCTTAACGCCCTCGACGGCTTCGACGTTCTGGCCATGGCTTTCACGGCCAACAGCGTCACGCGCGAGTTCGGCCTCAGCGGGGCCGAGCTGGGCATCCTGCTGAGCTCCGGCCTGGTCGGCATGGCCATCGGGTCGCTGGGCCTTGCACCGTTCGCCGACGTCATCGGCCGCCGGCCCATGGTCTTGGTCTCCGTTGGCCTTGCCACCGCCGGCATGCTGCTCGCCTCACTGGCACATTCGGCAGTGGAGTTGGGGATCTGGCGCGTCGTCACGGGCCTGGGCATCGGCGGCATCCTGGCCTGCACCAACGTGATCGCCAGCGAATACTCCTCCAAACGCTGGCGCGGGCTGGCCATCAGCATCTACACGGCCGGCTACGGCATCGGCGCGACGCTGGGCGGCGCTGCCGCGGTCTCCCTCCAGGCAAACTTCGGCTGGCGCTCGGTCTTCGTGTTCGGCGGCATTTGCACCGGCGTCGTCCTGGTCCTGCTGGCGGTCCTGCTGCCCGAATCGGTGGACTTCCTGACCAGCCGTCGCCCGCGCAACGTCCTCGATCGCCTCAACAAGATTGCCCGCAAGATCGGCCAGCCCGAACTGACCCAGATCCCCGCGTCCGCCGCAGTGGCGCTGCACAGGAACAAGCTTTCTGAACTCTTCACCGCCGGCAACCGCCGTTCCACCTGGCTCGTCTGGCTGGCCTTCTTTGCCACCATGTTCGGGTTCTACTTCGTGAACAGCTGGACGCCGCGGCTGCTCGTCACCGCCGGCATGACCGAGAGTCAGGGCGTGATCGGCGGCCTCATGCTCACCCTGGGCGGCACCTTCGGTTCCCTGCTCTACGGCCTGCTCACCATCCGCTGGAACAGCCGCAAGGTGATGATCGCGTTTGCGGTCCTCTCGGCCGCCACCATGGTGATGTTCATCTCCACCGCGGGCATCCTCGCCCTGGCGTTCGTCGCGGGCGGCGTCGTCGGCATGCTGATCAACGGCTGCATCGCCGGCATGTACACCATCACCCCCGCCCTGTACGGCGCGTCCGTCCGGAGCACCGGCGTCGGCTGGGCGATCGGAATCGGCCGCGTCGGCGCCATCGTCGCCCCGCTCATCACCGGCGCCCTGCTGGACGCGCACTGGACAGCTTCCATGCTGTACATGGGCGTCGGCGCCGTGGTTCTCGTGGCGGGCGGCGCCGTAGCGGCGATGCGCCCGGCGCGGCAGGAGCCGGTTGCGCAGGACGACGTGGCGGAGGAAGTCCCGCTGTCCGTCTGACCGGAATTCGGCCGGCGCGGTTGCCGGCAAACCACGCAAGCGGACGACGGCGGGAAGCTCCCGCCGTCGTCCGCCTGCGTTTTGAGGGTCTCCCGGGGCGGCGGGGCTGCCTCCAGCCCCCGGGAACACGGCGAACTACGCCGTTGTTATTAACAGCGGACCTAAAATGACTAAGAGATATACAGCACTGATAATCCCGGCCCGGATCAGCGAACCTGTCCGGGTGGAAACCATCGAAACCGACCAGCGAACCCTACAAGGGCTGGTGGGCGGAGACCTTGAAAGAGTCAGCCGCGGAAACTGGCACGTCTACCTCAACGCCGAAGGCGTGATTACCCAGCTCCCGGCGAACCTGCGCGCCGCCCAACTGATGAACGACTGCGGCCTGGACCTCGCCGGCGTCGCGCGGGGCACCGCCGTGATCCTCGGCCATGGTGGCCATGGCGAGGACGCCGACGTCCCTGAGCACCTGATCCGGCTCGCGGAAGAGTTCTTTGACACCCGGCTGATCGCCTGAGCAAGGACCGGCAGCGCGGCTGACGGTCGCGCCGTAACCACGGCCGCTCCGTCCAGCCCGCTAGTCTTCAGCTCATGGTGCCGGAAATCCCCCTCGCGTTCTGTGCAGTGCTCGGAGCACTTGCCGTGTTTCAGTTGCTGCTGATCGTCGGGCTGCCGCTCGGCCGGTTTGCCTGGGGCGGCCAACGCGCGGTGCTTCCGGCGCGGCTCCGCGTCGGAAGTGCCGTGTCGATCGTCGTTTACGCTGCCTTTGCGCTGGTTGCCCTGGACCGGGCGGAATTCATTTCAGTCCTGCCAGCGCCCTCCATTGCGGTGGTGGCTATGTGGGTGATCGCGGCCTATTTGCTGTTCAGCGTCCTGCCCAACCTTGCCTCAAAGAGCAAGGACGAACGGCGTGTCATGGTCCCGGTGTCCCTTGTGCTGGCCGGCCTGGCGTTCCTGGTAGCCCTGGGCTGAGCTGCGCGGGGCTGGGCCAGGGCGTCGGCCTTAGCCGGCCAGAAAGCTCTCGACAGCAGTGAACGCCTGGACTTGGGACGACAGGGAAGCGCGCCAATCGTTCGGAATTTGCAGGGAGTGGTCGGCACCCGGGATTTCGACGAACGTGCCTGCAGTCTCGGATAAGCCGTCGATAACCCATAGCTTGTCTTTGGAGCCGCCGATCAGCAGATCACGTTTCCGAGTGCCGGTAAGCGTTCTCCGAATCACCCCATCCGTGAGGATAGGCGTAAGCCAAACACCCGGTACTTGAGCCTCTTCTGCCCAAGGAATAGCGAGGGTTCCAAATGATTTGGCCACGATGAGCCGTTCGGCGGCGCGCGGGGCCCCGGCAAACGCTTGTTCGACCGCCCGGGCGGCGAAGCCGCGGGGATCATCGCCGGGCTCGTCGTCCTCGGTCCAGCGGATTCCGTGAACTTGCCATCCGCGGTCCTTCAGCTGCTCCGCGGGCCAGAACAGTAGGGGAGATTCGACTTTGTAGCCCGCCCCCGGGACAAGCACGGCGACCTTGGGTTCACCTTGGGGATCGGACGCGCAGCCTGGCCAGAGGAAGGTCTCCATGTCGAAGATCCTAGGGTGTTTGATTCCTGGAGGCGGGTATTGCGCTTCCATGAGCCAGCACAGAGACGCCACCCGGCCATCGCCGGGTGGCGTCTCTGGATGGCCGCCCGCCTTCGGCAGGTCGCGGCGCGTGTTACCTCCGGCGGCTGGGGTCGCCGTCGTTGTTGGTGATCGACGCAACCGCGCCGGTCTGTTCGTCGAGCAGCACCTTGCCGGTGCGCTGCTTGTTGAAGTTGAACATGCCATTCACCGAGCCGGCGGTGGCGTCGGCGGAGGCGTCGCCGATCCGGCCGGTGTGCCAGTTGTCCTCGATGAAACGCAGGATCGAGGCCTGGTCAGTCTCGGTGTGGTCCACGAAGTTCTTTTTCGCAAAGGGGGAAATAACGACCAGCGGCTGGCGCGGGCCCGGGCCGCAGCGGTCGGCATAACCGCCGGCCATCGGGACGCCGCTGGCCGCGGCGCTCTGGCACCACGCGGCGTCGTCGGCACTGTTGGAAGAGTTCTTCACCTGGGCGGCGACGTGGTCGTACCAGCCGTCCGAGTCGTCGTAGGCGAGCACCACGGCCGTGTTCTCCCAGTTCTTGGACTTCTGGATCTGGTTGACGGTGTTGGTGATGAACTTCTGCTCGTCGACCGGGTCGGAGTAGGCGGCGTGGCCGTCCTGGTACATCCCCGCCTTCAGGAAGGAGACGGCCGGCATGTTGTCGGTATTGACCACCTTGTTGAAATCGGTGAGGTCGTACTGGTGGTTGGCCCTGCCGTTGTGGCCGATCTCTGCGTCCGACGCCGGCGCCACGTGGTGCGGGTTGGCGGTGGACGCGTAGTACTGGAACGGCTGGTGGTGGGGGGAGTAGTCAACGACGCTGGCGCCGGCGGCGTTCGTGTGGCTGGACAGGCACGACGCCGGGGTGGTTCCGGTCGCGGGCGTGGTCGGTGTGAAGCCGCCCTGGAACCAGCCCCAGGACGTGCCCTTTGCGCTGAGCAGGTCGCCGATGTTCTTGCCGTTCAGGCCGGCCAGGTTGCCAGCCTTGGCGTGGCTGTTGTTCGAGCAATCGTCATAGACCGGGTCCGGGTCGTTGATGACCGTGCCAACGCCGTTCGCGTCTGGCTGGCGGACAGTGCTGCTGCCGCCCGCCGGCGTGGCCACGGGCTGCCCGGCAGCAGTGTATTCGGTGGCCCCGTGGGTCTGGCCGGAGACCAGGTTGAGCGCGCCCGGGGTGGAGGGCCCGAATACGGTGCTGAAGTGGTTGTCGCTCATAGCGTAGTTCTGGGCGTAGTTCCAGATGCCCGTGACGGTGTTTCCGTCGTAGTAGTCCATCGTCAACCCGGGGCGGCCGTACTGGTTGGTACCGCAGGAGTCCCGGCTGGTGTACTCAACGAATTTGTCCATCGCGCCGCCGTTGTAGGCCTTCTGCTCGGCGCCGTAGTTGTGGTCCTGGTCGCAGGTGACGGCCTGCATTGGCGAAAGCCGGGCCGGCTGCGCGGCGTTCGGGTTGTCCGGAGCCAGCAGGCCCGCGGTGGCGAGCGTGTTGATCTTCTTCGGCGTGTTCTTGGCCGCGGTGAACGCAGCCGCCTTGGTGCCGGTGCCCTGCTGGGTTTCACCGGGAATGTTGGCGGCCTTCGGATAGGTGGCGAAGTAGTGGTCGAACGAGACGTTTTCCTGGAAGATCACCACCACATGCTTGATCGGCGTTGCGGTTCCTTCGTGTTTTTCGCCGGCGGATGCCGGGCCCACGCCAACGCCGATCAGGCCGGCGGCCAGCGCCGATGCCGCCAGAGCGGTGGCGCTCGTGGCGGCAACGAAGCGTTTACGGGTGAAGCGGTTAGGGGAGAAGTGCTGCAAGGGGGTATCCAATCGTTTCTTTTCCAAGGCGTTGGGCGCGCTACTTGGCGGGGGCGACGGTGGCTTCGTAGGTGAGGATCTCGGTGCCGTTGCCCTCGTCACCGTTGTCCGGGGCCAGCTTCAAGGTGAGGTGGTTCCCGTCGGCGGTCATTTTGAACGGGTTGCGGGTTGCCACGTGCCCGGCGGTGGACCACTGCTGGAACGGGACGTCGCGGGTCACGCTGCGGGTCTTGAGATCGATCATGGCCATCCCGCCGAGTTCGTAGCTGGCGCCGGGGCCGCCAGCTCCGGGGGCCTGCGGGAGGTTGGTGATGCCCCCACAGAGCATCTTCGAGGTCGGCACGTACTGGCAGTCCTGGTAGTCGATGAAATAGTTCGGGTTCTGCCAGGTGGAGAGCTGCCTGCCGCGCAGGTCCCATTCGGCGAAGCGCCGCGATCCCCAGGTGTTGCCCACGAGGTGGCCGGTCTGCTTGTCCATGACGATGCCGCCGAAGTGGTCTTTCACCTCGAACTGCTTGTGCACGTCGAGGGTTTTTGCGTCCACCCGGTAGATGATGGCGCTGCTGCTGGGCCGGTACTGGGCAACAGGGACCCAGACGTTGGCGCCGTCGAAGTCGATGCCGCCGGGGTGGTACATGTCGCCCTCGCCCAGGATGATGTCCTTCTGCAGATTCCCGGCCTTGTCCATGACGAACAGGTGGCCGACGCCCTTGCCCGCCGTGCGGTCGAATCCTCCCTGCGGGGACGGGAACTTTGTGGTCGGCTCGATGATCTGCACGGCCGAGAGGAAGATGTGCTCCTGGCTGAAAGCGATTCCTTCCGTGTGGTACGTCGGAAACTTCAGCTTCAGCTTGCCGGTCTGCTGCCAGTTCGTGCTGCGGTCGACGCCGTTAAAGGCCTCGGCCAGCGCGCTGTCCGTTTCGCGGTGGCTGCCGGAACCGGCGCTGTTTGCGTTGGGCCGATCGTTGGTGCCGGCGGCCTGGGCTGCCGCCGTGCCGCCGATTGCGGACGCCGCCAGGACGAAGGCTGCGGCGGCCGTGAGGATGCCTCGGGTTCGAGTCGCGCTCATGGGGGAGCCTCTCAATGGATGGTTCTCAACAGGACCACCCCAAGTTACTTATCGGTAATGAACCCTTGATGGAGGGCTGGTAAACAGCCGGCTTCCCCCATGGCGGCGGCTTTGCCGGCAAAGGGTCGAGGATGGAGGCACGCTTCTGCGCCGTGTTGTCCACGCGAGCGGACTGAGCGCGCCTAGAATTGGCCAGATGATGCCAGAACCAATCCGCGCCGCGAACGGGAAGAATTCCCTCCGCATCAGCGACGGCATCATCGAGTCCGTCTGGGCCCCCGGCTCGTTTGTCGACGTCGGTGACGCCCGGGATGCCATGCGGGCCACCGAGTTGATCAGCCAGGGCCGGCAGATGCCGATGCTCTCCGTCATGACTGACGTGGAAATCAGCGCCGCCGCCCGGTACGAGTTCGCCAAGTCTGTCGACGTTCTCGCCATTGCGGTCCTTGGCTCCAGCGCTGTCGACCGCGTCGTGGCCGCTGCCACGAGCCGGGACACAAAATACCCTCACGAATTCTTCACCTCTCGGCCCGACGCCGTCGCGTGGCTGAGCGGCTTTATCGAGAGCCCGGCAGAACTTGGGACGGACGACCTGGAAGCCTCGGTTCCCAGGCCCGCCTCGCACTAGCAGCCGACCGCCCTCGCCGCTGCCTCGATTTCGCACACCCGCGCCAAATAGCCCGGAACTGCTACGCTCCACGTATCGGGCCGGACCTGCGGCTACGGGTTGAGGAACGGCCGGCAACAACTTCAGTTGTGAGCGAGGGAATCAGCATGACGGTTGCCGAAATCCAAGTGGACCAGCGCGTGATCGGGATCGACTCGCGGCGCTTCGCCTCGGTGGAGAAAGCGCTCGTGGAGCTGATTACCAACAGCGACGACAGCTACGCGCGGCTCGAAAAGGCCGGCGCCCACGTCAGTGGCCGGATCCATGTCCGGTACGAGCGGCACCTCACCGGGGCCGTGCTGATGGTCAGCGACCAGGCGGAAGGGATGTCCTTCGATCAGGCCGGCCGGATCCTCAGCTACGGCGGCGCGCACAGCCCGCTCGCGCGCGGCGAGGGTGACGGCCGCGGCTACTTCGGCCGCGGCCTCAAGCAAGCGATCTTCGGCCTGGGCCACGGTTGGATCGAGACCATCCAGGGCGGCCGCTTCACCCGGATCGACGTCTTCCGCGGCGAGAACGGCGGCTACCTCTACGACGACGGCGGCGAGGACCGCCGCGCGTTCCCGGCCGACTACGCCCGGCTGGGGATCGACGAAGCACCGGCTGCCAGCGGCACCCGGGTGAGCATCGTCGTCGACAATCCCCGCGTCCGGATCACCCAGTACAGCACCCTGCTGCAGTCCCTGTCCGACAACTTCTACCTGCGTGCGGTGCTGGGCCGGCGCAGCGTGGAGCTGGAGCACGGCCAGCCCGGATCGGGCGACCACCGAAGCGAGCCGGTCAGGTTCCAGGAGCCGCCGGCGGACCTGCTGCTCGGCCCGGACCAGGGCGGAAGCGTCAGCTTTGAAGGCCGGGCGTATCCGTTCACCCTGACGTTGAAACGCGCCACAGGGACCGAGCTGACACTCAAGGGAGACGAGCGCACCAACGGCCTCGTCGTTCTGTCCGGGATGGCCGCACTGGATTGCCAGCTGTTCGCGTTCGAAAACCAGGTGGGCACCGAATACCTCTTCGGCGTCGTATCCTGCGACGCGCTGACCGGGATGCTGGGCCGCGGCCGGGCGATCATCAGCGACGAACGCGAGGGACTGAACCCCCGGGACCCCTTTGTGGCGGCGTTTTCCGAGGCCGTCAGCCGGATGATCGCCGGCGCCGTGCAGGCCGAGAAGGAAAAGCTCACGCATCTTGAGCGCGCCACCACCTCCGGGCGCACCGCCGAAATGATCGAGCACCTGCTGCAGCACATGAACGAGGCCGCCGTCGTCGACCTGGGCCTGGAAACCTCCCCGGCGCCCGGTGGCGGCTCCCCTGCGGGGGAGCGGCCCGCGGCGTTGCGCTTCACCACCCCCTTCTACTACCGTCCGCCGGGGCATCCGTTCCGTGTTTCCCTGCTGCTGGATCCGGCCCGGTTGCCCGACGGAATGCTCACGTTCGAGGTGGACCTGCCCGGCACGCTGCGGATCGACCCGGAACCTGTCCCGATCGCCGTCGGCGCGCTGGGGGAAGCGCGGCGGCTCGAATGGACCGTGACGGGGGAGCGGCCGGACGAACGGGGCCAGGTGACCGTCCGGGCCGGCGACTACTGGGCGTTGTGCGAAATCGTCATCGCCGAACACGCCTCGCACCGCAGCGCCGACCAGCCCCCGCATCATGCGGTGCCCGCCGATGCGCCGGTGCAGCCGGCGGCGCACCCGGAGGCCCGCCGCCCGAGCCGGGACCACGGCGTCGACCTCTTCACCGGCTACGAGTTCCGCAGCCTGCACAACAGTGCCGACCGTGCCGTCTACAGCGTGGACGAACGGAAGGTCATCATCAACACCGCCGCGCCCACGGTCCAGCTGTACGTTGACGGCCGTGGACGCTTCCGCGATTCGGCGCGCCTTTTGTTGGCCGAACTCTTCCTGGACGTGATCGCGGACGAGCTAGCCCGGCGCCGCGTGGAGCAGCACGGCCACGCCGGAGACCTCGAAGCTTTCAGGAGAGCCAAGCGGGACATCATCGGCCGCTACGGCAGCGACATCCACCGGACGTTCCTGGGGTGAGGCGCACGGCCACCCATTGACACTCCTTTGGCGCGGGCCTATTCTACAACCAAATGGTTGTAGATCAGTTGAGTGACGAAGCAGTCGACCGCTTGTTCCAGTCGTTCGCCGACTCGACCCGCCGGGACATCGTGCGCCGCGTGACGGTGGGGGAGTACTCCGTTTCCGGGCTCGCCGCGCTCTACGCCATGAGTTTCGCCGCCGTACAGAAGCATGTGGCGGTGCTGGAACGCGCTTCCCTGGTGACCAAGGAGAAACGCGGAAGGGAGCAGATCGTGCGGGCCAACCACGCGGGCTTGCACAAGGCCCGCAGTCTGCTCGATGAGTACGAGGTCATTTGGCGGCAGCGGACCGAACGGATCGCCGAGTTGCTGGGGCAAGCGGATCCACAAACCAACCAGAAGTCAGCAGGCAAGGCAGAAGGCACCGAAGCAGAAGCATAGGAAGGGTTCGACATGACAGTCATCAGTTCAGTCAAGAATCTTGAGGCCCTGAGCCTCAGCGTCGTCGCGGAGTTCGACGCCGGCGTCGAGCGCGTCTGGCAGATCTGGGCGGATCCGCGCCAGCTCGAGCGCTGGTGGGGCCCGCCCACCTGGCCGGCCACCTTCGAGAAGCACGACTTTGTCCCCGGCGGCGAGGCGAGCTACTACATGACGGGACCGGACGGGGAGAAAGCCCGCGGCTGGTGGCGCTTTGTCGCCATCGATGCCCCGCGCGGCCTGGAGTTCGACGACGGCTTCTCGGACGACAATGGCGAGCCGGTGGCCGAGATGGGCACGATCCATGGCGTCGTGACGCTGGAGCCGACCGGCGACCGCACCCGGATGACCGTGCTGTCCACCTTCGAGACGGAGGAGCAGATGGAGAAGATCGTCGCCATGGGAATGGAGGAGGGCATGAAGGGCGCCCTCGGCCAGGTGGACGCGATCCTCGCCGAGCACGCCAACGCCTGAGCGACGGGCGAACGTGCCACAGCGTTAACCAGGAGGACGACGGCGGAACTCAGCCCGCCGTCGTCCTCTGGGTTTGAACTAGTTGTTCAAGGCCGCGTACAGGTTCAGGCTGGCCGAGAACACCAGCCACGAAACGTACGGCAGCATCAGCACCCCGGCAGTCGTGCTGATCGGCCCGAAGTGCAGCACGGCCACGGTCGCGAACGCGGCGTGGGCGGCGATCACAAGCAGCGCCAGCCACAGGGCCGCGGTGCCCATCACCGGATAAAGGCCGAAGAACATCAGCGGCCACAAAAGGTTCAGCAGCAGCAGCCCGCCGTAGACTCTGAGCGCCGCGCGGCGCGGGAAGAGCCGTTGCCGCCACACCAGCCAAGCCGCCACGGCCATGGCCGCGTAAAGTACCAGCCACGCCGAGCCGAACATCCACCCCGGCGGGGTCCACGGCGCCGTGTCCGCGGCCGCGTACCAGTCGCTGTTCATCCTGATCGGCAGCGAACCGATTAGCGATACGGCCAAGGAAGCCGCCAGAAAACCGACGAGGGCCGCAATTTGCTGCCGCGGCGGGCGGGTGCCGGGGGCACGGGTGCCCGGGGCGCTTTGTTCAACGTTCAAGAGCACTGACCCACTGTGGACAACCGTGCGCCCTCCCGTCAAACTACGACGGCGGGACCTTGCGCAGTCGTCACCGTCATCTACGTCTGGAAGGACATCATGGGCAACGAAGCTTCATGGCAGGAAACCATCACTCCGGGCCGTTTTGCCGGCAGGACCGTTATCGTCACGGGCGCCGGCTCCGGCATCGGCCTGGCCACCGCGCTGCGCGTCGCGAAGGAGGGCGGCAAGGTCATCGCGGCGGACATCAGCAAGGAACGTCTGGATGACCTCGTGACCCGGAACGCGGGTCTGGATCTTGTGCCGGTGGCCGGCGACATCTCCACCGAGGAAACGGTCGCCGCCGTCGTGGCCGCCGCGGGCGGCCGCGTGGACGCGCTCGCGAACGTCGCAGGCATCATGGACAACTTCGCCCCGATCCACGAGGTGGACGACGCCGTCTGGGAGCGGGTCTTCCGGATCAACGTCACCGCCCTGAAGCGCCTGACCCGCGCCGTTGTGCCGCTGATGCTCGAGGCCGGCACCGGCTCCGTGGTCAATGTGACTTCCGAGGCCGGGCTGCGGGGGTCCGCCGCCGGCGCCGCCTATACCGCGTCCAAGCACGCCGTCGTCGGCCTGACCAAGAACTCCACGGTGATGTACGGGCCGAAGGGGCTGCGCTTCAACGCGGTGGCGCCCGGGGCAACGATCACCAACATCGTCGCCGACTGGGGCTCCCAGCTGGCCGCCGAGCGGCTGGGCCCGCTGATGGGCGCCAACATCCCGACCCCGGCCACAGCGGCGCAGCTGGCGGCCTCGATCACCTTCCTGCTCAGCGACGACGGCACCAACGTCAACGGTGCCATCCTTGCGTCCGACGGCGGCTGGTCCGCGCTGTAGGACGCCCAACTGACTGGCAGTAGTTGACGTTTTGAGGGCTCATAACGACAACTACTGCCAGCTAGTTGGGTGGGCGGGGCCCGGGATTCGCCCTCAGCCCGGAGTTCGCGAAATGATGTGGGCATGGAGCATACCGACCAGCAGCCCTGGGTGAAGAACTACCAGCCGGGCGTCCCGGCCGAGATCGAATTGCCCACGGAGTCGCTCGTCGCGATGCTGGAGCGGTCCGTGGCCGAGGCCGGAACCGCCCCCGCGCTGGAATTCTTCGGCCGCCGGACCAGCTACTCGGAGCTCGGCGAGCAGGTGGACCGGGCCGCCGAGGGGCTTCGCCGACTTGGTGTCCGGGCCGGCGACCGGGTCGCGCTGATCCTGCCGAACTGCCCGCAGCACGTCGTCGCCTTTTACGCGGTGCTGCGCCTGGGCGCCGTCGTCGTCGAACATAACCCGCTCTACACCTCCCGCGAACTGCGGCACCAGTTCGAGGACCACCAGGCCCGCGTCGTGATCGCCTGGGACAAGGCCGCCGCCGCCATCCGCGAGTTCCCCGCAGACATCGAAATCGACCACGTGGTCTCGGTCAACCTGCTTGAGGCGTTCCCTGCGGCCAAGCGCCTGGCCTTGGCCCTGCCGGTCAAGAAGCTGCGCGAAGCGCGGGCCTCGCTGACCGCCCCAGCGCCGGGAACCACGCCGTGGAAGCAGCTCCTGGGCCACGGCAGGATCGACCCCGCGCACCCGCGTCCCTCGGTGAACGACCTCGCCGCGATCCAGTACACCTCGGGCACCACCGGGCGGCCCAAGGGTGCGATGCTCACCCACTTCAACCTGTACTCCAACGCCCTGCAGGGGGAAGCCTGGATGGCCGGCGCGGAGTACCGCAAGGAAGTGTTCTACGCGATCCTGCCGATGTTCCACGCCTTCGGCATGACGCTGTATCTGACCTACGGCATCCGCAAACAGGGCCTGCTGGTCCTCTTCCCCAAGTTCGACCCGGACCTGGTGCTGGACGCGATGAAGAAGTCGCCCGCCACCGTGTACTGCGCGGTCCCGCCGATCTACGAGCGCACCGCGATGGCCGCGAAGGAGAAGGGCGTCTCGCTGCGCTCCTGCAGGTACTGCATCTCCGGCGCCATGAACTTGCCGGACCATGTCGTGGAGCTCTGGGAATCCGTCTCCGGCGGCCTGCTCGTGGAGGGCTACGGCATGACGGAGTCCTCTCCGGTGGCGCTCGGCAACCCCTTCCACCCCACACGCCGCACCGGGACCATCGGCGTCCCCTTCCCGTCGACCCTGATGAAGGTGGTCGACGTCGACGACCCGACCGTGGAGGTCCTGCAGGGCCAGCCTGGCGAGCTGCTGATCAAGGGGCCACAGGTCTTCCAGGGCTACTGGAACAACCCCGAGGAAACCGCGAAAACCCTCACCGCCGACGGCTGGCTGCGCACCGGCGACGTCGTGACCGTGGACCCGGACGGCTTCACCACCGTGGTGGACCGGGCCAAGGAACTCATCATCACCGGCGGTTTCAACGTGTCGCCCACCGAGGTGGAAGCGGTGCTGCGCCTGCACCCGGATGTCAGGGACGCCGCCGTCGTGGGCAAGCCGCTGGAGCGCGGCGGAGAAATGGTGGTGGCCGTCGTCGAACTTGAACCGGGCACCGCACTGGACGAAGACGCCCTCCGCGCCCACTGCCGCGAGCACCTCGCCGGCTACAAGGTCCCGCGCCGGATCGTCCCGGTGCCGGATCTTCCCCGCTCCATGCTCGGCAAAATCCTCCGCAAGCAGGTCCGCGAACAAGTCCTGCCGGGACTGTAGCCATGGGAGCATCCGCAGCGATCGACTTCACCTCCGACGTGCCCCGTCCCGGTGACCTCAACGTGTCCTGGATCCACGGCTCGGAGTCGGCGAAACACAACACGGACCCCGACATCCAGGTGCACGCCTATGACGCGCACACCTTCGTGCTGCGCCAGAATATGGCGGTCAATTACGAGGCGCCGTTCATGTTCCTGCTGTTCGGCAATGCCCGGGCCGTGCTGATCGACACCGGCGCCACGGCCTCCGCGGAGTTCTTCCCGCTGCGCCGCGTCGTCGACGGACTGATCGACACCTGGCTGGCCGCGCACCCCCGTGAGGGCTATGGGCTGCTGGTCCTGCACACCCATCCGCACGGTGACCATGTTGCGGGCGATGCCCAGTTCGCGGGCCGGCCGGGCACCCTTGTGGTGGATGCTGAGCAGCGCAGCGCGTGGGAGTTCTTCGGATTTGGGGACGACGACGGCGGTCCCGCCGGCGGTCCCGCAGACCGGCGGGCCCAGGTGGACCTGGGCGGCCGGGTCCTGAAGTGCTGGCCCAGCCCGGGACACCACAGCGCCGCCGTCACCTTCCACGACCCGTACACCGGCATCCTGCTCACCGGAGACACCGTTTACCCCGGGCGCCTCTACATCCACGACTGGCCGGCGTTTGTGGACACGATCGACCGGCTGATCCGATTCTGCGCCGCGCACCCCGTCAGCCATGTCATCGGCTGCCACATCGAAATGTCGCGGGAACCCGGCGTCGACTACCCGATCTACACCACCCACCAGCCGGACGAACCGCCGCTGCAGATGTCGGTGGACCAGCTGCAGGAGCTCGGCCGGGCGATCGACGTCGTCGGCGGGCGTCCCGGCCGCCATGTCTTCCCCGGCTTCGTGCTCTGCCTGAACAACTGAAAAGCCCCCGAGATGGCACTTCGCGGCAATGTTTGGGCGCAACACCGCCGCGAACTGTCATCTCGCTGCGCGCGGCGAGGGGCCAAGGGGCCTGTTGTCAGCGCCCCCGCAGGGACGCGGCAGCGGGTACTCCGGGCGGGAATTCGGGCAGCGCCCCGGCGGGCGTGTGGAAGATCCACAGCGAGAGCGCACGGTGGACGGCCCAGTCGTCGTCGGCTGCCCGCAGGGAGGCGACCTGGGATCCGTCCGGTTGCTCCGTGAGCCTGACGACCCGCAGCGGGACCGGGTCCGCCTCCGGCAGCCGGAGCATGATCACGCCGGACGCTGGAAGTGTTCCGTGCGGGAAACGGACGGCCGCGCCACCCACTGAAATGTCCAGCAGTTCACCCCTGGTGCCCGCTGCCTCCACCGGCGCCGCGACTTCCACGCGATAGGCGTTGCGGCGGGAGGTAGCGAATTCGACGGCCCGGATCCGCCGTGTGCCCAGAACCAGAACAGCGCCGGCCAGCACCAGCCAGGCGCCCGACGCCACCGTGGAACCTGCCGTGGTGCGCCAGGGAACCAGTCCGGCCAGCCCGGCCGCAGCGTAGAGAATGACTGCGGTGATCAGGACAACCATCACGATTAGGATGCGTGGCGTGCGGCCGCGGAGCCGTGAATCCGCGGCTCCCTTAGGCGTGACCTGGAACTCGAGGACGTTGCGGGACATAAGCCACCAGAAACATGCCAGGCCCACCGGTACGCGGAAGATCCGCAAAGCGAAGGCTGTGGGCCAGTGGATTTCGTTCCGCATGAGTTGCTTCGAACCCCAAAGCCGCACTGTGAACATGACCAGGAAGACCCCGAGGAACAAAAGGGGCCCGGCGGTGGAGGTCTGCGCCCCGGAAACCATGATCAGGACCGGAATCAGGAAGGCCACAAGCGTTGCGATGCCCTCCAGCCACCACAGCGTGCCGTTGAGGTACTCGTGGTAATTCCGCCACGACATCCAGCCCTTTGCAGCCCACAACTTCTCGTGCACGAGGATCTGCATCGCCCCCATGCCCCAGCGCCGGCGCTGCAGCAGGTACTGGTCCGGCGTAGCCGGTGCAAGCCCGACGGCGAGGGTCTGGTGGTGGTAGACGGTCCGCCAGCCGCGCCGGATGAGTTTCAGCGTGGTGTGCATGTCCTCGGTGATGGTTTCGGTGGCGACGCCGCCCACCTCTTCCAGCGCACTCACACGCAACAACGACGTCGACCCGCACCAGAACGGTCCTGCGCCGGGGACGTTACGGGAGGCCATGAGGACGTTGAAGAAAGTGCCCTGCTCGCCGGTGATGCCATCGTCGTCGAACGCGCCGCCGTTGTAGAACGACTGCGGACCCTGGATCAGGGCGACCTCTGGGTCCTCGAACCAGCCCAGGGTAGCGGTGAGGAAAGTCGGAAGCGGAACATGATCGCAGTCGAGCACCGCAATGATGTCGATGCCGGGGCCGCCCGCGGCACGGTCTGCGGCCATAAGGCCCAGGGCGTGGTTCATGTTGCCGGCCTTGGCATGGTCGTGGACCTCGCGGCGGACATACCGGGCGCCGTAGGCCGCGCACATTTCCTCCACCCAGGGTCGGTCACCGTCGTCGAGAACCCACGTTTCGTGCGCCGGGGCAAGCTCACAGGCCGCCGCCACCGTGGGCGTTAGGACTTCGATGGGCTCGTTGTACGTGGGGATCAGGACTGCCACCCGCATGCCGTTGGGGGCTTCGGCCACAGGGGCCGGCGGGTGGCTGTCGATGTTCCACACGGACCACGCCTTCAGGACCAGGCCGGCCAGCGGCAGGGCCTCGAAGGTCAACAGAATCCAGGCGATGGTCAGGTTCCACTCGCCGGACGGCAGAGTGAACAGCAGGCGCCAGGCCAGGTACAGGACCAGGGCGGCGATGGCGGCGATGCCGCCCACGTGGGCCAGCCGACGGGACCTGGGCGCCTCCGGCCCGGGGGTCCCAGCCGGGCGGCCCAGCCGGCAATACCCGCTCGGGTCAGCGACGTGGCGTCGAGTGGCGCAGGGCGGGATGGCGGTGCCGCACTGGTGTTGGCGGCGGGTGGTTCTTCAGACGGCGCGCTTTCGGAGCGCAGCCGCAGGGCCTCACGGGGCACCTGATCTCCCTCAGCTAGATCGGCTGCTAAAAATCTGATCATAGCTGTGGGACGGCGCACCCGGCCGAGGGTGCCGTTTTTCCTTGCAGAAAACTGCGGCTGTGCCGCGGGCGGGCCGTTTTTGCGGGGCCGTTTTCGCGGGGTGCCCGCGCGGTTGCGAGCCTAGTGGACTGCGATGGTCTCCGCTTCCTCGGGTCCGACAAAGCTGCACGCGCCCGGGTGGCGGACCGGCAGGGTGCAGGTGCGCCCGGTGGGCAGATGGACGTTGGCGCAGCGGCCGGCCATGGCCACGTCTTCCCGGACATGGGTGACGTGCGTGCTGCTCAGCTCGTGGGGCGAAGCGCCGCCGCTGGAGGGCAGGGGGCTGTCGGACGGATTGTGCTCTTGGCTGTTCACGGCTGAGACTCCTTGGGATCTGCTGTGCAGGAAGGGTTCTGTGCTAATCCGAAGTCACCAGCCTCGCACGGGCGGATTAACGCCGCGTTACCGGGGGGTTAGGTTCCCGTCTCATCGCTGCCGCACCTTTTGCCGCCGCCTTGATTTGCGCATACTTGAACCCAGATTTGGGATTCCGGCAGCCGGGAAGGACGGTGGCTCATGAGCGGCGGGGGAGGCTCGGCGTTCCGGCGCCGGGTGGAACGGGCGGCCGAGTTGCGCTCCATCCGGGCCAGCGGCAGCACGGTCCAGGAGAACGACGAGTTGAGCGCCGCCGAGGAGGAACTCCGGCAAAAACGCGCAAAGGTAGACGACGCCGCCAAGGCCGAATACCTGATCCGCGACGCCATGGCGCAGGGGAAGTTCGACAACCTGAAGTACGCGGGCAAACCCATCCCGGGCCTCGGCGAAGTCTACGACCCGGACTGGTGGGTGAAGGGTTTGCTCCAGCGCGAGAACCTCACCGGCCTGGGCCCGGCGGCGATCCTGCTCCGCACGGAGGACGCCGGACTCGACGCCCGCCTGGATGCCCAGTTCACGGAGAAACAGGTGCGCGATATCCTGGCCGACTTCAACGCCCGCGTGGTCGACGCCCGCCGGCAGCTCCAAGGCGGCCCCCCGGTCATCACCAAGACCCGCGACGTCGACGCCGAGGTGGCCCGCTGGCGCGACCGCCGGGCGGCCCGGGCCGCCGTCGTGGCCCCGGCCGAGCCGGAACCGCAACGGCCTTGGTGGCGCCGGCTCTGGAAGCGCGGCTAGAACGCTGTGGTCCCGAACGTCCAACCAGCGTAGCCTGCGATTAGAAGAACCCATCGCGCAATTGCGCGTCGGCACGAGGCGGGCGATGCCCATGAAAAAGTTGGGAACCGAGGGCAGCCAAAGCCCGCGGCCGGCGGATTCTGCCGAACCGGGGCAGCCGCCACCTGCCCGGTTGCGCCTAGGCTCCGCCCTGGCGTTTGCCGGCTTCGCGGTCTCCGTGGTTGCCGGGCTGTTTCATGCCGATTCCGCCAGCGCGAACGACCACCCGGCGACCTTCGCCGAGTACGCCCGAAGCGGCATCTGGACCGCGGTCCACCTGGGTCAGTTCGCCGGTATGGCGCTTCTGGTCGCCGGATTGCTGGTCCTGCTGATGATGCTGAAGGCGCCGGAGGGGCCGATCGCCTGGGCGGCGCGGTTCGGTGCTGTTGCGGCCGTGACCGCGCTGGCGCTGTACGCCGCGCTGCAGGCCGTCGACGGGGTGGCCCTCAAGCAGGCCGTGGACGCCTGGGCTGCCGCGGCGGAACCGGAGAAGGCAGCCCGCTTTGCGACCGCCGAGGGTGTCCGGTGGCTGGAGTGGGGCATGCGGAGCTACCAGAGCTATGTGCTGGGCGCCGCGCTGGTCCTGACCGGCGCCGTGGTTGTCGGCGCGGGCGGGACCGCCCGACTGGCCGGATATCCGATGGCGGTCTCCGGGCTGGCCTACCTTGCCCAGGGCTGGATCATCGGCTCCGAGGGATTCTCGGCGGCAAACACCATTCCCACGTTGGCAGGAATAGCCCTGATCCTGGTGTGGTCCGTGTGGCTGCTGGTCGTTGCCTGGCCGAAGCGGGCACCGTCCCTCGGCCGCACGCCACGGTGAACCCGGCCGTTCAGGCTGCACGAAGTGGCAGTTCACGGCAGTGTCCAGGCGGAACACTGCCGTGAACTGTCACCTCGGCGGGCTAGTGCGCGCGGACGGTGCGCGGCGCCTTCGCCAGGTTTTCCCGCAGYTCGGCCGCATTCTGGCGGACGACRTAGGCCGGGCGGTCCCGTTCCACGCGCCAGCTTTCGGAGAGCGGGCCGATGTTGACGGTGTCGAAGCCGAACTCGTCGTAGAGCCGCGTCACAAGCTCCGCCGCCTCCGGGAAGTCGCTCGCGGTGGCCAGTGCGCGGCGGTTCTCCGTACCGGCCGGGGTGCCGTCGGTGGCGATCTGGGTGGACATGATGTGGTTGAAGCCCTTGGCGACCTTGGATTTGGGCAAGTGCTCCTGGAGCAGCCCCGAGGTGGTGGCCTCGCCGTTGTCGAGCGCCGGGAACCGTCCGTCGCGCTCCCAGTAGTAGTTGTTCGTGTCGACCACGATCTTGCCCGCAAGCGGTTCCGCCGGGATGTCCTTGATGTTCTTCAGCGGGACCGTGACGACGGCGAAATCGCCGGCCGCCGCAGCCTCCGCCGCGGTTGCCGCGCGGGCATGCGGGCCCAGTTCGGCGACGAGTTCCGCCAGGGTTTCCGGCCCCCGGGAGTTGCTGATCACGACGTCGTAGCCGAGCTGGACCGCCTTCCGGGCGAGCTGGCTGCCAATGTGTCCTGCACCGATGATTCCGATTGTTGTCATATCCGGGCTAACGGCATCCCGGCCGCGGATATTTCAGGGGACGCGGGCCGGGCGTGGCGGGCCGCAGTTCAGGGGTGCAACCAGCCTTGCTCGAAGTCCGGGTGGTCGTAATAGGGCAACGCCAAGGCCTGCAGGGAGCGCTCCATCCAGTCCAGCGACCGCGGCGCCCAGTGGGCCTCCTGGAGTGAGTCGCTGACCATCGAGGCCAGCGCCGACTGCCGAGCCGCTTCGACGACGCCGATCAGCCTCCGCTTTGCCTCGCATTCGAGCAGCAGCCGTTGTTCGTACCATTCGCCGGATTTGGAGACGGTCCGGTCGCTGAGGAGTGTCCGGGCTGCCGCCTCGTCCTCGGAAATGCGCTCGGACAGAAACTCAACAATGTCCACAAACCGAGGGTACGCGCGGCGGGCGGACTTGGCATCACCCGAGCAGGTCGTCCTCGTAGCACCAGCGCCAGTCCTCGCCCGGTTCGATGCTGCGCATGACGGGGTGGCCGGTCGCTTCGAAGTGCCGGGAGGCGTGCGTGCCGGGGGAGGAATCGCAGCAGCCCACGTTCCCGCACGCCAGGCACATCCTGAGGTGCACCGGCGTCGTGCCTTCGCGGCGGCAGTCCGCGCAGAAGGGCTCGCGCGGAACGTCAGGGTCGGGTGCGGACTCGAGGTGGCCGCATACCCCGCCGGGCCTCGCGATCCCTTCGCCGCCGCCCTCGGCGGGGGTGTCCAGCTCCTCAAGCGAGATGTCCAGCATGGACTCCTCAACGTCCAGCCGGTCCAGAACCTCGCTGAGAACCTCGTGGGCGTAGGCGCCGCCGCGCCGCAGTTCCAGCACCTTGGCCCGTTCCGCTTCCAGCATGGCGAGCCGCAGCTGGGCGTAGCGCTGGCTGGGGGTCGCGGCCTCCGAGGTCGGCCGGCCGAGCCGCTCCCAGGCCGCCAGCCCGCGCTCCTGGGTGCGCCGCTTGAGCATGGCCACCACCTCCGGCGGGTCGTTGTCGGTGCGCAGTTCCTGCAGCCGCTCCACCCCGGCCGCGGTAGCCAGCTGCATCAGGGACGCCTGGTTCAGGGCATCCTCGCGCTGGTCCGGGCCCTGGACCCGGAGCAGCCGGACCAGTGCCGGCAGGGTGAAGCCCTGCAACGCCAGCGTCCCGCCGACCACCACCATCGCGGCCAGGATCAGCACGGACCGGTGCTCCAGGTCCGCGGGCAGCACCAGCACCGCGGCCAGCGTCACCACCCCGCGCATCCCGGCCCAGGACACGATCGCGGCGAACTGCCACGGCGGCGCCGGGTCATCGCGCCGCACGCTCGGAATCAGCCGGGGCAGGTATGTCGCCGGGACGACCCACACCGGCCGGAGCAGCAACACCGCCAGCAGAATCACCGCGCAGCCCGCCCAGATCCGGCCGGCGCCAAGCGAGTCGTCCTGGATGCCCTCGATGATGGTCCGGACCTGCAGTCCGATCAGCAGGAACACGGAGTTTTCCAGCAGGAACTGCACCGTGTTCCAGTTACTTCGCTGGCTCAGCCGGGCCGCGCCGTTGGGCATGGAAGGCGCTTTGGTTCCCATTACGAGCCCGGTGACGACGACGGCGAGGACACCGGAAGCGTGGATCGCCTCGGCCGGAAGGTAGGCGACGAACGGGGCCATCAGCGACGTCGAGGTGTTGATCGCGACGTTGCGGATCCGCTTGCGGAGCTCGGTCAGCACGTAGGCGGCAGCCAGTCCGACCACCAGCCCGCCGCCGGCCGCGAGCAGGAAGCCGCCGGCGATCCCGGCCGCGGACACGGTCCCGGCGATCGCCGCGATGGCGGCGCGCAGGCAGACCAGCGCGGTGGCGTCGTTGACCAGGGATTCGCCCTCCAGGATGGTAACAATCCGGCGGGGCATGCCCACCTTCCGGGCGATGGCCGTCGCGGCCACGGCATCGGGCGGTGCGACGACGGCGCCGAGGGCGATCGCGGCGGCCAGCGGGATTTCCGGGAACAGCCACCAGACCACGAAGCCGACGGCGAGGGTTCCGAAGATGACGTAGCCCACCGAGAGCAGCGCGATGGCGCGGCGGTTGGAACCGAAATCGAAGAGCGAGGTCCGCAAGGCGGCGGCGTAAAGCAGTGGGGGCAGCAGCCCGACGAGGACCAGCTCCGGGTTCAGCTCAATGCGCGGGACAAAGGGGAGGAAGGACCCCGCGACGCCGGCCAGCACCAGCAGYAGGGGAACGGAAACGTTGAGCTTCCGGCCCAGTGCGCTGCCGGCACAGACAACGGCCACGAGAACCAGCAGTCCGAGGGCGAGTTCCATGAGGCCATTCTGTCAGGCGGTTGATTCGGCCGTGCTCCGTGCCCGGCCGCGCTTAGGCGAGGCTGTCTTCCTTGACGCGCTCCTGCTGGCCGTGCGGTGCAGCGGCGGCGTGGTGCGCCTGGGCGTGGTGGCCGAACGGGTTGAAGCGGCTGTGGGCCAGGCCGTCGAATTCGTAGGCGGTTTCGGCGTGCTCGGAGCGGTCCACGCCGGCCACCTCGGCTTCGTGGCTGACACGGAAACCGACGGCCTTGTGGATCGCGAGCCCGATGACCGCCGTGGCCAGGCCGGACAGCGTGACAGTGATCAGCACGGCGACCGTCTGGGCGACCAGCTGGTGCAGGCCGCCGCCGTAGAAGAGCCCTCCGCCATGTCCGTCCGCCGGCAGGGCGATGAGGCCGAGCGCGAGCGTGCCGATCAGCCCGCCGCCGAGGTGGACGCCGACGACGTCGAGCGAGTCATCGAAGCCGAACTTGTACTTCAAGTCCACGAACACGCAGCAGGCGGCGCCGGCCACCAGGCCCAGTCCGACGGCGGCGAGCGGGCTGACGTTGGCGCAGGAGGGAGTGATCGCGACGAGGCCGGCCACCACGCCGGAGGCCGCACCGAGCGAGGTGGGGTGGCCGTGGCGGACCTTTTCGACCACGAGCCAGCTCAGCATGGCGGCCGCGGGGGCGGCGAGGGTGTTGACCCAGATCAGGCCCGCCTGTTCCACCGTCGTCGCGGCACCGGCGTTGAAGCCGAACCAGCCGAACCAGAGGATCCCGGCGCCGAGCATGATGAACGGGATGTTGTGCGGGCGGTGTGCCGGGTCCTTGCCGAAGCCGTGGCGGTTGCCCAGGATCAGGACCAGGACCAGGGCGGCGGTGCCGGAGCTGATTTCCACCACGGTGCCGCCGGCGAAGTCGATCACCTGGCCGAAGACGGAACTCACGGCACCGCCGGCGCTCATCAGCCCGCCGCCCCAGACCATGAAGGCCAGCGGGCAGTAGACGACGGTGATCCAAACCGGAACGAAGAGCGCCCAGGCGGTGAACTTGGCGCGGTCGGCGATGGCGCCGCTGATCAGGGCGACGGTGATGATCGCGAAGGTTGCGCTGAAGCCGGCCTTGAGGAGGTCGGGGGAGCCCATGAGCCTGGCCAGCCCGAAGTTGGCGAAGGGATCCCCGAAGATGCCCAGGAAGCCCTTGCCGGTGGTCATCGAGTAGCCCCAGAGTACCCAAACGACACCCACGATGCCGGCCGAGACGAAGCTCATCATGATCATGTTCAGGGAGGCCTTGGCCCGGGTCATGCCGCCGTAAAAGAGCCCGAGGGCGGGGGTCATCAGCAGCACTAGGGCTGCCGAGAACATGATCCAGACGTTTCCCGCGGTGAGTTCCACCTGCGTTCCCTTCCAACAAATCGCCGTACCGGGACACCTCGCCGCCGGTCCCCAACCGGGTTCAATCCTCCCGGCGGCGTGTTTCAGGCAGTCGGGCGCAACGTTGCGGGGAAGTTACAGAAATCGTCCCTTCGTGAAGGGCGCGTGTCGGGTTTGTTTCCGGGAGGTAAACGGCGGCTATCCGGCGCGGTTCCCCCGCCGTTTCGACGGTTCCGTGCACACCGGACGTTTCCTAGCGTCGAACCGGCAGGGAACCGTCGAAACGGGTGCCGGCCGGCTGCGGAAGAATCGGGCGGGAGCGTGGGCATCAGTCTGCCAACTGTCCGGAATCCCGGACACAAGCGCCGGCTACCCCCGTGATGCAGATCACGGGACGTGCTCAGATGGACGGACAAACCCACCCAGATCTCTAGTGAGGACGAGCATGCAAGCTTCGACACGAACGGAAACCGCCGGGCGGCGCGTCGAGCGCCGCTCCATCGACTTCGTTCCGGAAAATGAACGCCACGGATCTCCCGGGCAGCAGTTCACGCTGTGGTTCGGGGCGAACATGCAGATTACGGCGATCGTCGACGGCGCCCTTGCCGTGCTGTTCGGCGCCGATGCGCTCTGGGCAATTCTGGGGCTTCTGATCGGCAATCTGCTCGGCGGCGCGGTGATGGCTCTGCACGCGGCCCAGGGACCGAAGCTCGGCCTGCCGCAGATGATCTCCAGCCGGGCTCAGTTCGGCGTCTTCGGGGCGGTGATTCCGCTGGTGCTCGTCATCATCATGTACCTCGGCTTCGCGGCGACCGGTACCGTCCTCGCAGGCCAGGCCATTGATCAAATCACCCGCACCGGAACCCCCGCCGTGGGCATGGTGATCTTCGGCGCGCTAACGGTGCTTGTGGCCACGCTGGGCTACAAGTACATCCACGTGCTGGGCCGCATCTCGACCGTCATCGGCGTACTGGGTTTCACCTACCTTGGCATCCGGCTCTTCGCGAGCCAGGACGTCGGGGCCCTTCTCGCCTCCGGCACCTTCGAGTTCCCCACTTTTCTGCTCGCCATCTCGCTGGGCGCCGGCTGGCAGCTGACCTACGGTCCCTACGTCGCGGACTACTCGCGCTACCTGCCCTCGAAAACCCCGGCACGGAAGACCTTCCTGGCCGCCTTCCTCGGCACCGTGCTGGGCTCCCAGTGGTCCATGACGCTCGGCGCGCTGTTCGCGTCGCTGGCGCTGCCCAAGGGCCAGCGGTTCCTGGACGGCCAGGTTGCCTTCCTGGGCAACCTCAGCGGCGGCGGCCTGATCGCCGTCGTCATCTACTTGGTCATTGTGACCGGGAAGCTGACAGTCAACACCCTGAACGCCTACGGCGGCTACATGACCATGCTGACGTCCGTCACGGCCTTCACCCGCAAGACCGCCGCCCGGTCGCGGACCCGGTTCGCTTACGTGATCGGCTTCATCGGACTCACCGTGCTGATCGCCATGCTGGCCTCCCCGGACTTCCTCGCCAACTTTAAGAACTTCGTGCTGCTGCTGCTTATGGTCTTCATCCCCTGGAGCTCCATCAACCTCGTGGATTACTACCTGATCTCCAAGGAAAAGGTCGACATCCCGGCCCTGTACGACCCGAACGGCCGCTACGGACGGTGGAACAAAACGGCGCTGATCTCCTACGCGATCGGCATCGTCGCCCAGATTCCGTTCCTGGCGCAGACGCTCTACACGGGCCCGATGACCAAGGTGCTGGGTGGATCCGACATCTCGTGGCTGGTGGGCCTTGTGGTCACCGCCCTGGTGTTCTACCCCCTGGCCAAGCGCAACTCCAACGCGCCCGCAGAGATGATCTATCCGAACGACGCCGGCGTCGCGGCGGAGCCGCCGGCCGGCCGGCTCGCAGGCGCTCCGGTGGCCTGACCCGCCGTCGGCTCCCGCTCCGCCGTTTCGACGGTTCCGTGCACCCTCGACGTATCCAAACGTCGATTCGGCAGGGAACCGTCGAAACGGGCAGCGTGGCTGCGGCGGGCGCCTTAGAGCCGGGTGATTTGAGTCAGATAGCCGTAGTACTTCGCACCGGCCGGCCGGAGCGGATCTCCAATGAACCCGAAGTCCGGGTGCCGGCTGTTGTACGACTCGGCGGTGTCCAGGAACTGCTGGGTGAGCTCCGCGCCCGATCCCTGGCAGGCTCCCTGGTCGATGCACAGGGCCACTGCGCCTGCCACTGCCGGACTGGCGAAGCTGGTGCCATGGTTCACGCCGTAGCCACCGGGCACGGTGGACAGGATGCACACACCCGGCGCGGCGACCGTGTGCTCCTTGTCCCTGGCGTTGACGGCGAAGTTCGAGAAGAACGCCGGCCGGTCGTCCAACTGTCCGAGGCGCCGCCAGTCATCACGGCCGCACAGACTGGCAGCTAGTCCGTCGGGCTTTCCGTCGAAGTCCGCCATGGCGGTCGCGGTCAGCACCTCGTGGTAGGCCGCGGGGACCGTCCCGGCGAGGTCCGCGGCCGAGTTTCCGGCTGCGACGGCGTACGCCACGCCGGCCCTGACCGAGCGGCAGATCGCGTAGTGCATCGGGTCGGTGCCCTTGCCGCAGTTGGCGGTGTCGGAGCCCGGGCCGCCGATGCTGATATTGGCGACGGCGATGTCGTTGTCCTCGTTGTCGTCCTTGTGGGTTGAGGTCACCCAGTCAATGGCGCAGATCAGGCTCTCCTCGGTGATGGAACCGGTGTTGGAGACGACCCGTACGGACCAGAGCGGGGTGCCCGGTGCCACGCCGATGATGCCGGAGCCGTTGTTGCGGGCACCGATGACACCGGCCACCGACGTGCCGTGGCCAAGCACGTCAATGGGCGTCACTTCGACCGGTTTCCCGGAGGTGCAGTCGATCCCTCCCTGGACGTTCAGGTCGGGGTGCTTGCCGTCGATGCCGCTGTCGATGACCGCCACATTGACTGCGGAGCCATTTTCATTGCCAGTGCCGGCACGTACGGCGTCCTTGGCCGCTTCCGGATCGCCGCCGATCCGTTGCCACCACAACGGAGCGATCTCGGTGTTGGGTGTGGTGGGCTCTTCGGGCTCCTCGAAGTGCCGGCCGAGCGTGACGAAATCGACGCTGGGATCGGCGGCGAGGTTCTTGGCCTGGCTGGCCGTCATGGTGCCGGCGTAGCCGCTCACAGCGCTCCGGTACACGTTGGAGCCACTGAAACCGAACTTGGCCTGCTGGGCCGCGGCCAAGGCCCCGGCATCGCCGGTGCCGTCCTTGAGCACGACAATGTAGCTTTGTGCCGGTTCGGCGGCGGCAGAAGGCGCAGCGGCCGCCAGGCCCCCGCCCGTTACCAGCAGGAGGGCTGCCAGGCCGCCCACGAAGCGCCGCGGCCGTGTGCCGTCCGGCGGGGGAGCAGCAGCGCCGGGCCGGGGACGGCGCCAGCCGGGATCCACGAATGTTTTTTGCACGTGCGGGAAAAGATTGCGGATAGTGGTAAACATCGTGGCCTCCCAGTAAGCATGGTGCTTTTCGAGTGCCCCCCGTCCATATGGTAGGCCCTGCAGCGTGGATTAATCAGGGGCTATCGGACTCCGCGTCCGGCGGCCGGCGGCAGCGGCGGCTACGCCAGAGGGATTTCCAGGCACCTTTCGCCGGCATTCCAGCTGCTTCCGGTGCCCAGCTCCCCGCACAGCCGGGACATCCGGTCCGCGACATCCCGGGCGTCTCGGACTGCCAACCGGGCCTGGAAGTCGGCGATGAGGGTGGGAAACAAGCGCAGCTGCCGCGGCGCCCCGCCGTCGGCCTCCAGCAGGAAGATGAAGGAAAAGTCGTTGCGCTCCTCGGGGTCCACCGCATAGTCATCGACGAAGTCCCCGGCGCCGTAGATGATCGGCCGGTTCCGGTACACCTCGACGCCGCGGAAGATATGCGGCGAATGCCCGAACACGACGTCGGCGCCCGCGTCGACCAGCTGCCGCGCCAGTGCGCGATGCTCGGGCGGGGCGCCGGAGCCCCAGTTGCCGCCCCAATGCGCCGAAACGACGAGCAGCTGGACACGCGACTTGGTCCGCTCCACCAACTCGAGCAGCTGCCCGACCCGCTCCCCGCGGTCTGCAACAGGGACGTAGTACACGCCTGGGGACCCGGGCGCTGCCTCCCAGTCCGGCTGGTTGTCCGTAAACGCCACGAACCCGACGGCGGTGCCGCCGACCCTGCGGACGGCCGGGCGCCGGGCCGAGGCCGGGTCCGTGCCAGCGCCCGCATGCAGGATCCCGTGCCGGTCCAGTGCAGGCAGCATTTCCCGCAGGGCGTCCGGACCGTAATCGAGGACGTGGTTGTTGGCGAGCGACACCAGGTCGATCTGCGCGGAGACCAGGCTGCGCACGTTCTTCAGGTCGCTGCGGAAGGTGAAGACCTTGCCGGGCTCGGGTCTGCCGCCGTCGGCCAGCACGCATTCCAGGTTGGCGATCCTCACGTCCGCCCGCCGCAGGACCGGCAGCGTGTCACCCCAGGGATAGGCGGGACCGGCGGTCTTCAGGTAGTCGTTGACCAGCCGGCCGAGCATGACGTCGCCCAGGAACGCGATCTGCATGGCACCAGCATGGACCGCCGGCCGGGCAAGCGAAAGGACGACGGCGGAACATTCCCCCGTCGTCCCCTCGCGATGCCCTAGGCGCGGAGGCTGCGGCCCAGATTCGCGTACTTTTCGAGCCGGCGCGGAATGAGTTCGCCGATCCCGGAGGCCGAGACCAGGGAGAGCTCGTATTCAATTGCCTGTCCCATCCGCCGGCAGAACGCCCGGGCCTCCAACGCGGCGTCGGGGCGTTCGTCAACGATGTGGTCTATTAGTCCGTTGGCGTGCAGGGCCGCGACGTTGACGCCCTGGGATGCGGACATCGCCGGCGCAAACTCGGTGCTGCGGTGCACGATGGCGCTTGCTCCCTCGGGCGGCAGCGGGGACAGCCAGGCATGCTGGGCTGCCACGGTCCGGTCGGCCGGCAGCAGCGCCAACGCACCGCCTCCGGCGCCCTGCCCCAGCAGCACCGAGACGGAGGGCGACTGCAAGCCGATGAGGTCGTGGAGGGACCGGGCAATTTCGCCGGCCAAGCCGCCTTCTTCGGCCTCTTTGGACAGCGCCGCGCCGCCGGTGTCGATGACCGTCAGCAGGGGCAGGCCCAGCTCCTCCGCCAGCCGCATGCCGCGCCGCGCCTCACGGAGGGAAGCCGGTCCCATGGCCGTCTGCTGCGACGGCCTCGGCCGCGAGTGGCCGAGTACGACGCAGGACCTCTCGCCAAAACGGGCCAAGGCCAGCAGCAGCCCGGGGTCCTTCTCGCCCTGGCCGGTGCCGTTGAGCGGCAGGACGTCCCGTGCCCCGTGGGCCAGGAGCTGGCGGAGGTCGGGCCGGCGGGGATTCCGCGAAATCTCAATCGAGGTCCAGGCCCCGGCGTCCGAGGGGGCCACGCTGAGAGTCGGCGGCGGACCCACCGGCGCCGGGGAGCCGGGGCTGAGGATATCCAGCGCACGGTTGACGATATCGGGCAGTTGCCCCGGCGGAACCACCGCGTCGACGAGTCCTTTGTCGAAGAGGTTCTCCGCCACCTGGACGTTTTCCGGGAAGGGCTTGCCGTGCAGCGCCTCGTAGACCCGCGGGCCAAGAAACCCCAGAAGCGCGGCCGGCTCCGCCACGGTGATGTGGCCGAGCGAACCCCAGGAAGCCATCACGCCGCCGGTGGTGGGGTGGCGCAGATACACGAGGTAGGGAAAGCCTGCCTGCCGGTGTGCGCGGACGGCGGCGGTGATCTTGATCATCGACAGGAACGCCAGCGTCCCCTCCTGCATCCGCGTGCCGCCGGACGCAGGTCCCGCCAGCAGAGGCAGGCCTTCCGCGGTGGCCCTTTCGACAGCCAGGACGATTCGTTCGGCCGCGGCGGCCCCGATCGAACCCGCGAGGAAACGGAATTCGCTGACGATCACGGCGACCCGGCGGCCCCGGATCAACCCTTCACCGGTGAGGACTGATTCGTCCACGCCGGATTTCTCACGGGCCGCCGCCAGCTCCGCCCGGTAGGCGGGGCTTGGATCCGGGTCAGTCACCGGTTTGTCCCAGCTGCGGTAGGAGCCCGGGTCCAGCACCGTGGCTATCAGCGCAGTGGCATCGAGGTGCCGGACCTTCTGCTCTGCCAGCATGTCAGTGCCCGCCCCGGCCCTGGGCGCCGGCCGCCGTCGGGACGCCCGTGGCGCTGTCCAGCCAGCGGCGGATGTTGCCTCCGTCCTGGTCCAGCAGGGGTGGGGCGCTGTGCGAGGTCAGGGTGGTCTCCCGTGCGTCGCCCGGGTCGAAGAACCGCAGCGGGGGGCCGGGCAGGCTGATTTTTCCCAGGACCTGGTGGTCGACGTCGATCACCAGGCCCTGCGAGTGGACCTGCTCCCACTGGTAGACCTCGTCCAGGGTCCGCACCTTTCCGGCCGGGATGCCCACCTCGTTCAGCCTGGCCAGCAGGGGCTCGGCTTCATAGTCGGCAAAGGCGTCCTCGACCGCCTCAATGACCTTTTCGCGGTTGCGCACCCGGTCAGCGTTGGTGGCGAACTCCGGCCGGGTGGTGTCGATCCCGAACGCGCCGGCGAAGCTCTTCCACAGCTTCTCGCTGCCCACACTGATTTGCACCTTGCCCTGGCGGCAATGGAACAGCCCGTAGGGGGCGATGGATGGGTGGTGGTTACCCTGTGCCTGCGGCAAGTCTCCGGCGACGGTCTGCCGCGTGCCCTGGAACGCATGCACCCCGATCAGGGCCGAAAGCAGGGAGGTCCGGACGATCTGCCCCTTGCCCGTCCTTTCGCGCTGCAGCAGTGCGGCGAGGGTGCCGAAGGCCCCGTACATCCCGGAGAGCAGGTCGGCGATCGGCACCCCCACCCGCTGCGGATCGTCAGGCCCGGAACCGGTGAGGGACATCAGCCCGGCCTCACCCTGCAGGATCTGGTCGTAGCCGCTGCGGGCGGCCTCCGGCCCGTCATGCCCAAAGCCGGTGATCGACAGGATCACGAGTGCCGGGTTCAACGCATGCATTTCCGACGTCGAGAATCCGAGCCGGTCCAGGACGCCGGGGCGGAAGTTCTCCACCACGACGTCGGCCTTCGTGAGCAGTTCCCGCAGGATCTGGCGCCCGTCGTCGCTCTTCAAATCCAGGGCGATGGACTCCTTGTTGCGGTTGCAGGACAGGAAGTACGTGGCCTGCGGGTCGTCCTCGGGGCCTACGAAGGGCGGTCCCCAGCCGCGGGTGTCGTCCCCGGTGCCGGGGTTTTCAACCTTGATTACCCGAGCGCCGAGATCCGCCAGCATCATCCCGGCGTGCGGGCCGGCAAGGGCACGGCTGAGGTCCACCACGAGGTAGCCGGCCAGCGGGCCAGCGTTGGGGAGGTCGGATTCCTTGCTCATAATCGATCCTTTTCTTTTCAGTTCCAGGGTGTGCAGTGCGTGCGCCGGCATCGGCCGGGGGCAGCTACATCCAGCCGGGGACAACCATGACAAGCCAGGCGATGGCCGGCCCCGCGACGACGACGATGCCGCTGTAGGCGAGGATCTGCTTGTAGAACTTGTCCTTGTCCACGTCCTCCGGAGCGTTGGCCAGCACCAGGGCGCCGTTGGTGGAGAACGGCGAGACGTCCACGATCGTGGAGGAGACGGCCAGCGCGGCGATCACGCCGATGGCGCCGATTTCGCCGCTGGCCAGGAACGGGACTGCCAGCGGGATGAGCGCGGCCAGGATGGCGGTGGAGGAGGCGAAGGCGGAGACGATGCCGCCGATGTAGCAGATCAGCAGGGCCGCGAGCAGCGGCATGCCGAGGTCGGCGACGCTGTTGGAGACGAACTTGATGGTGCCGGCCTCTTCGAGCACGCCGACGAAGGTCAACATGCCGCAGATGAGCAGGACGGTGGACCAGCTGATCTTGTTCACTGCCCCCTTCTGGGCCTCGGGTGAGACCAGGGCCAGGATGATGGCGATCGTGATGGAGACGAATCCGACGTCGACCTTGAACCCGAGTGAGATCACGGCCAGCGCGATCAGGCCGAGGACGGTGACCAGCTGCGGAACGGTCGCCCGGGCGCCGGCGGAGGTGGCGGCGGTACTGTCGGCAGACGAACCCGCGCTGCTGCCCTTGGCGGACACGCTGGCGGGGGAGATGTCCGAACCTGAGCCCTGCAGGGTGACGCCGGCCGTGCGGGCGCCGACGCTGACTTTCATGCGGGTCTCGGCAGCCTGCTCGATGAGCCGGCCGGTCTTGGAGGAGAGCAGCTTGTTACCGCCAAGGACAATGAACAGCACGAGCGCGATGACGAGGTTGAAGAAGAAGCTCGCCAGGAAGATAGCCATCGGGCTCGCCGCAAGGTCCGTCTTGGCGATGATGCCGTTGACCGTGACGCCGTAGACGGCGATCGGCGAGAACCCGCCTGCCTGGGCGCCGTGGATCACCATCATGCCCATCATCAGCGGGTTGATCTTGTGCTTCGCGGCAAAGCTCAGGGCGATCGGCGCGATGATGGCGACGGCGGCCGGGGACAGGGCGCCGACGGCGGTGATTAGCGCGGTGATGGCGAACATGACCCACGGAATGAGGGCGACCTTGCTGCCCACCATCCGCACGGCGCCCCGGACCAGAAGGTCAATGGTGCCGTTGTTCTGTGCGATGGCGAAGAGGTAGGTCACCCCGACGATCGTCAGGAACAGCCCGCCGGGGAAATTGGCCAGAATCTCGTTGGTGGACATGCCAAGGAAAACCGAGCCAAGCAGGAAGGCGCCGACAAAGGCCAGCGCACCCATGTTGAGGGGCAGCACCGTGGCCAGCAGGAACATCACCGCCAAGACGATGATGGAAAGCACGGGAGCGGACATCTTTGTTCCTCCGGGGACTAGTGTGATGTGGATTACAGGACTACTGGCCTAGCCTCTTAGACACTAGGTGAGTTTGTCAATACGCCTCAGGGATAGGATGGGGGAGTCGCTACGTCGGGAGGATGTTGGAGATGGCAAAGAAGTCTGAGGTCCCGGAGATTTCCCGTGTGTCCAGGCCGCGTCTGTACGAGCAGCTCGTGGCGCAGCTCCTGGACTTCATCGAGTCGGCCCAGCTGGGCCCCGGCGACCTCCTGCCGGCCGAGCGGGACCTGGCCGAACGGCTCGGGGTCTCCCGCGCCACGCTGGCCCAGGCGCTCGTGGCGCTGGAGGTGCTTGGCGTGATTGACGTCCAGCACGGCACCGGAGCCGTCCTGGTGTACCGCCCCAACGTCCCCGCGGTGATCAAGGGCCTGCGCGAACACCGCAGCAGGCTTCCCGAGATCGTCGAGGCCCGCAGCACGTTGGAGGTCAAGCTCGCCGAACTAGCGGCCGCGCGGCGGACGGACCAGGACATGCAGGCGATTGACGCGGCGATTGACGTCATGGCCGAGGAGGTGGCCGCAGGCTCAAAGGGTGCGCGCGGGGATGAACTCTTCCATCAGGCCGTCACGGCCGCCGCCCACTCCGCGGTCCTGGGCCAGCTGATGGCCTTTATCGCTGAAATGATCCTGGAGACCCGGATCGAATCCCTCGGACAACCGGGGCGCCCCGAGCAGTCCATTGCCTCACACCGGAAGATTGCGGATGCCATCCGGGCGCAGGATGCCGCAGGCGCCGCCGAAGCCATGTTGGCCCACATCGACATGGTGTCCGACGTCGACCTGCTCAAGTAGTCGGAGCACCGGCGGCAGGGGCTGTTAAGACCTCCGCCGGGTAACCGGAATTAGAAGAGGCGATGCCGCCGGGGACCGGGGCTGTGGGGACTAGCCGTTGTAGCCCTCCACCTGCGTGACCGGGCGGGCCTCCGCATCGTCGGGATTCTCGCCGTATTGCCTCTTCGCCCGCCGTTGCCGCAGCAGGTCCCAGCACTGGTCGAGGTCCTCCTCGAGCTGCCTGAGCCGAAGCCGGTCCGGCACGTGGTCGTGGTCGGCGCTCGCGGACTCGGCCTGTTCCCGGAGCCCACGTTCCTCGTCCACAAGGGCGGTGATGCGCTGGAGGATGTCCCGTTCGTCCATGGTGTCCTACTTCCTGCGGTCCTGAAGCTGTGGATACACGCCAGCGTAATCACGGGCGTGCGTCGTGACCAGAGGACGGCCAGTGAGCGGACCCCGCCGAGCGACGGGGCCCACTCGCTGAGCCTTCCGATGCGAACCGGCTCTAGCCGTCCCGGCGCTGCAGTACGAGCCGCAGCGCTAGCAGCAGGCCGCCGCCGCACAGAAGGGCCAGCGCCACAAGGTGTAACCCGTCAGTGGTTCCCGTCATAGCCAACATGCCCGCTCCGGAGGCCGGAGCCTCGAGCCGCGCGGCCACGCCGGCAGGATGAGCAGCCTGGCCGGTCGACGGGAACTCCGCCGTCGGGAGGGTGCCCTGCATTCCGACGGCGGCGCCGGAACCGTCCGCGTTGCCTCCCGCTTCGCCTCCGGCGTCCAAGCCCGGCGGCGTGACGGCTTCTTCAGTTCCCGCCTCCGTTGGGATTCCCGCAGAGGCCTCGGAGTTGCCGAGGATCCCGATCGAGGCCGCCCCGAGCGTCACCGGTGCGGTGACGGGGGCGATGACCTGGGTGCCGGACAGGGTCCCGTCTTCGCCGGAGGTGGTGTTTCCGTCGGCGTCGGCCGGTGCCGGTGCGGTGGTCCCTCCGGTGGTCCCCTCGGTGGTGGCGGCGGAGTCGCCGAGGATCCCGATCGACGCCGCTCCGAGCGTCACCGGTGCGGTGACGGGTGCGATGGCCTGGGTGCCGGACAGGGTTCCGTCTTCGCCGGAGGTGGTGTTTCCGCCGGCGTCGGCCGGTGCCGCTGCGGTGGTCCCGCCGGTGGTCCCSYCGGTGGTGGCGGCGGAGTCGCCGAGGATCCCGATCGACGTCGCCCCGAGCGTCACCGGTGCGGTGACRGGTGCGATGACCTGGGTGCCGGACAGGGTTCCGTCTTCGCCGGAGGTGGTGTTTCCGCCGGCGCTGGCCGGCGCCGGTGCGGTGGTCCCGCCGGTGGTGGCGGCGGAGTCGCCGAGGGTCCCGATCGACGTCGCCCCGAGCGTCACCGGTGCGGTGACAGGTGAAGCGACCTGCGTGCCGGACAGGGTTCCGTCTTCGCCGGAGGTTGTATCCGCCGCGCAGGCGACGGAGGTTCCGAGGGCCAGGAGGCCGCCGGCAAAGAGGGTGCCAAGCAGCCCTCTGCGCAAGTTCGTATGCATGATGTTTTCTCCTGAAGATGTTGGTGTTGCGGACTGAATGGGCAGTCCGATGAGCCGTGGTCCGCCCGTTGCGGGGCAGAGGGGCTCCAACTAGTCGGGAGAAGATCCGGGGTCGAAAGACGCCGGTTTGGAAGCTTGGGGCAGCGGTTTGGTGGCCTCGCTCACGCCGGGCGGCGGTCGAAGATGGAAGGGTGTGGTCACGGTGGCTGCACTCGGTCCGGACGGACACTGGCTGCTGCCCGCCCCCGAACCAGGCACCCCGGGGACAACGCTAGGGAGTTCCTCACCGCCGAGGTCGCCGCCCGGCTGAAGTGGGGCGACGGATCCGCCTACTGCAGGCGTCACGGGGAGGGTCCCTGACTGTGGGGGGCTGTACTCATCTGCTGCCGGCGTGGGGACTGCTGCCGGCGTGGGGACTGCTGCGGCGTCGGCACGGGTGGCGTTCGGGTGCGAGGTCGCGGCCCCGCCCGTTCGTGCAGGCGTCGCGTCAAGTCGGGCGGCCTCCGGCCCCGCGGGGGCGGGCGGCGCAGAGGCGACGGGAGGCAGTGGGAGCGCCTGCGCGCCGGTCAGCACATCCCCCAGCGGCTCCACCGCGGGAGCGGTGGCGGGCAGCGCCTCGGTCGCGACGGGGATGATGGTCCCCACCAGGGCGGCGGCACCGGTGTCCACCAGTTCGACGGCGGGGGAAGCCAGGTCGGTCACCGTGCTCGCGGGAACAACCGCTGGCGCTGCGGGAATTGAGGCAATAACCCTTTCAACGGAGCCCGCGACCTGCCCCAAAACCGGGGACAACAGCCCAGAGCTGTCGCCCCCGGCACTTCGGGACGCTGACCTGCTCGCGGATTCCGGCGGGGTAGACGGAGAGGAAGATGCTGCGTTCAGGCCCCCCGGAATTTCCAGGTCCGTGCCGGTCTCTGCGCTGGCGGCTGTTGCGGAAAGTGCCAGCCACAGCGCCGTCGCTGCACCGGCCAGCAACACGGGTCGAAGCAGGCGCGGGGCGCGCCCGAAAGATCGTTCGTGCAACACGTGCAACACCCCCCAGGTGCGGCGCATAGGTCGAGACGATTAGTTCGGCATCTTCCGTCACCATAGCCACAGCAGCAACGGGAAGTCCATAGAAATACAACAAATCAACCACATAGTCAGCTTGCTTATTATTTTCCTGTTTCCTAGAGTTGACTGGGTAAGGCACCAATCTCTCCGCGTGGGACATGAACGGCCGAACGGCTCTTGGACCCTCGCGCTGGCTAGAGGAGGACACATGTCGGAACACAACATCGCAGGCAAGAAGGTCGCGTTTCTGCTGACGGACGGCGTCGAGCAGATCGAGCTGACCAGCCCGTGGAACGCGGTCAAGGACGCGGGCGGCGAACCCACCCTGGTGGCGCCCAAGAGCGGAAAGCTGCAGGGCTATGACGGCACGGAAAAGGGTGAGACCTTCGACGTCGACCTGACCGTCGACCAGGCCAACGCCTCCGACTTCCATGCCCTCGTGATTCCCGGCGGCGTCGTAAACGCCGACCACCTCCGCGTCGACAAAGGTGCCCAAGCCTTCGCCCGCGGCTTCTTTGAACAGCACAAGCCGGTGGCCTCGATCTGCCACGGCCCCTGGTTGCTGATCGACGCCGGCGTCGTGAGCGGTCGGAACCTCACCTCGTACCACACGCTTCAGACCGACCTGAAGAACGCGGGCGCGAACTGGACGGATGAGGAGGTGGTGGTGGACCAGGGCCTCGTGACGAGCCGGAACCCGGACGATCTGCCGGCGTTCAACGACAAGCTGCTCGAAGAAATCGCCGAAGGGGAGCACGCCGGCCAGACTGCCTAGGCGGCCTCCGACGGGAGCCGCCGCCGGGGACAGCTCCCTGGCGGCGGGCGGGCCCTATGAAGACTGCACGGTTTCGGGCAGGATATGCCTGTACGCTGCGGCGGAGCGGGCGTTGATTTCGCCCGCACCGCCGCCACCCGCTACCAAGGAGTCCCGGATATGACCACGCTTAACCCTTACCTTGGCTTCCGCGACAACGCGCGGGAGGCCATGACCTTCTACCAGTCTGTGTTTGGCGGCGAGCTGAATATGAGCACCTTCGCGGAATTCCAGGCCAGCGAGGACCCTGCCGAGCAGGACAAGATCATGCACGCCATGCTGACCGGCGAAAAGGGGCTGGTGCTGATGGGTGCCGACACCCCGAACAGCATGGACTACACCCCCGGCAACAACTTCTCGGTGTCCCTCAGCGGCACCGACGAGGCTGAATTGCGCGGCTACTGGGACAAGCTGTCAGATGGCGGCACCGTGACGATGCCGCTGGAGAAGGCCCCGTGGGGAGACACCTTCGGCATGTGCAAGGACAAGTTCGGAGTGGACTGGCTCGTCAACATCGCGCCGGCCGCCAGCTAGGCCGGCCGGCGGCGGCTGCTCAGTCCGGCGTGGTGTCGGTGGTGAGGCCGCGGTCGTCCGCTGTCTTTTCGTCGTCTTCCTCTGCCGGTCCAGGCACCGTCTGCGAGTCGCTCTTGCCCGGTGCGTGCGTTCCGGACGTGCCGGATTCCGGAGCGCCCGCCGCCGTCTGGGGAGTGTCAATGCCGCTACCTTCGCGCGGGACGGGCTTCTGGGCGCCCTCCACACCGTCATTCACGATGTCCTCGGGCTCGACTGGCTTGTTGCTCATGCGTTCCTCCGATGGTGGGTCCGTGGGTTTCACCCCCGGATGGTCACACCAAACTACAGTGGAGGCATGCCCTAGTACAGCCGGCCGCAGTACGCTCTGGCGCGCGACTTCCGCCGGGACTAGAGTCTGGCCATGGACCAGGATCCGGTGGCAACGAACCCGGGCTTGTACCGGGTGGTATTCGAGAATGAACGGGTGCGCGTGCTGGAGTACACGGACCAGCCCGGGGAAAATACCGTCGAGCATTCTCATCCCGACAGCGTGATGATCACGCTCAGCAGCTTCCGCCGCCGGCTCTCCGCCCACGGCCGGGAGGTCGACGTCGAACTTCCCTCAGGGCTGGCGCGCTGGCTGCCCGCGCAGTCCCACTCGGGCGAGAACACCGGCGACACCGAGACCCACACAATCTTCGTCGAGCTCAAGGAGGCTGCCCCGGAGCGGGAAAGCACCGAACAGCCCCTCGGTCCGGCGCCCAGCTAGCGGCGCCAGCCTCCGTTTCGCCGTTTCGCCGTTTCGACGGTTCCCTGCGCACACGACGTTTCCGCGGTACGGACCCGCAGGGAACCGTCGAAATGGGTCCGGGGCGCCCGGGGCCAGCGAGAGTCTGTCAGTATGCTTACTAGACACTGAACAGAAACGAGACCCACCATGAGCACGCCCGTGCGGATCGAGGTCGAGGCCGCTGGCCATCTGGGCCACGTCTTTGCCTCCCGGCGGCCGGCCGGAACGCAGGCGGCTGCACCCGCCGTCGTACTCCTCCACGGGATCGGGGCCTCACACCGCTACCTGCGCCGCCTGCACGGGCTGCTGGCTGACTCCGTTGACACGTTCTCGATCGACTTGCCGGGCTTCGGGGCCACGCCCACGCCGGAGCACACGCTCACCGTTGCGGAGCAGGCCACCTACCTCCTGGGCGCGCTCGAGCAGCTGGGAGTGCTGGAGTTCGTGGTGGTGGGGCACTCGATGGGGACCCAGTTCGCGGTGGAAGCCGCCCTGCAGCAGCCGCAGCGGATACCCCATGTGGTGCTGATGGGTCCGGTGGTCAATGACAAGCGGCCGACCGTAGCGCAGCAGGCCCTGGCACTGGGCCGGGACTGCCTGTTCTTCGAGAGCCCGTCCTCCAACGCCTTGGTTTTCACCGACTATCTCCGCTGCGGACCGGTCTGGTACCTGAAGAACCTGCGGATCATGATGGACTACCGCCTCGAGGAGCGGATCGGCGCGGTGAGCGCCCCCGTCCTCGTGCTGCGGGGCGCGAACGACCCGGTGGCCCCGGTGGACTGGTGCCGCCGGCTTGCCGGACGGGCGGCCACCGGACAGTTCGAAGAGATCCCAGGAACCGGGCACGTGGTCCAGCACAACCGTGCCGTCGAGGTTGCCGGCTCCATCCTTGCCTTCGCCGGCATCGCAGCTGATGAAAGCGAAGCGCCGCAAGGATTCACCGCGTGAGCACGCTCGTCCAGATCGCCGGCTGGTGGGCCCGGGACTATGCCTACGCCGTCGGCCGGCAGCTGCGCAGTGCGGTATCCCGCGTCAGTCCCGACGAATTCCTCAGCGGCACCGGACGGCCCGTCGTCGTCATCCCCGGCATCTACGAGGACTGGCGCTTTATGCTTCCGCTGATCCGGGAGCTGCACGAGGCAGGGCACCCGGTGCACGTGGTGACCGTGCTGCAGCGCAACCGGCTCGCGGTACCGAAGGCGGCGGCACTGATCGCCGACTACCTCCACCAGAGGGACCTCAGGGACACGATGATTGTGGCGCACAGCAAGGGCGGGCTGATCGGCAAGTACACGATGATGTCGCTGGACCAGACACGGCGCATCACCCGGATGGTGGCGGTGTGCTCCCCGTTCTTGGGTTCCCGATACGCAAGCTACATGCTGTTGCCGAGCCTGCGGGCGTTGTCGCCGCGCAACGCCGTCACCTTGCAGCTGTCCCGCGAGCAGAGCGTCAACGAACGCATCACCTCCGTCTACGGCCTCTTCGATCCGCACATCCCGGAGGGCAGCGTGCTTCCCGGAGCGCGGAACGTCCAGCTGGATACCGGCGGCCATTTCCGGATCCTTGCCGACGAGGACACCATCCGCACCGTGCTGGCAGAAGCGGGCGCACCGGCCCCGGTGTGAGGGGTCCGGTGCCTAGTCCTCGAAGTGGGTCCGCGTCGGGCCCTGGCCCAGACCGTCCACGATGGCGGAGGCGACGGCGTGAAGCTTGACGTTGCGGGTGCTTGATGCGGTCTTTAGCAGCTCGAAGGCCTCGGCCTGGCTGCACCGGTTCTGCGCCATGATGATGCCGACCGCGACGTCGATCGCGGTGCGCGTCTCCAGCGTCGCCTTGAGGTTGTCGGCCGTCTCGCTGAAGTGCGCGAAACGCACTGCCAGCCCCAGAGCCATGGTCGTTTGTCGCACGAAGATGCTCGCCAGCTCCTGGGCGCGTTCGTCAAAGCGGTGGGGACGGTGTGAATACAGGTTCAGCGCGGCGCGGGTTTCGCCGTCGAGCAGGAACGGTACGGCGAGGATGGAGCGCATGCCGTGCTCCCGGACCATGGCGGCGCACTGCGGCCAGCGCGTGTCGTCGTCGAGGTCGGCAATGTATACCGTTTCCTGTTCGCGGGAGGCCGTCACGCAGGGGCCGTCGCTGAAGCCGTACTGGATTTCGTCCATGGCCTGCGCAGCCGTACTGCTGCTGGCCACGGTGGCGGCTTTCCGTTGCCGGAGCAGCGTAATTCCACACAGGACTTCGTCGCCGGGCTCGGAAAGGCTGCGCGCCGAGACGCGGGCTAATTCGCCGAGGAATTCCTCCACGTCGGCGCTGTTCAACACGAGCTGATGCAAGTGCTGGTTGATCGATGTTGCGGTTGACTCGCTTACCACTATTCCTTGATGCCGTTTCGCTCGGGTCGAATCGAGCCGGCGAGGCGGGACGCACCACAGCAGCGAAAGAGGGCGGTGGTAGCGGCAGCGAAGCCGGATCGAAGAACTATCCAACGGCCTTCTGCTAAACCGTACCGGGAAAAATTATATACAGGACTTTGCAGCCGTTTTGCCGGGACATTCGCCGGATCCTTTCGGCGGATTCGCCGCGGGGCCGACAGCCCGGCCGCGAGCCTTTCCCGACCCAAATGACTCCCGGCGGCTCCCGACGTAGTCTTAGCGGTATCTCGAGGTAGTCGGACGGATTCTGTATGTCACAGCTCGAAACCAGGGAGTCCGCCTCCCCGCCGCTTACCATCGCGGACGCCGCCGGCACCGAGGCGGGCACAGTGCTCGCCCGGCTGGATTCAGCTGCGGGTGGCCTAAGCGAAGCGGAAGCGGCGGAGCGGCTTGCCGTGCTGGGGCCGAATGCGGTCCGCACGCATGAGGCAAGTGGCTGGTCCGTGCTGGGCCGGCAATTCCGCAGCCCCATCCTGATCCTGCTGCTCGTCACCGCCGGGCTCTCGCTCTTCCTGGGGGACGCCACCAACTCGATCGTCATCGGCGTGATCCTGCTTGTCAGTGTGGGCCTGGGCTTCAGCAACGAATTCCGGGCCGAGCGCGCCGCGGAGGCGCTGCATTCACGGGTCACGCACACCGCCGTCGTGCTCCGCGACGGCACCGCGCGCGAGGTGGACGTGACCGCCCTGGTGCCCGGCGACGTCGTGCAGCTGGGCCTGGGCGCAATCATCCCGGCCGACCTGCGCCTGCTGACGGTCAAGGACCTGCTCTGCGACGAAAGCATCCTGACCGGGGAGTCGCTGCCGGTGGGCAAGGATCCCGCGCCGGTGGCCGGCGGCGTCGCCCTGGGGGACCTGACGTCCTGCTTGTTCATGGGCACCGTGATCCAGTCCGGCAGCTGCACCGGGGTGGTGGTGGCGACCGGCGGCCGGGCGGAGTTCGGCCGGATTGCGCTCGGCCTGGGCGACCGGCAGCCGCAGACCGAATTCCAGCTCGGGCTCAAGCGGTTCTCCTTCCTGCTGCTGCAGGTGGCCATCGCACTGACTTCGCTCATCTTCATCGCCAACCTGCTGCTGCAGCGGCCGGTGATCGAGTCGCTGCTGTTCTCCCTGGCCATCGCCGTGGGAATCACCCCGCAGCTGCTGCCCGCCGTCGTCAGCACGAGCCTGGCCACCGGCACCCGCCAGCTGGCCAAACGCAAAGTGCTGGTCAAGCGGCTGGTCTGCATCGAGGACCTCGGCGACATGGACATCCTGGTCACGGACAAGACCGGAACCCTGACGGAGGGCAGGATCAGCTTCACGGCGGCCCTGCCGGTGGCGGCCGGCGTGTCCGCGGATAAGCTGTTCAGCCTGGGGCTGCTGGCCACCGAGGCGGACTACGCGGAGGCGAAACGGTCCGTCGTCGGGCAAAACCCGCTGGACGCCGCGCTCTGGCAGTCCCCGCAGGCGGCGGCGTTCGAACCTTCGCGCTATGAGCGGCTCGACGTGATCGACTTTGACCACCAGCGCCGGCGGACCAGCGTGCTGGTCCGCGAGGCCGGCGGCCCCGCCCGGATCATCACCAAGGGCTCGCCGGAGGACGTCCTGGCCCTGTGCGGCGCCACGCCCGCCAAGGTGCAGGCCCTGCTGGACGAACAGTTCGACGCCGGTTCGCGCGTGGTGGCCGTGGCCACCCGGGACGCCGCCGGCATGGAGGACATGTCACCGGCTGACGAGAAGGACCTGGTCCTGGCCGGCTTCCTGGTCTTCCTCGACCGGCCCAAGGCGAATGCGCGGGAGTCCCTGGACCGGCTGGAGGCGCTGGGAATTACGGTCAAGATTGCCACCGGGGACAACGCGAAGGTGGCCGAGCGGGTCTGCGACGAACTCGGTGTGCTCTCCGGCGGGACCATTACCGGCGCCGAGGCGGAGGCGATGTCCGACCCGGAGTTGAGCGCGGCGGCCCGCGAGGCCAGCATTTTCGCCCGCGTCTCGCCGGAGCAGAAGGCCCGGATTATCCGGCTGCTGCGCCAGAGCGGCGGCGCGGTCGGGTTCATGGGCGACGGCGTCAACGATGCGCTCGCGCTGCACCAGGCCGACATCGGCGTCTCCGTGGACAGCGCCACCGACGTCGCCAAGGACGCCGCCGACGTCGTGCTGCTGGACAAGGACCTCGGCGTGCTGGCCGACGGCGTCATGGAAGGCCGGCGGATCTTCGCCAACACCATCAAGTACGTGCTGATGGGCACCTCCAGCAACTTCGGCAACATGTTCAGCGCCGCAACGGCCTCCGTGGTGCTGAGCTTCCTGCCGATGCTGCCGGGGCAGATCCTGCTCAACAACCTGCTCTACGACACCGGCCAGCTGGCCATCCCGGGGGACCGGGTGGACAAGGAGCAGCTGCTGGCACCGGCGCACTGGAACATATCCTTCATCCGGCGCTTCATGTTCCTCTTTGGCCCGATCAGCTCGGTGTTCGACTTCGCGACGTTCGCCCTTATGCTCTTTGTCTTCGATGCGGTGCCGGGGGAGTTCCGGGCCGGCTGGTTCATCGAGTCGATCGCGACCCAGACGCTGATCATCTTTGCGATCCGGACCCGCCGGGTGCCCTTCCTGCGCAGCCGGCCGTCGCTCGGACTGCTCGGCGCGTCGCTGGGCGTGGTGGCCCTGGGGGTCTTCCTTCCGCTGTCCCCGCTGGCGGCGGTCCTGGGCTTCGATCCGCTGCCGGTTCCGTTCTTCCTGGCCCTGCTGGGCATGACCGTGGTGTACCTGGTGCTGGTGGAGCTGGCCAAGCAGTGGTTCTTCTCCCGGGCGGCGCAGCAACCGGCCGCTCCGGTGCTGCCAAGGGTCCGGCGCCGGGGCAAGGACCACCATGTGGCGCGCCGCGCCGCACGCTTCAGCACCACGGAACGGGCCACCCGTCACGCACGCAGGGCCCCGCTGGCACCCCGCCGGGGACGGCCGGTCCGGCGCAAACGAAACCGGGTACAAGGGCCCTCACATCCCGGGAACTCCTGACGGATAGTGGGATGAAACGGCCAACTTGGTCCGATGCCCGGCCTGCGGAGCGCAGCGCCGGATGAGCCCGGCGGCCGGCGCCCGATTGGAAAGCCAAGACAATGAGCATTTTTGAAGACAGGGTTGATGCCGGGCGGCAACTGGGGCGGCGGCTCGCGGATCTGCGCGGCAAGGACATTGTGGTCCTCGGCCTGCCCCGCGGCGGCGTCCCGGTCGCCTTCGAGGTGGCCGCGGCCCTGGACGCACCGCTGGACGTGATTGTGGTCCGGAAGCTCGGACTGCCCTACCAGCCGGAACTTGCCATGGGGGCGATCGGGGAGGGCGGCGCGAGGGTGCTGGAAGAGCATGTGCTGGCCCAGGCAAGGGTGAGCGAGCAGGAGCTGCAGGCAGTCGAGAACCGCGAACGGGCCGTGCTGGAGAACCGGGTGGCGCGGTTCCGGAAGGGGCGCGCGCGCCAGGACCTGACCGGCCGCATCGCGGTGATCGTCGACGACGGAATCGCCACCGGCTCCACTGCCCGGGTCGCCTGCCGCATCGCCCGCAAACTGGGCGCCGCCCGGGTGATCCTGGCCGTGCCCGTCGCCCCGGCGGACACCCTGGCGAGCCTGAGCGAACCCGACGAGGTGGTCTGCCTGGCCACTCCCCGGCACTTCGCCGCCGTCGGATACCACTACCGCGACTTCTCGCCCACCGAGGACGACGAGGTGATCCAGCTGCTCGACGCCGCCGCCCGGCGCCTTAAGGACTCGCCGCGTCCGGCCGGGACGACGGCGGTCTCCGAGGACCCGGTGGAATTCGACGAAGAGGTGGAGATCCCGTCCCGGGGTGTCCGGCTGCAGGGCCATCTGCACCTGCCCGTGCCGGCCCGCGCTGTGGTGGTGTTCGCCCACGGGAGCGGCAGCAGCCGGCACAGCCCGCGGAACCGCTTCGTGGCCAGCCTGCTCCAGCGCGCCGGGCTGGGCACCCTGCTGCTCGACCTGCTCACGCCGGGGGAGGAGCGCAACCGCGCCAACGTCTTCGACATCGAGTTGCTGGCGCGCCGGCTGTCCTCGGCCACCGACTGGCTCGCCACCCGCGAGGACACCGCCTCCTGCGCCGTCGGATATTTCGGGGCGAGTACCGGGGCGGGCGCCGCGCTGTGGTCCGCCTCCGAACCCTCCGCACGGATCGCCGCCGTCGTTTCCCGCGGCGGCCGTCCCGACCTGGCCGGCCCGAGGCTTTCCGCCGTCCGCGCGCCGACGCTGCTGATCGTGGGCAGCTTCGACTATGAGGTGCTTGAACTCAACCGCAAGGCCAAAGCCATGATGCGGTGCCCCAATCAGCTGGCCGTGGTCCAGGGCGCCACGCACCTGTTCGAGGAGCCCGGCACGCTGGCCGCGGCGGCCATCCTGGCCAGGGACTGGTTCGCCAAGTACCTCCTGCCCGTGTCCGAACCGACCCCACCAGCCAGGAGTGAGCCATGAGCTATACCTACACCGCCGTCCTGCCGCTGAGCTGGGCGGACGCCGTCGAGAAGACCCGGGCCGCCCTCGCGGGCCAAGGCTTTGGGATCCTCTCCGAGATCAACGTGCGCGACACCTTTGCCGCCAAGCTTGGGGAGGACGCCGCGCAGGCCCTGGGCGACTACGTGATCCTCGGGGCCTGCAACCCGCAGCTGGCAAGCCGCGCCCTGGCGGCCGAACCGGAAATGGGCGCCCTGCTGCCGTGCAATGTGGTGGTCCGGCGCGGCCCGGGCGCCGCCGATACGACGGTGGACGTGATCGATCCCCAGACCATGGTGCAACTCAGCGACAGCCCCGCGGTCCGTGAGGTGGCGGACGACGCCGGCGCCCGGCTCCGTGCCGCCCTGGCCCAGCTGTCGGCGGACGCCTAGGTGGGTGCCGGCCGCGGCTAGTCCGACGCCGGCGACGTTCCTGCCCGGTTCATCCGGTCCGCAGCCGGGGGAAGCCCGGCCCCCGCGCGGAACCGCGGCCCGTGTGGGGCCCGGGCCGCCAACAACCGGGCGGGAACGCCTCGGTCAGTCCCGTTAGGGTGCGTTACTCGCTGTGGCCTTGGTCGCGGCTCATCGAGCCCTCCGCCGGCGGCGTTTCACCCGGCGGGACACCACCGCCCGGCTCCAGCCCGGTAATCTTGCCGCTGAGTGGATCGGGATTGGGCGAAGCTCCCTGGTCGGCGGCCTGGGGCTCCTGATCGCCGCGCTGCGCCGCGTTCGGCACGCTCTGTGGACGCGCGGAACCGCCACCCGGTTTTGGCGGATCGGGGTTGGCCGGGTCATTTTCCGGATGGTACGTGCTCATGGTTATGCCTTCCCTGGTTACGGTAACTCTGGGTGCTTAATAAGCATGCTGATTATCCTAGTCGTCCGGACGTGGATCCGGCCATGAAAGGTCAACGGGGCCGGAGGAAGGAGCTCCTAGGCGCCGTGGGTCTTGTGCTGCCCGTTGTGGCGGGCGCGGAACGCGTACACCAGCAAGGCGATCCCGGCCAGGATCATGGCGGCCGGGAGGGCGAAGTCCACGGCGATGAGCACGGCCGTCGCCTGCAGAGCGAAGGCCACGCCAAGCACGGCGAGGACTGCCGCCGGGACCAGGGGCCACTTCATCCGGCCGGTGTGGTCTGGGGTCCGGACCGGAACCAGGGAAAGCAGCCCGAAGGTGGCCGCCAGCCCGAGGAACAGGACGGCGGCCACAGGTGTGCCCTGCAGTTCCTGCGGTAGGGCCACGACGATGGCCAGCGTGAACATCACCCMGCACGGGATCAGGGCCCACCAGTTGGCCCGTTCGCGCAGATAGACCGCGGCGAATCCGGCCGCCATGAACAGGAAAAGGAAGGCGCCGCCCGCGCGGCCGTCCGTGAGTTGCGTGGCGGTGATGACCGCGGCCAGGCCCAGGAACACCGAGCCGGGGATTGCCGCCCACCAGTTCTCCCGGCCCCGGAGGAAGATCGAGAGGAACAGCACGCCCACCGCGGCGAAGATCAGCGGCGCCAGATAGGCGGCGCTCTCGACGATGCCGAGCACATCCAGCAGCCACAGCACACCGACCGTCATCAGGACAATGCCGGCGAGAATGCTGGTCCTTGCCGATTTCACCGCGGCCCTCCCCGGCGGCGCCTGCTGCGGGGCCGGCGCCGCTCCACGCGGGAGCGGATTCCCAGCAGCATCCGGCGCTCCATCAGGAACTGCAGCGGTTCAAGCACGACGCGCAGCGGGATGCCCAGCGGCAGCGGCGAGTAGTCATAGCGGGTCCGCGAGAGCAACCGGGTGCTGCGGGCACCGAGCGGCTGCAGCACGAAGGTCCAGCCCAGTTCCAGGCGAGGTCCGGTCAGGCGGCGTCCCTCCGCCGCGGGATGCCCGGTGATGTGATCTGTGATGTGCCCGGTGATGTGCCCGGTGCGCGGATCCATGGTGCCGCCCAGGGCCAGCACCGCCCCCGGTTCGAGCCGCCGGACCGGGATGCCGGCGCCGGGGGCGAGCGGAATGGTGTCTCCGACAGAGAGCTGTTGAAATTCGGGCAGGATCCGATCCGCACTGTGCATGCCCAGCCCCACCGCATTCTCCAGGGCGTCATAGCTGTACATCCCGCCGCGGCCGGACCCCAGCTGGACGAGCCACGGCCACACCACGGCGGGCAGCGCGGCGATGTTGACGGCCCGTGTGCTTTGCAGGCGCGCGGTGGGTACCAGTTCATCGCCCGGCAGGGGGCCGGCCGCTTCCTGGGCGGTCGCTCCCCAGTGCAGCAGGCGGGGCCGTACGGCGAGCACGTAGCCTGCGGCCGCCGCCGCGGCAGCCAGCGCCGCGAGCGGCCCTTTCAACCGGGCGGGCAAGCGGGGCGCAGCCGTGCGGCCTGCGTTCATTCGGTCGGCTGGCCTTCGCCGGCCTCCTGGCCGACCACCAGCACCGGGCAATGGGCGTGGGCCGCACAGGCGCCGCTGACCGACCCCATCACCTGGGCGAGGAAGCCGCCCTGGCCGCGCCGTCCCACCACAAGCAGTTGCGCGTCCTTGCTCTCCTCGATCAGCACCTTGGCTGGCGGCCCGAACTTGATCTGCCGGCTCAGCTGCTCCGGGCGGGAGTTGCCGAAGGCCCGTTCCAGCGACTGTTCCACCAGGCGCTTGGCGGTCTCCTCGAGCTCGCCTGGCGAGGCGGTGCGTTCTTCCGGCAGGTGGGACGCGAGGAAGAAATCCGAGGTGCCCAGGCACGTGATGACCTCCAGCGGGGCGTTCAGGCTGGTGGCCATGCGCCCGGCGAGCCGGAGTGCCGTCGTTGAAAACTCGGAGCCGTCCACGCCCACGACTATCCGCTGATCTCCGCTCATGGCACCCACCCTGCCCCGTCACCGCGGCAGTGCCTAGGGCCAAAGGTCACCGCGGCGGCGCGCCCCGGCGGGTGCGGCGTGCACCGGGGACGCCGTCCGATCTAGGGTGGGGGGGACGGCAGCCGCCCCGACGACCGAGGAGACCTTGATGAGAATTGCAGTTACCGGAGGAAGCGGAAAGCTCGGCAGGAACGTGGTCCGCAGGCTCACCGACGACGGCCACCAGGTAACCAACCTGGACCAGGCGGGCGAGCGGGAGCACGGATTCACCCGCGTGGACCTGCGCAACTACGGGCAGGTCGTCGACGTCATCCTCGGCCTGGATGACCGGCATGAAGGCTTCGACGCAATCGTGCACCTGGCCGCCATCCCGGCCCCGGGCCTCGCTCCCGACGCCGCGACCTTCGAGAACAACATGCAGGCCACCTACAACGTGTTCCAGGCCGCGCGCCGGGCCGGCATCAAGAAGATTGTCTACGCCTCCAGCGAGACGGTGCTGGGACTGCCGTTCGACGTCGACCCTCCCTACATCCCGGTGGACGAGGAATACCCGGCCCGGCCGGAAAGCACCTACTCGCTGGTCAAGCACCTCGAAGAGCAGATGGCGATCCAGCTGACCCGCTGGGACCCCACGCTGAGCATTACCGGCCTGCGGTTCTCCAACGTGATGGACCCGGAGGACTACGAGGAGTTCCCGTCGTTCGACGCCGATGCCTCGCTGCGCAAATGGAACCTCTGGGGCTACATTGATGGCCGCGACGGCGCGCAGGCCGTGGCTCGGGCGCTGGAGCACGGCAAGCCGGGCTTCGAGGCCTTCATCATCGCCAACGAGGACACCGTGATGAGCCGCCCCAGCAGCGAGTTGGCCGCCGAGGTGTTCCCCAACGTCAAGGTGGTCAAGGAACTCGGCGAGCACGAGACGATGCTCTCGATCGACAAGGCCAAACGGCTCCTGGGCTACGCCCCGGAGCACAGCTGGCGGAACTACCACTCGCTGCGCACCACGCCCACCGAGGACTGAAGCGCGGCCTGACCCCCACCGACCACTGAGGAGTTCCATGCAATACCGCACCCTGGGCAACAGCGGCGCCGTTGTCTCCAACTATGCGCTGGGCACCATGACCTTCGGCGCCGAGGCCAGCGAGGAGCAGTCCCGCGCCATCCTGGACGCCTACTTCGAGGCCGGCGGCAACTTCATCGACACTGCCGACGTTTACAGCTCGGGGGTGTCGGAGGAAATCATCGGCCGGTGGCTGTCCGAACGGCCCGAGCTCCGGGACCGGGCCGTCGTGGCGACGAAGGGACGCTTCCCGATGGGCCAGGCACCCAACGACGTCGGGACCTCCCGCCGTCACCTGGCCCGGGCGTTGGATGACTCGCTGCGCCGGCTCGGCGTCGAGCAGATCGACCTTTACCAGCTGCACGCGTGGGATCCGGTGACCCCGCTGGAGGAGACCCTCCGGTTCCTGCACGACGCCGTCAGCAGCGGCAAGATCGCCTACTACGGCTTCTCCAACTTCCTGGGCTGGCAGCTGACCAAGGCCGTCCACGTGGCCAGGGCCCAGGGCTGGAGCGCGCCCGTGACACTGCAGCCGCAGTACAGCCTGCTGGTCCGTGAGATCGAGTCGGAAATCGTCCCGGCAGCGCTCGACGCCGGCATCGGCCTGCTGCCCTGGTCGCCTTTGGGCGGCGGCTGGCTGTCCGGCAAATACAAACGCGACCAGCCGCCCGCCGGCGCCACCCGGCTCGGCGAAAATCCCAAACGCGGGATGGAGGCGTGGGAGGCCCGCAACGGTGACCCGCGGACCTGGGACGTCATTGCCGAGGTGCAGGAAACGGCGGGGCGGCACGGCGTGAGCCCATCCCAGGTGGCGCTCACGTGGCTGGCGGACCGGCCGGCGGTCACCTCGGTGATCCTGGGGGCGCGGAGCACCGAGCAGCTCGCGGACAACCTGGCGGCAGCGGACCTCCGGCTTACCGACGCTGAGACGGATCGGCTGACCGAGGTCAGCCAGCCCCGCGTCGGCGTCTATCCGTACGGGCCCATGGCCCAGGAGCAGCGCAGCCGAAAGCTCGAGGGCGGCCGCTAGGGAACAACGCGGGGTCAGATACGGCCCATCCCGGGGCCCAACATGGGCCGTATCTGACCCCGCGTCGTGGTTCTTAGGCCGGACCGCCCTGGTGGCTGGACCAGATGTCGCCGATCTCCTCGGTGGACTGCTCCACGATCCGGCGCATCGCCGCGTGCGCGGTGTCCATCTCGCCGCGCTGGATGGCGCTGGCCACGTCCACGTGCAGCTGGAGCGCCTCGTGCTGGGGCAGGTGCGGCATCAGGCCGTGCTCGGTGCGGCCGGTGAGGACCTCGGCAACCAAGTTGTGCAGCTGCGAAAACATCGGGTTGCCCGAGGCCCGGAGCACGGAGGCATGGAACTCGATGTCGAGCCGCAGGAACTCGTCCTGGTTCCCGCGCTGCCCGGCCGCCCAGAGCCGCGCGGCCTGGGCGACGAGATCGCTGCCGGTGTCCCAGGAGGCCCGTTCGGCCGCCAGTCGGGCCGCCTGCGGCTCGATCGCGCCGCGGAGTTCGTTCAGCGCCCGCAACTGGTCCACCCGCCTGGATGAGGCCAGCCGCCAGCGGATCACCTGCGGGTCGTAGAGGTTCCAGGACTCCTCCGGCTGCACCACCGTGCCCAGCCGGCGCCGGGATTCCAGCATGCCCATCGAGGAGAGCACCCGGGTGGCCTCCCGCACCACCGAGCGCGACACGCTGTGCTGCGCCTCCAGCTCGTCCAGGCGGAGGATCGAGTGCGGCGCCAGGCTCCCCTCGGCAATAGCGAGCCCCAGGGTCTGGACGAGCACGGAGTGCAGGTCTGCTGAAGACTCCGCCTTTGGGGTTTGCATGAATAAATCATACGGGTGGGCGCAAGGGGTTGTTTAAGTCTGCTTTATTTCTCTAAGATCGCTCCAGAGCAGATGTAAAGATGCATCCGCGGGTGGCTGGAGCCTGATCCGGCCCTGAAGACAAGGGAGTCGTAATGAAGCGACGTTCAATTGTGAAGTACGCGGCCGTAGCCGCGGCGCTGTCGCTCGGGCTGACCGCCTGCGGCGGCGGTGGCGGCGACGCCAAGGCCGCCGGCACGGTCCGGGTCACGCTGGCCAACCACGTATGGACCGAGGGCATCAAGGCCGCCATTCCGGAATTCGAAAAGGCGACCGGCCTCAAGGTCGAACTCACCCAGCTCGGCGAAGACCAGCTTTCGGACCAGTACAACGTCAAGCTCAACGCCGGCAGCGACGAGATCGACGTGATGATGTACCGTCCGCTGCAGGAGGGCAAGGCGTTCGCCAAGAACGGCTACCTCGCTGACCTGACGTCCAAGGTCTCCTCGGACGCGAACTGGGACTGGAAGGACTACCAGGAAGGACCCGTCAAGGCCACCACGGTGGACGGCAAGGTCGTCGGCGTCCCGATCATCACCGAACGCGAAGTCCTTTACTACCGCAAGGACCTGCTGCAGGCCGCCGGCATCCAGGTCCCCAAGACCATGGACGAGCTCGAGGCCGCCGCCAAGAAGATCGCCGCCGCCAACCCGGACACCGCCGGCTTCGTGGCCCGCACCGGCAAGTCCGCGGCCGTGACCCAGTTCTCCAGCTTCCTCTACAGCTTCGGCGGTGACTTCACCGACGCCGACGGCAAGTCCGCCGTCGGCAGTGACGCAGCGAAGAAGGCCTACTCCTTCTACGGCGGCCTGATCAAGAACTACGGCCCCAAGAACGTCAGCACCGACATGAGCTGGCCCGAGGCGATGGCAATCTTCACCCAGGGCAAGGCCGCCTTCTACACCGAAGCGGACTCGCTCTACAAGAACGCCACCGATCCGGCCAAGTCCAAGGTCGCGGACAAGGTCGGCTTTGCCCAGCTGCCCGCCGGCCCCGCCGGTTCCAAGCCGTACAACATCCCGTCGTGGGGCCTGGCCGTCAACCAGGCGTCCGGCAACCAGGACAACGCCTGGAAGTTCATCCAGTGGGCCACCAGCAAGGAACGCACGCTGGCAGCACAGAAGGCCGGCGTCCCCGGTCCGCGTGCCTCGGTCTGGGCCGACCCGGCCGGAACCTCCACCTACCCGAAGGACCTGGCCGAGGCCATCGCCGCCAGCGCCAAGGCCGGTGTGGGCCACGACCGTCCCCAGGTTGTCACCGTGGGCAAGGCCCGCGAGATCGTCGGTGCCCCGATCGTCGCCACCATCACCGGGGGCGACGCCTCGGCAGCGGCTGACACCGCCAACGACGCCTTCCAGAAGTTCCTGGACAGCGAAAAGAAGTAGCGCTCCGGCGCACCGCGCCTGACGCAACTGCTTCGCAAACTGCGTCACAAACTGTGACGCAAACTGCCTGACGCAACACTGCCCGGCGGGACGGCTGCCCAGCCGCCGTCCCGCCGCGGCAACGCTCTTCACTTCACCCCCAACTCCTTAGGTGAACCATGTCTGTACTGAACACCTCCCGCGGCGGCACCACCCGCGGCGCCGGCCGCAGCGCGGCCCGCACGCCCGGCCCGGGGGAGAACTTCTCCGCCTGGGCCAACCGGCACCGCAAGTGGCTTTTCGCCGCGCCCGCCATGATCTTCGTGGGCGTCCTGATCATCTTTCCGCTGGCCTGGACGCTGTACCTGAGCCTGACGGACTCGCAGGGGTCGGTCCGCGCCGCATCCGAGTTCATCGGCCTGGAGAACTACGTGACGGTACTCTCCGACGTCGAACGGTTCTGGCCCGCCGTCGGCCGCACGCTGTCCTTCACCGGCGTCGCCCTGGTCTGCGAGGTCGTTCTGGGCATGGGCATCGCCCTGCTGCTGTGGCGGCCCTTCCGCGGCGAAAAATGGGTGCGGGTCGCCATCCTGCTGCCGCTTGTCGCCACCCCGGTGGCCGTCGGCATGATGTGGCGGCTGATCTTCGACCCGAACATCGGCTTCGTCAACCAGCTGCTCGGCATGATCGGCATCCCGCCGCAGCCGTGGCTGTCCGGCCAGGACACCGCCCTGGGCACCACGATCTTCATGGACATCTGGCAGTGGACCCCGATGGTCGTGTTGATCCTGCTTGCCGGCCTGACCTCGCTCTCCGAGGAACCGGACGAGGCTGCCCGGATGGACGGCGCCAACGCCGCCCAGCGCTTCTTCTTCATCACCCTGCCGCTGATGATGCCGACGGTAATCGTCGCCATCCTGCTGCGCGGCATCGACGCCCTGAAGACCTTCGACATCCTCTACGCCACCAAGGGCAAGGGCGGCGGCTCCTTCCACGAGGTGGAGACCCTCAACGTCTACGCCTACGGCCTGAGCTTTGACTACAACCAGTACGGGCTCTCCTCCGCGGTGCTGATCCTGTTCTTCATGATCATCATCGGCACCATGTGGCTGCTGACCATGCGCAAGAAAGCGGTAAGCAAATGACCGTCCAGACCCAAGACACCCAATCCCGGACCGCAGCCGCCCGGCAGGCACCGGCCCCGCGCCGCCGCAAGCCGCTGGCCACCCGCGCCTACAAGGTGTTCCGTGTTGCCGCCCTGGTCGCGGTGGTGCTGTTCCTGGTCGCGCCGCTGATCTGGATGCTGCTGGCGTCCTTCAAGACCAACGTGGACATTTACGACACGGCCAAGTCGTTCGTCTTCACTCCCACTGGCGAGAACTACGCCAACGTGCTGCAGCGGAACAACTACTTCGTCTTCATCTTCAACAGCTTCTGGGTGGCGTTCGTCTCCACCGCACTGTCGCTGGTCCTCGGCGTCCCGGCGGCCTACGCGATGAGCCGCTTCACCATGCACCGCTCGGCCCTGGTGGTCCTGATGGCCCGCGTCATCCCGGGCGTCTCGCTGCTGGTGCCCTGGTACTACGTCTTCTCCAACCTGAAGATGGTGGGCGGCTTCGAGGTGCTGATCCTCAGCCACATGTTCGTCGCGCTGCCGCTGATCGTCTACATCATGATGAGCTACTTCGATTCGCTGCCGCTGGAGCTGGAGGAATCGGCCCAGGTTGACGGCCTCACCCCGATCGGCGCGTTCCGCCGCATCACGCTGCCGCTGTCCGTCTCCGGTATCGCCACCGCCGGCATCCTGTCCTTCATCTTCTCGTGGAACAACTTCATGTTCGCCCTGGTGCTCTCCGGCTCCAAGACCAAGACCCTGCCGGTGGCGATCTTCGACTTCGTCTCCTACGCCAGCATCGACTGGGGCGGGCTGATGGCGGCCGCCACGGTGGTCACCATCCCGATCATGATCATTGCGCTCTTCACGCAGAAGTACATCGTCTCCGGTCTGACCGCCGGTGCGACCAAGGGCTAGGCAGCACATGACACGCATCAGCAGGATTGAAACCTTCCTCGTCGCGCCGCGCTGGCTCTTCGTCCGGATCGAAACCGACAGCGGGATCGTCGGCTGGGGCGAGGCAAGCTGCGAGGGCCGCAGCGAAACGGTGCGCACCGCCGTCGACCAGCTCTCCGAGCTGCTGATCGGCAACGACGCACTCCGGATCGAGGACCACTGGCAGGTCATGACCAAGGGCTCCTTCTACCGGGGCGGGCCCATCCTGGCCAGCGCCGTCTCCGGTCTGGACCAGGCGCTGTGGGACATCGCGGGGAAGCATTTCAACACCCCCGTGCACCAGCTCCTGGGCGGCCACGTCCGCGACCGGATCCGGATGTACGGCTGGGTGGGCGGGGACGAGCCGAACGAGGTGGCGGACCAGATCAGCGCCCAGCTGGAGGTAGGTCTCACCGCGGTGAAGATGAACGCCAGCGGCCGGATGAGCCCGATCGCCTCCGTCGCCGAACTCGACGGCGTCGTCCGCCGGGTCGCCGCCGCCCGCGAGGTGCTCGGTGACCACCGCGACGTCGCCGTCGACTTCCACGGCCGCTTTAGCCTGGCAAACGCCCGGCGCGTGGCGCCGCTGCTGGAACCGTACCGGCCCTTCTTCCTCGAAGAACCCGTGGTCCCGGAAAACACCCACCTGCTCCGGGAGTTCACCTCATCGACCACGACGCCGGTCTCCACCGGCGAGCGGCTTTACAGCCGGCAGGAATTCCTGCCCGCGCTGCAGGCCGGCATCGCCGTGGCCCAGCCGGACCTCTCACACGCCGGCGGCATCACCGAGGTCCGCAAGATCGCCTCGCTCGCCGAAATCTACGAGGTCCAGCTGGCCCCGCACTGCCCGCTCGGCCCGCTGGCACTCGCCGCCTGCCTGCAGGTGGGCTTCGCGACGCCCAACTTCCTGATCCAGGAGCAAAGCATCGGCATCCACTACAACCAGGGCGCCGAGGTCCTTGACTACGTGGTGGACAAGAGTCCGCTGAAATTCGTCGACGGCCACATCGAACGGCTGACCGGGCCTGGCCTGGGCATCGAGATCGACGAGGCCGTGGTCCGTGCCGCGGACAAGCGCGGCCACGCCTGGCGCGGACCGGTCTGGCGCCACCCCGACGGCGCCTTCGCAGAATGGTGAATGAGATGACATCCGAACCCACCCCCGAGAACCTGCTGGCCGGAATCCGTGAGACCCGCCTGGTGGCGATCGTGCGCGGCACCGACGGCGGGGCCGCCGCCAAGGCTGCCCTCGCGGCCATGGAGGAAGGCTTCCGCTACGTCGAGATCGCCCTGACCACCCCGGACGCGCTGGCAGCGATCCGCACGGTCCGCGCCGCCGCACCCGCCGGCTGCTTCGTCGGGGCCGGCACCGTCCTCACCGCCGCGGACGTGGAAGACGTCGCCGGCGCCGGCGGACAGTTCATGGTGACGCCTTCGCTCGCCAGCTCCATCCAGGAAGCCGCCCGCCTGCGGATCCCCGTTCTGGCCGGGGCCCTCACCCCCAGCGAGGCCTACGAGGCGATGAACCGCGGTGCCACCGCCGTGAAGCTCTTCCCCGCCTCCATCGGCGGTCCCGGCTACCTCAAGGCACTTCGCGACCCCTTCCCCGGTATCCCGTTCATCGCCGTGGGCGGCGTCGGGCTCGACGAGGCGGCCGGGTACTGGGACGCCGGCGCTATCGCCGTCGGACTCGGCGGCCCGCTGTTCGGCGACGCCGGCTCGGGCGGGAACCTTGCCCCGATGCGCGAACGGGCCCGCGCCTTCGTCGACCTGGCGTCCGGATACGGCCGGCGGATGGCCGCGGAGCCTGCGCGGTGACCGTCGACCTGCTCACCCTGGGCGAATCGATGGTCTCGCTGCGCTCCGCGGGGCCGCTGTCCGCCGGCGGCAGCCTCGGCATGCACGTGGCCGGGGCGGAGTCCAACGTCGCCGTCGGCGTCGCCCGGCTGGGCCACAGTGTTGCCTGGGCCGGCGTCGTCGGCGCGGATCCGCATGGCGAGTTCATCCTCCGGCAGCTGCGCTCCGAGGGCATCGCGGTGCAGCACCGGGTGGATGGGGCCCGGGCCACCGGGGTGATGTTCCTGGAACGGCGCACGGCGGACATCAGCCGGGCCTACTACTACCGGGCCGGTTCCGCCGGGTCCACGATCAGCCGCGAGGACGTGGACCGGGCCTTCGTCGCCGGCCCGCGCGTCCTGCACCTGACCGGTATCACCGCCGCACTGAGCCCGGATGCCCGGCGTGCCGTCGAATACGCGGCCGCGCGCGGCGCAGCCGAAGGCCTGGCGGTCTCCCTCGACGTCAACTACCGCAGCAAACTGTGGTCCCGTGACGAGGCCCGCGCCGTCCTCACCCCGATCGCCCGGCACGCGACCGTCCTGGTCGCCTCCGACGACGAACTCGGGCTGGTCGCCGGCATGGGGGCCGCAGGCCTGGGGGACGCCGGCAGCGGGGCATGTCCCGAAGCCGCCGAACTGGCCATGGCCGCCGAGCTCCTGGAGCGCGGTGTCCGGGAGGTCGTGGTCAAGCGCGGCGCCGCCGGCGCCGGGGTCCACACCGCAGCCGGCCGCTGGGAGGCCCCCGCCGTGCCGGTGACCAGTATCGACACCGTCGGTGCGGGGGACGCCTTCACCGCGGGCTATCTTTCCGCCCTGCTCGACGGCGGCGACGTCGCCGCCCGCCTCAAGCGCGGCACCCTCGCCGGCGCCTTTGCGGTCAGCACCGCCGGTGACTGCGAGGGCCTCCCCAGCGCCGCGGAACTGGCGCTGCTGGATACCGCCCCGGACGGAAGCACCCAGCGCTAAGACCCCCAACCTTCCGGAACCATCCCGGAATCCCTCCCGACCGACACCGAAAGCCTGGACCAGCCGTGAAAATCATTGCCGCCGAAGTCTTTGTGACCAGCCCCTCCCGCAACTTCGTCACGTTGCGGATCACCACCGAGGACGGTGTCACCGGTATCGGCGACGCCACCCTCAACGGCCGTGAGCTGGCCGTCGCCGCGTACCTGAAGGAGCATGTTGCGCAGCTGCTGATCGGCAAGGACCCGCACCGGATCGAGGACACCTGGCAGTTCCTCTACCGGTCCTCGTACTGGCGCCGCGGCCCCGTCACAATGGCCGCGATCGCCGCCGTCGACATGGCGCTCTGGGACATCAAGGGCAAGCTGGCCGGCATGCCCGTCTACCAGCTGCTGGGCGGGGCGTCCCGGAACGGCCTGCGCGCGTACGGCCACGCCTCCGGCTCGGACCTGGAATCGCTGTTCGACTCGGTCCGCGAACACCTGGAGCTGGGCTACAAGTCGATCCGGATCCAGACCGCCGTGCCCGGCATCAAGGCCGTGTACGGGGTCGCGGCGCAGGCACAGGCCTCGGGGGAGCGGTACGACTACGAACCCGCCGGGCGCGGTGCGTTCCCGCAGGAGGAGGACTGGGACACCCGCGCCTACCTGCGGCACCTGCCGACGGTGTTCGAGGCGGTCCGGAACGAGTTCGGACCGGAAATCCCGCTGCTGCACGACGGGCACCACCGGATGACGCCGATCCAGGCCGCGAAGCTGGGCAAGGCGCTGGAACCCTACGACCTGTTCTGGCTGGAGGACTGCACCCCGGCGGAAAACCAGGAGGCGCTGCGCCTGGTCCGGCAGCACACCACCACGCCGCTGGCCATCGGTGAAATCTTCAACACCGTGTACGACTACCAGACCATCATCAAGGAACAGCTGATCGACTACGTCCGGGCCGCCTCCACGCACTTCGGCGGTATCTCGCCGCTGAAGAAAGTCATGGACTTCGCCGCGCAGTACCAGATCAAGTCCGGCTTCCACGGCCCCACGGACATCTCCCCGGTCGGGTTCGCCGCGCAGCTGCACGTGGGCCTGGCCATCCACAACTACGGGATCCAGGAATACATGCAGCACTCGGATGCAACCAACGAGGTCTTCGAGCAGTCCATGACCTTCGTTGACGGCTACCTGCACCCGGGGGAGACCCCCGGCATCGGCGTCGAGTTCAACGAGGAGGCCGCCGCGGCCTACCCGTACCAGCAGGCCTACCTGCCCTACAACCGCCTCGTCGACGGCACCGTCCATGACTGGTGATTGGCCACGGCTGGTGAACCGCCGCTGAAGCCAAAAAGGTCCCGGGCGGCGATTCGCAGCTCAGCCGCCCGGGACCTGGTCTGGTTAGCGGCCGGGGCGCGTCGTCCCCGGGCCGCCGCGCCCGCGGCCTAGCGGACGACTTCCCGTGTCATCCCGAAGGGGACCTGGTCCGAAAGTGCGGCCGTGTAGTGCCCCGGCTTGTGCCGGGTCAGCAGGATGCCGTGGGTGCCGGTGAGCATGGCGAGCCGCTGCAGCCCCTGGACGGCGTCGTTGAGCCGGTCGTCCAGGAGTTGGCGATTGTCGACCTGGATCTCGATGCATTCGCTTGCTGTCGTCATCGCACTGTCTTTCCGGGAGGTGGTCGCCGCGGGGCCAACGGCTGAAGCGAGGATAACGTCTGATTTAAATGTGAGTCAAATCACCACGCGGGCACGCCGCCGTCCGTTTCCGGAGCCTAGGTCAGCACCGTGAAACCGGCCCCCGGATAGCGCACCCCGTTGACCTGCGGCTGCAGCGCGTGGTCGCCGGGGTGGTGGACCCGGGTGGTCATCTGGCGGAAGGCGTGGCGCTTCGAAAATGTCCTGGATTCACCCGGCCCGAGGACGGCCGTGCCGAGCTTGAACACTTTGTCCGCGAGGACGCCGTTGGCTTTGGCGTAGTGCACCACGTAGTCGACGGCGATGCGGGCCTCCGCCGGGCCGGTGTTGGCGACGTCGAAATCGAAGCCCAGGTCTCCCGGCAGTTCCACGACGGTGCGGTCGAGTCGGGGAGGCGTCACGGCGAGCGACGCCGGCGCGAAGCCGAGCAACTCCAGCGCGCCGGGGTGGGCCTTCTTGACCAGGGTCCGCAGGCCGTGGCGGACCACCCTGGCGGTGTTCGCGTCCGGCTCCGCCAGCCAGCGCGCTGCGGCGGCGACCACTTCGTCGGGGGCATGCCGGGCCAGGTCGTTCAGGTGGTTGGCCACCGACCGCCGGACATCCTCGACCGGGTCGCGGTACAGGGCGTCCAGGATCGGGAGGGTTGCCGCCGGCCGGGCCGTGAGTCCGGGAACACGGATTGCCCACGGCAGGTACGCCCGGGTGCCCTCGCTGGCGAGCCGTCGGACCTGCCAGTCGGGGTGGCTGGTCCAGCGCTGGATGACCGTCAGGGCCCGGTCGAGGTCCGCATCCAGGAGCCGCCGGATGGCGAATTCACCCGTGAGCCGCGGAGTCAGCTCGGCGAGCAGCGACAAGCAGTCCTCGAAATCGGCGGGGCCCCTCCGGGCAAGGGCGAGGGTGGCGGCCGCCTCGCTGACCGGCCAGATCATCCAGCCGGTGAAGTCCGGGTCCTTCAGCGCCTGGCGGAAGACCGCCGCCGCAGCGGTGTAGTCGGCGGGCAGATCGGTGAGCAGGGCGCTGCTGAGCAGGTCGGTGCGTTCGCGCAGGCCCAGCCCGTCCAGCTGCCCGGCCGTGCCGGCCAGTTGCGGGAAGCGGCGGCCGGGGGAAGCAGCGGCAAGGATCCGTCCCAGCGAGCCGACCACCCCGGGGTTGATCAGTTCGTTCATGACACCCATGGGTTCAGGCTACCGGCGGGAACGGCGCGGGACCGGCTGCCGGTCCGACGCGCCCGCGGCGCGGGAACCGGGATATTCTTCACGTTGGGAATGTCCACACACGGCGCAGAGGCGGATACGGCAATGGCAGAGCAGAAAACCGGGCAATCCGGCTGGTGGCGGGTCTTCCATGACAAGTTTGTGGTGGAGGAGCGCTACATGAGCGTGGATGCGCGGCGGAATCTGTACCGGATCGCCGTCGGGCTTATGGTCGTCGGCGTCGTGGCGTTCATTGCCATCCTGGTTAGCGTGCTGCAGCACGGCGGTATCACCGCCGTTGACGAGCCGGTGCGCTCCGGGCTCGTGGCCCTGCGCGGGGAGCCGGCCACGACCATCATGATCATCCTGGCCATTGTCTTCGGACCCATCGGCCTGCCGATCATCATCCTGGTGTTCACGGTGGCGTGGGGGCTGCTGGCCAAGCACGCCTGGCGGCCGATGGTGCTGGCCGGTGGCATGCTGACCGGGGTCATCCTGGCCCAGATCATCGGCCGGTCGGTCGGCCGGCAGCGCCCGCCGGTGGACCTTATGCTCTTCGGGGCTGACTCCACGTTCTCGTTCCCGTCAGGCCACGTCTTGGGCGCCTGTGACTTCCTGCTGATCACCACGTTCCTGATCTTTTCCCGCCGCAAGAACCCGAAAGCCGCCGTCGCGGGCTTCGCCGTAGCCGGCATCGGGATCTTCTTCGCCGCGCTCAGCCGGCTGTACCTCGGCTACCACTGGACCACCGATGCCCTTGCCTCGCTGTCCATCTCGTTCGTGATCCTGGGCGCCGTGATCCTGCTGGACACCTGGCGGACCGCCAGGATCCCGGGCGAGCGGATCACCGGTGAACTCTCCAAGCAGGAGACCGGCGCGGAGTAGGCGCCGGCGAAGACGGGGCGCGCTGCCGGTCAGCGCGCCCCGCGTCGTTTAAGCTCCGCACGGAGCTTGGCATTAGCCGTTTCCAGTTCCAGCACCTTGGCGACGCCGGCGAGGTTCAGCCCCTCGTCCAGCAGCTCACTGATCCGCCGCAGCACCACCAGATCCGTCTCGCTGTACTGCCGCGTTCCGCCCGCCGTGCGGTCCGGGGTCAGGAGTCCCCTGCGCTCGTAAAGCCGGATGTTCTGCGGCCCGGTCCCGACCAGCTGAGCCACCACGGAGATCGCGTACACCCCGACGTCCGCTTCACGTTCCGCCATGGCTCACGTCCCTTCGTGTGGTCGAAAAATTTCCTGTTGCATCAGTTTGGCACTGGTGCTATAAAAAATCTATATCCACCACCACAGATAACCGAGTGGGCTGGATAGGCAGGAAGATTCAAGACTCTCGTATGAAGGAGTGGGAAATGATGTTGATGCGTACGGACCCGTTCCGTGAATTGGACCGGCTGACCCAGCAAGTCTTCGGAACGGCGGCGCGGCCCGCCGCCATGCCGATGGACGCGTGGCAGGAGGACGGCGAATTCGTCGTCGCGTTCGATCTTCCCGGCGTCAATGTTGACTCGGTGGATCTCGACATCGAGCGCAACGTCCTGACCGTCAGGGCCGAACGGCGCGACCCGACGCAGCCCAACGTTGAATTGATCGCCTCGGAACGGCCGCGCGGAGTATTCAGCCGCCAGCTGATCCTGGGCGACACGCTGGACACCGACAAGGTCAAGGCGAGCTACGCCGACGGCGTCCTGACGCTCCGGATTCCGGTGTTGGAGCAGGCCAAGCCGCGGAAGATTGAAATCACGCACACGCAGGACAAGATGCAGGAGATCGGGAAGTAACAGCGCCGGCGGCGGACGCTTCGGACCGCTGGCGGTGCGGGGATCCGGCCGGCCGGAACGTGCGGCCGGATCCCCGCCTGATCGGCCCGAGCCCCGTCCGGCCAGCCAGGAGGTGAGCCGATGAACCGCGACCCGCGCGGCTTCTACGCCGCGTTGCACGTCGCGCCGGATGCGTCTCCGGCCGAGATCCAGCGCTCCTTCCGCGCGCTGATGCGCCGCCGCCATCCCGACGTCGAAGCGGCCGCCGGTGCGGCGTCCGGAGGCGGCCCGGATGCCCGGCCCGGCGCCGGGTCTGACGGCGGGGAGGAGGCGCGCCGCATCCTTGAGTCGTTCTCGGTGCTGCGGAATCCTGACGCGCGGGCCGCCTATGACGCCGCCGGTTCCGCGGCCCGGCCGGCCCGCCCGGCCCGCGTGGCAGACACCGGGGGCACCGCCGCCGGCCGCACCGCCGTCGGCCGGGACATTCCGGTGCGGCACCACCGAGGCGGGCAGCCGGTGCTGCGCGTGACCCCGGTGCGGTGGGAGCGGGGGCCGGAGTGACGCGGGAACCAGGGGCGGTGCCGCGTGCCGCACCAGGCAGGAAGCACCAGGCAGGAAGCAGCAGGCAGGAATACAAGAAAATGGAGGATAGCCATGAGCGCATGGCGGCGTTACGATTCGCACCTGATGCCCGCGTTCCACGAGCGGTTCGAGGAGAGGTGGGGCGAAGGAACCGCGCCCTTCCTTGACCCGGAGGCCCACGAACTGCCCCTTCCGCGCGCACAGTGGATCAATGTGGACACCGGCGCCGCGCTGGCGGTGGTGCCCATCTGGGCCGCCGAGGACAGCCAGCACCGCTCCTTCGGGGTGTTCTATCTACCGCCCGCCGGGGACATCTGGGTGCTCCGGCCCGGGTTTACCGGCTACCTTGAGCCCGCGGCGGACGAGGCGGAGCAACTCCTGAGCCTGCGGAATGACGCGTTCAAGAAGGCCGTCGCCCATGCCAAGGAGTTCCTCTTCGGGCCGGAGGAGTCCACCTACTAGGGCGCCGGGCTCAGGGGGCGGAGGCGCCGGACACACCGGCGGAGGTGCCGGCGCCGGTTGTGGCGTGGGCGCCCGCCGGGGCCTAAAATCAATCAACCACCAGCGCAACTGCATAGGGGATCCGCCAATGAATGCTTCCGCCCACGATCTGGCCGCTCTGCTGCCGGCCGATTTCACCATGGGCGTGGCGACCGCCGCCTTCCAGATCGAGGGGGCGCTGGACGAGGACGGGCGCGGACCTTCGGGATGGGATGTCTTTGCGGCTACCCCGGGCTCGATCGTCAATGATCACAGCCCCGCCATGGCCTGCGACCATTACCACCGGATGCCCGAAGATGTGGCGCTGATGAAGGAGCTGGGGATCGATTCCTACCGGTTCTCGCTGTCCTGGCCCCGCATCCAGCCCGGCGGCAGCGGTCCGGTGAATCCCAAGGGCCTGGACTTCTATGACCGCCTGATCGACCTGCTGCTGGCCAACGGGATCTCGCCGATGGCCAYCCTGTACCACTGGGACACGCCGCTGGAGCTGGACGAGGCCGGCGGCTGGATGAACCGGGACACCGCCTACCGGCTGGGGGAATTCGCCGCCATCGCCGCCGCGGCCTACGGGGACCGGGTGGCCCGCTGGGTGACCATCAACGAACCGGCCACGGTGAGTGCCAACGGCTACATGCTGGGCGTGCACTCCCCGGGCGAAGCGCACATGCTCAAGGCGCTGCCGAGCGTCCACCACCAGCTGCTGGGCCACGGGCTCGCGATGCAGGCGCTGCGGGCGGCGAAGGTGCCCGGTGAAATCGGCCTCACCAATGTCTATTCACCGATGGTCCCGGCCTCGGCCAACCCGCTGGACAAGGTCAGCGCCGGGCTGATGGACATGGCCCAGAACCGCCTGTACGCGGACCCGGTGCTGCTGGGCAAGTATCCGGACGCCATCAGGGCCGCCACTTTCTTCTCCTCCTTCAGCCCGTCCAGCGAGGACATGGAACTGATTTCGCAGCCGCTGGACTTCTACGGGCTGAACTACTACATGCCCACCCGGGTGGCGGCCGGACCCGGCGAGGGCACCGTGCCCCAGGGCATGGCCGAGGCCATGGGCAATGACCTCAACGGCGGCGGGTCCGGAACCCCGTTCCACATCGAGAGCTTCCCGGACACCGAGATCACCGCCTACGGCTGGCCGATCAAGCCCGACTACATGGCCGTGGCGCTCGCGGAAATGGCCGAACGCTACCCGGAACTGCCGCCGGTCTACATCACCGAGGGCGGCGCAAGTTTCGAGGATCTGGAGATCCACGACGCCGAAGGCCGCCTCATCGTCCCGGATGAGCGCCGCGTGCGGTACCTTGCCGAGCACATCGGGGCGGCCATCGAGGCGACCTCACCCGGCGGCTCCGCAGAGTCGATCGAGCTGCGCGGCTACTACGTGTGGTCGCTGCTGGACAACTTTGAATGGTCCGCCGGCTACAAGCAGCAGTTCGGCCTGCTGCACGTGGACCGTGACACCATGATCCGCACGCCGAAGGCCTCCTACTACTGGATCCGGGAGCTCATGGCGGCCCGGAAGAGGGACGCCGGGGCAGCTGCGATGGTCGCGGGCGACGGCGGCACGGCGGACAGCGCCACCGCCGACGTCGAAACCCCCGAAGCAGGAACCGCGGCCGAAGCCCCGGCGGCCGGCTAGAGGATCTCCAGCTCCTGCAGGCGCTTGGCCATGCCGGCGCCGTCGGGCGAGTAGACCCACGGGACGCTGGAGCCCGTGTGGTCGCCGGTCTCGGAATGTCCGCCCGCCAGCACGGCCTCGCCGGTGGAGAGCTGGCGGATGCCGATCGCGGCGACCCGGTCTCCGTGCTCCCGGGCGAACTGCGAATAGATGGCCTCGTCGTGCTGGCCGTTGTCGCCGAAGAGGAGCCAGCGCATGTTGGGGAACTCCTTGGCCAGCAGTTCCAGGTTCCGGCGCTTGTGTTCCTGGCCGCTGCGGAACCAGCGGTCGTGGGTGAGGCCCCAGTCGGTCAGCAGCAGGGTTCCGGAGGGGTACATGTTGCGCGTGATGAAGCGGGCCAGCGTCGGGGCGGCGTTCCAAGGGCCGGTGGACAGGTAGATCACCGGCGCCTCGGGGTGTTCCACCAGCAGCCGGTCCATCAGGACGGCCATGCCCGGGGTCGCCATCCGGGCCCGTTCGTTGAGCACAAAGGTGTTCCACAGGGCCAGGAACGGCCGGGGGAGTGCCGTGACCATGATCGTGTCGTCAATGTCCGAGACGATGCCAAGGGTGGTGTCCGGGGAGATGACATAGATCATCGCCTCCGCAGGCTCGGTCCCTTCGGCCCGCAGCACGGCGCGGTGCCAGCCGGGCGTAAGTGAAACCGGGACCACGGTGTCCACGATGCCACCGCGGTCGGCATGCACCCGGGTGGTGATGCCGCCGATCTCGATCTCCACCTCAATGAACTGGATCGGGACAGACGTAAACGCGCGCCAGCCGCGGACATTCTGGTTGCCGTTCTGCGCCGCCTGCTCCGCCCGGCTGCCGGGTGTGGGCTTGCTCGTGAGCAGGACGCGGCCCAGTACCCGGACCCACTCGGTGGAGCCGTAGCCCTGGTAGGCGATGGTTTGCGGGCTGAACTTCCAGCGCCTGGCTGCCTTCAGGCGGAGGTGGTTGACCGAGTCCGAGACCCAGTGGGCCAGCCGGAAGGCCTGGCTGCCCGAGACTTTCCTGTCCGGCTGCGGTTGCTGCGCTGGTTCCTGCGAGGCCAATTCCATAACTCCACTCTCCCACAGCGGCGCGTCCTGCCGGCGATTGGTCCGCCGGTCAGGCGTCGCCCAGCAGTTCACGCAGCCTGGTGGCGTTGCGCACGGCGTTGCCGCCGCCGTCGTTGTTGAAATAGGCGTAGACGTCCTTGCCCGACGCCAGCCACTCGCGGGTCCGTTCCGCCCACCAGCCAAGTTCCTGGTCGGAGTAGGAGCCGGCGTAGAGGTGGTCCCGGTCGGGCCCGTGCAGCCGGACGTAGACGAACCCGGCGGTAGCACGCAGGATGCACGGCAGCTGCGCGCCGCTCATGACGCAGTAGGCAGCGCCGTGCCGTTCGAGCAGCTCATAGACCGCCGGGTGGTCCCAGCTGGGGTGGCGGAACTCCACGCTCACGCGGATCCACTCCGGCAGGGCGGCCAGGAAGTAGCCCAGACGGGCGTCGTCGCGCGCGAAATCCGGCGGCAGCTGGACCAGCAGCACGGCCCGCTTGTCACCGAGTTCGTGCCAGCAGCGGGTGATCCGCTCCGCCCAGACCTCCGGGCCGTAGAGTTTCTTGCCGTGGGTCAGGCCCCGCGGCGCCTTGACGGACATGGTGAAGCCCTCCGGCAGGCGGCGCTGCCACCCGGCGAAGGAGCTCTCCCGCGGCCAGCGGTAGAAACTCGCATTCAGCTCCACCGTGGTGAAGCGCGATGCGTAATGGGCCAGCCGGTCCCGTGCCGGCAGCCCGGGCGGATAGAGCACGTTCTCCCAGTGGTCGTAGCTCCAGCCGCTGGTTCCGATGTGCGCCACGCCGTGGCGGTGTACCCCGTAGTCCTGTTCCGGCATGTTGGGATCCTAGTGCCGGCAGGCCGCCCGTCCCAGCCCCCACGCAGCGGAACCCGTTGCCCCGCGCAGCGACATCCGGTGCCCGCGCAGCGACATCCGCCCCGCAATCCGCCCCGCAATCTGCCACGTCGTCCTCGGCCGCCAGCACGGCGTGTGGCACTGTAAGACCCATGGCACGTATCGAGGATTACGCAATGGTCGGCGATCTGCACACCGCCGCATTGATCAGCACGGAAGGCTCCATCGACTGGCTGTGCCTGCCCCGCTTCGACTCGCCGGCCTGCTTCAACGCCCTGCTGGACAGCCCCAAGGCCGGCCGCTGGCTGCTCGCGCCCGCGTCCGGCGGCGAATGCACCCGGCGGCACTACCGCAAGAACACCCTCATCCTGGAAACCGAATGGGAAACCGATGAGGGCAAGGTCAAGGTGATCGACTTCATGTCGCCCCGCGACGGCGCGGCGGACATCGTGCGGATCGTGGTGGGGATCCGCGGCACGGTACGGATGCGCGGCGAGCTGGCCCTGCGCTTCGACTACGGCCACATCGTCCCCTGGGTGCGCCGCGACGAGCACGGGATCCACGCCGTGGCCGGCCCCGACGCCGCATACCTGGTCACCGAGGCCCCGCTCCGGGGCGAGCACATGCAGACCGCCAGCGACTTCACCGTCAAGGCAGGCCAGCGCATTCCCTTCGTGCTGACCTGGGCACCCAGCCACCTCGGCCGCCCGCGCAAGGTGGATCCGGAAGGCGTGCTTGAAGCCACCGAATCGTTCTGGCAACAGTGGTCGGCCAAGTGCCGGGTCACCGGCCCGTACCGCGATGCCGTGCTGCGCTCGCTGATCACCCTCAAGGCCCTGACCTTCGCCCCGACCGGCGGCATCGTGGCAGCCGTGACCACGTCGCTGCCGGAGGAGCTCGGCGGGGAACGCAACTGGGACTACCGCTACTGCTGGCTGCGGGACGCGACCCTGACGCTGCAGGCCCTGCTCGCCTCGGGCTACTCGGAGGAGGCCGCCGCGTGGCGTAACTGGCTGCTGCGCGCGGTGGCGGGGGATCCGGCCGATCTGCAGATCATGTACGGCCTGCACGGCGAGCGAAGGCTGCCGGAAATGACGCTGGACTGGCTGGCCGGCTATGAGGGGTCGGCGCCGGTGCGGATCGGCAATGCCGCAGCCGGGCAACTGCAGCTGGACGTCTGGGGCGAGGTCCTGGACTGCCTGGCCCTGACCCGGAGTTCACTGCTGCACGACGGCGATGACTCCTGGGACGTCCAGGTGGCGCTGATGGAGCATCTGGAGACCGCCTGGACCCGGCCGGACAACGGTCTCTGGGAGATGCGCGGACCGCGCCGGCATTTCACCCACTCCAAGGTGATGGCCTGGGTGGCGGCGGACCGCATGGTCAAGGGCGTCCGGGATTCCGGCCTCCCCGGCCCGGCGGATCGCTGGGAAGCGCTCCGCGACACGATCCACGCCGACGTGATGGCCAACGGTTTCGACGCCGAACGCAACACCTTCGTCCAGTCCTACGGCCGGCCCGAACTGGACGCCAGCCTGCTGCTGATCCCGCGCGTGGGGTTCCTGGCTCCGGATGATCCGCGGGTGGTCGGCACCATCGAGGCGGTGCAGCGGGAGCTCACCCATGACGGCTTTGTGCTGCGCTACCGGCAGGAACAGAGCGACGACGGCGTGCCGGGCGGCGAAGGCGTCTTCCTCGCGTGTTCGTTCTGGCTGGTGGAGGCGCTGCTGGGTGCGGGCCGGCGCCGCGAGGCAAGGGAGCTGTTCGAACGGCTGCTGGCGCTGCGCAACGACGTCGGGCTGCTGAGCGAGGAATGGGACGTTCAGGAGGCGCGCCAACTGGGGAACACCCCGCAGGCCTTCAGCCACTTCGCACTGGTGCGCAGCGCACTCGAACTGCAGGCCGACGGCCACTGACGGCATGCTCCAACGGTGCCCTGGCACCGGCTGACGGCGGCGAAATCCGCCGGACCGGGACCGGCCGCCGGACTTTCTTCCAGAGCTTAGATAAGTATACTTACTAATATCCCCGCACGGGGTGCAGGATTGAAGGAGTATGCAATGGCTGGATATTTCGAGCTCGTGGATGCGCCCGACGGCGGCTACCGGATTCGGATGATGGACGCTGCCGGCGGCCTGATGGCCGTCTCGGTCACGTTCCCCACCAAACGCGCGGCCGTGGCGGGGATTGCCCAGGCGCGGGAGATCGCCGGAACCGGCCTGATCCGTGACCGCAGCGGCGACGGCCAGTCCGCAGTGATGGCCTCGCTGGCGAAGCGGCGGACCGGCGGCGGCACTGGACGCGGCTCCTCGCTCTCCGGCGGCACCCTGGCGGCCACGAAGCGCACCCGTGCCCACCACTGACCCGTCGTCGGCCGGGCAGCACCAGGCCGCAGTCCTCTTCGACGTCGACGGAACCTTGGTCGACTCCTCCTACATCCACACGCTCGCGTGGTGGCAGGCCTTCCGGCAGGCCGGCTACGACGTGCCGATGGCCAGCATCCACCGCTCGGTGGGAATGGGCGGGGACAGGATCCTTGACCGCCTGCTGCCGGAAGACCGCGACACGTTCGGCGACGCCGACATCATGACCTCCCACGCCGCGGTGTTCTCCACCTTCTGGCCCTCGCTCCGGCGGCTCGACGGCGCCCGGGACCTGCTGGCGCAATGCTTCGACGCCGGCCTCGCCGTCGCCCTCGCGTCCTCGGCAAGGGACCGCGACCTGGAGATTCTCCGCACCACCATCGACGCCGACGCCTACATCCACGCCGCCACCAGCTCGGCTGACGCGAAGGAAAGCAAGCCCGCGCCGGACATCCTCGTCGCGGCGCTCAAGGCCGTCGGCGTCCCCGCCGGCAACGCCGTATACGTGGGGGACGCCGTCTGGGATATTTACGCTGCCGGGAAGCTGGACATCCCGGCGATCGGGCTCACCTGCGGGGGCACCAGCGAAGCCGAACTCCGCGAAGCCGGCGCCGTGGAGGTCTATGAAAGCCCGCGCGCGCTGCTGGACAACCTCGCCGGCAGTGCCATCGGCAAGCTGGCCGCGCGCGTCCGCGGCAGCTGAACCACCGGCCCTGCCGGGCTGCGCTCCGACTCTTCCTTCCAAATTTTCCCCTCCAGACCGCGACCGAAAGGCAAGCACATGAAGGCACTTACTTGGCAGGGCAAACGTTCTGTGAGCGTTGAAGAAGTTCCCGACCCGGTGATCCAGGAACCCACCGACGCGATCGTGCGCATCACGTCGACGGCGATCTGCGGCTCCGACCTGCACCTCTATGAAGTCCTCAGCCCCTACATGCACAAGGGCGACATCATCGGCCACGAGCCGATGGGCGTCGTCGTGGAAGTGGGCAGCGCCGTCACCAACCTGGCCAAGGGCGACCGCGTGGTCATCCCGTTCAACATCTCCTGCGGCCACTGCTTTATGTGCAGCCAGGGCCTGCAGTCCCAGTGCGAGACGACGCAGGTCAAGGAAAAGGGCTCCGGAGCCTCGCTCTTCGGCTTCTCCGAGCTGTACGGCTCCGTGCCGGGCGGGCAGGCGGAGTACCTGCGGGTGCCGCACGCTGACTACGGACCCATCAAGGTGGGGGCGGAACTCCCGGACGAACGCTACCTCTTCCTCTCGGACATCCTGCCGACCGCCTGGCAGGGCGTGAAGTACGCCGACGTGCCCGAGGGAGGCACCCTCGCGGTGATGGGCCTGGGGCCGGTGGGACAGTTCGCGTCCCGGATCGGCAAGCACTTCGGCCTGCGCGTCATCGGCGTCGACCCGGTGCCCGAGCGCCGGGCGATGGCGGAACGGCACGGCATCGAGACCCTGGATTACTCCAAGGGCGTCGCCGACGAACTGCGCTCCATGACGCAGGGCCGGGGTGCCGATTCGGTGGTGGACGCCGTCGGGATGGAAGCCCATGACTCGCCCGTGGCCTCGTTCGCCCAGCACGCGGCCGGGCTGCTGCCGGAGAAGCTGGCCCAGAAGGCCTTCGAGACCGTCGGGGTGGACCGGCTCTCCGCGCTCCACACAGCGCTGGACGCAGTCCGGCGCGGCGGCACCGTCTCCCTCAGCGGCGTGTACGGCGGAACGGCCTCCCCGATGCCGCTGATGCACATGTTCGACAAGCAGATCCAGCTGCGAATGGGCCAGTGCAACGTCCGGCGCTGGACCGAGGACCTGCTGCCGCTGGTGGAGTCGGACGCGGACCCGCTGGGTGTCATGGACCTCGTGACCCACCAGGCCAGCCTGGATGAGGCCCCCGCGATGTACGAGAAGTTCCAGAAGAAGCAGGACGGCTGCATCAAGGTGGTGCTGAAGCCCTGACCGGACCTGGCGGTGAGCCCCGCGGCCGCCTCAGCGGGCGGGAAACTTCCTCCAGAGCTTCAGGAAGGCCCGCTCCGAGGCGGCCGCCAGGTGCTCTTCCTTGGCGTGCAGCCTGCCGTAGCTGAAGCCGTTCTCCCCGCTGCGCAGCGCCCGGCCGCCCAGCTCGGCCAGCCGTTCGCGGGCCACGACGCTGTCCTGGTGCAGGCCCAGGAGCTGCTGGATCCGCCGGGCCGACTTGGCCAACCGCCTCGCGCCGCGGCGCTTCTTCCTGTCCGGCGCCAATCCATCGGGGGCCACCTTCGGCAGTGACAAGGCCAGCTCCGCGGAGTACCGCAGCCGTTTTGCCGCTTTGCGGACCTCATGCAGGCCCGCATTCCGGGCGGCGCCGCCGTCGTCGGCCGTGGGTGGAAGGGCCTTCACCGCGCGCTTCAAACGACGCCGGTCCTTGGCTACCAGCTTGCCGAACCTCGTCCCGGGAGCGCCGGCGGCCTTCGGCGACAGGGGCGCGTCGGCCAGGAATTGGTCCAGGGCCGCCAGCAGACGGGGGTAGCGCTCGTTCCCGAGCGCCTCGAGGACCGCTTCGAACCCGGCGGCCTCAAGTGCGTCGAGCTCCTCGTCGATCCGGATGGCGGCCGGGCCCTGCGGCCCGGACAGCGAGCGCAGCGCCTCGGGCTCCTGGGCGAGCAGCGTGGCCAGCCTTTCGTGGACCACGCCAGGGTCTCGGGCCGCCCCGAGCAGTCCCGAGAGCCACCGCAGTTCGGCGCGGAGCGGTTCCACCGCGTCGTCGTCGAACAACGGCCGGCCCGAAGCCAGCAGCGAGCGGAGGCGGCGCGCCGCAACACGCATCTGATGGACGGCTTCGGGTTGCTTCGACCGGACTCCGGGCGCATGCTGGCGCAGTTCAGCGAGCTGCTGTCCAAGATAGGCCAGCAAGGCTTCGCCCGCGGTGGTTGCCACGCTTCACTCTACGTCTTGGCGCAAGCCCCTGCAGGGCCGAGAGATGGCAGATCGCGGCAATGTTTGTCCCGGGCACTGCCGCGACGTGCCATCTCGGCATAGGCTGTCCGGGACCGGAATCGACCACGCCACCCTAGGAGCCCCGCATGACACACCAGCGCCACCTCGGCCGGGTCGCCGTCGTCACCGGAGCGGGTTCCGGGATCGGGCGGGCGGTGGCTCGGCTCATGCTGGCCGACGGCTACCGCGTGGTGCTGGCCGGCCGGCGGGAGAAACCGCTGCTGGAGACCGCGGCCGGGCACGCGCAGGCGCTCGCGTTTCCCTGCGACATCTCCCGGCCCGGCGACGTCGAACGGCTCTTCGCCGTAGCGCTTGAGCAGTGGGGCAGGGTGGACGTGCTGTTCAACAACGCCGGCGTGTTCGGCCCCGCGGCCTCGGTGGACGAGATCAGCGTCGAGGACTGGGAGGCCACGGTGGCCGTGAACCTGACCGGCTCCATGCTGTGCGCCGCCGCCGCGGTCCGGGCCATGAAGGCGCAATCGCCGCAGGGCGGCCGGATCATCAACAACGGCTCCATCGCGGCGCACTCACCCCGCCCCCGCACCGTGGCCTACACGGTCACCAAGCACGCCATTACCGGGCTGACCAAGAGCATTGACCTCGACGGCCGCGGCTTCGGCATCAGCTGCGGGCAGATCGACATCGGCAACGCCGCGACGGAGCTATTGGACGAGATTGGCGTAGGCGACGGCGCGCTCCAGGCCGACGGCAGCCGCCGGCCGGAGCCGACGTTCCCCGTCGAGGACGCGGCCCGCGCCGTGCTGCTGATGGCCGGCATGCCTGCCTCCGCCAGTGTGGGATCCCTCGTCATCACGGCCGCCGGGATGCCGTTCATCGGCCGCGGCTGACTCGTTAGGGCGGGCCTCGTGCCGCTGGCGCCTGGCCTACCCGGCGTGCCTAGAGCGGCAGCAGCCCGGACAGGTCGGCCCGCAGCCCCGAGGCGGCCACCCGGCCGGATTCGACGGCGTCGGCCCAGCTGAGTCGGCCGGTGACCATGGCAAGCCAGGTGGCGGCGTCGCATTCAATGACGTTAGGGGGAGTGCCGCGGGTGTGGCGCGGGCCCTCGACGCACTGGGTGACGCCGAAGGGCGGCACGCGGACCTCCACCGAGTTGCCGGGGGCCCGGGCGGTGACTTCCTCAAGGGAGTAGCGCACCGCCGTCGCGAGCGTATTGCGGGGTACTGCCGGGACCTCAGGCGCAGCGGCGCCGGAGGGCTCGGGCGCGGCAGCGTCGCGCCAGGCGGCCAGCGCCGCGCGGCCCTCATCCACGGGGATCCGGCGCCGTGACACAGCCACGGCCTAGTCCAGCAGCGCCGAGACGGCGTGGCCGAGGCGGATCTTGCCGACCGGCCGGCCGCCGCCCAGCACCGGGTCAACCACCTTTTCCAGCACGGAAGAAACCTCCGGGATCTCGACGGCGCCCGCGGCGGCGAGCAGGGTCAGGCCCACGAGCGTCGTGGCGCGGACGTTGCCGTCCAGGACCTTGATCGCCACCGAGACGCCCTTCGGGGTGGCCATGACCAGCACGCCCTCGGCGCCGATCTTGGCGATGATTCCGAGCTCGTCCATCACGATCGTGTTGGCCTGGCCCCGGCCCTGCACGGCCCACGGGTAGTCCAGCATGGACGTCGCGATCGTGGCGGCGCGGGCGTTGGAGTTGTTGTCCCCCGGAGCCTTGGCCAGCCGCGAGAAGGCACGGGCCAGGCCGGTGAGCGACACGGCGGCCACCGGGGCGCCGCAGCCGTCGATGCCGAGGTGGGCGATCCGCTCGCCGCAGTACTCCTCGATCACGGAACGGATGCGCTGCTGCAGGGGGTGGTTGGGTTCCAGGTAGCTGTGCGTGTCCCAGCCGTTCTCCGTGCAGGCCCACAGAAAAGCCGCGTGCTTCCCGGAACAGTTGAAAGCCAGCCGGGATTTTCCGCGCTCCGTCTGAACCAGCCAGGTCCGGGCCGTCTCGTCCTCGGGCCAGGCGGCGGGGCACTGGAGTTGGTCCTCCTTGACGCCGGCAGCCTTCAGCATGCCCTCCACCACGTCCATGTGGTCGAGCGAGCCGACGTGGCTGCCGCAGGCGATCGCCACCTGGGCGCCGCGCAGCGGAACGCCGGACTGCATCGAGGCGAGCGCCTGCAGGGGTTTGAGCGTGGAGCGCGCGTAGATCGGCGTCGTTATGTCGCCGAGTTCGGTGACCACGTTGCCGTCCGCGGCCATCACGACGGCGGAGCCGATGTGGCGGGACTCGATGAAACCGCTGCGTTCAACAACTGCCAGTTCGACGGCGGACTCAACAGTGAAGGTGGCATGCGGGTTCAAGGGCATGCTGCAAGTCTATGGTGCGTTGCGGGCCCAGCCCGGTTACTCCACGGTGACCATGACAGACTGCCAGCCGGAAGCGCCGTCGGGCACGGGATCGGCGCGCTTGTCCGTCTGGACCTCGCCGGTGCCGTCGGTGGCGCGGACCTTGATGTAGTGCGGTCCCGGGGTTGCCTCCCAGTCGAAGGACCACTGCCGCCAGGTCACCACGGAGGCCTCCGCCGAGAGCACGGCCGCCGTCCACGGGCCGTTGTCGATCTGGACCTCCACCTTGGTGATGCCGCGGGTCTGCGCCCAGGCGGTGCCGCCGATTGCGACCTTTCCGGCGGCGACCTTGGCGAAGGACTTGGGGACCTCCACCCGGGCCATGGTCTTGATCGGGCCGCGCTCGGACCAGCCGCGCTGCGTCCAGTAGGCCTTGTTGTCCGCGAAGCGGGTCACTTCCAGGTCGACCACCCATTTGGTGGCCGAGACGAAGCCGTACAGCCCGGGGACCACCATGCGGACCGGGTAGCCGTGCTCCAGCGGAAGGGGCTCGCCGTTCATGCCGATCGCCAGCATCGCGTCGCGGTCATCCTGCAGGACCTCCAGCGGCGTGGAGGCGCTGAACCCGTCGACGGACGTGGAGAGCACCATGTCCGCGCCATCCTTGGGCCGGGCCATCTTCAGCACGTCACGAATGGGCATGCCCAGCCATTTGGCGTTGCCGGCCAAGTTCCCGCCGACGGGGTTGGAGACGCAAGTCAGCGAGACGTGGGATTCGATCAACTGCGCATCCAGCAGGTCCTGGAAGCTGAGCCGCACTTCCTGTTCCACCAGGCCGTGGATCCGCAATTCCCAGGACCGGGCGTCGATTTCCGGCACGCTGAGCGCGGTGTCGATCCGGTAGAAATCCTTGTTCGGCGTGAGCCACGGGGTGACGCCGGGGGCCTTGGACTGGACGCCGGCGGGCACGGCGGCGGCGGCCTTGGCGGGGGCGGGCAGCTGCAGGACTTCGCGGGCCTGGGCCACGTTGCTGCGGGCGGCGCTCAGGAGCCGTCCGCCCGTTGCAGCTGCGGCGGCAGCGACGGCGGTGATGCCGCTGGCGGTGAAGAAGGCGCGGCGGCTGGTGGCGGGACGGTCCGGCTCCTTGGCGCCGAGGTCCGACGCCACCTCCGGCCATTCCCGGGTCCGCCACAGCTTGCTGATCAGGAACCGGAGCACAACCAGGCCGGCCACGGTGCCGATCAGCGAAGGGATGGCGTCCAGCGGTTTCACACTGGCCCGGGTCACCACACTGGCCACGATCACCGCGCCCAGCAGCAACACGCCGGCCACGCCCAGAGCCCACTTGCGGAAGGCGACGATGCCCAGCACGCAGGCCAGCAGCAGGATGGTCAGGCCCATCCCCACGAACAGGGCGGCCTTGTCATTCGTGCCGAAGGTTGCGATGGCGAAGTCCTTCATCCACGGCGGGGTGAAATCGATGAAGGTCGAGCCCAGGGCGATCAGCGGCGTCGCGCGGGCCGTGAAGAAGGCGCCGATCAGCTCCGCGACGGCCAGCACGACGGCGGCCGAGACTACCCCGGCCAGCGCGGCCAGGGCGGTGGGGCCGGAGAAGAGTGCGGGCCGCTTCCTTCTCTGGTTCCCGGGCCGCGGGGTAGTGCCGGGCTGCGGGGTGCTGGGCGTCTTCATACTGGATGTTCGGAGCGGCGGAGCCCGCGGATTGTCCGGCCGGGGCGTGGGATGGGCAAGCCTGGTGGACTGGGCGGCTTCCCCGGCGACGCACATGCCCATCCTTGGGCGTGAGGGATGGGCATATGCGCATTATGTCCAGTGGCTGCGGCGTGGAGTGGGCATGTCCGGTGGAGCTCTGGTCCGGAATCTCACATCGTGTGGACTGGGCGGCTTCCAGGGCGACGCACATGCCCATCCGTGGGCGTGAGGAGTGGGCATATACGCATTATGTCCAGTGGCTGCGGCGTGGAGTGGGCATGTCCTGTGGAGCTCTGGTCCGGAATGGCACGTCGTGTGGACTGGGCGGCTTCCCCGGTGATGCACATGCCCATCCGTGGGCGTGAGGAGTGGGCATATACGCATTATGTCCAGTGGCTGCGGCGTGGAGTGGGCATGTCCGCTGCAACCGTGGCCTGTGCGCAAATCCGGCGTGAGGAGTGGGCATGTCCGGTGGCAGTCACAGCTTAGGAGCCTGCAGGGTCCACAAAGTACCCTTGGGAACTGTGAAGGTACTTGTCATCGGCCCCGGCGGCCGCGAACACGCCATTGTCCGATCCTTGCTCGCCGACCCCAATGTTTCCGAGGTCCACGCGGCCCCGGGCAACGCCGGCATCAGCAAGCTGGTCCCCACACACGCCATCGACGCGAACAACCCCGACGCCGTCGCCGCGCTGGCCACCAAGCTCGCCGTTGACCTCGTGGTGGTCGGTCCGGAAGCCCCGCTGGCCGCGGGTGTCTCCGATGCCGTCCGCGACGCCGGGATCCCGGTGTTCGGCCCCAGCAAGGCCGCCGCCCAGCTTGAGGCCTCCAAGGCGTTCGCCAAGGAAGTCATGGCCGAGGCCGGCGTGCCCACCGCGATGGCCCGGGTGGCCTCCAACGCCGAGGAAGCCGCCGACGCGCTCGACACCTTCGGCGCCCCCTACGTCGTGAAGGATGACGGGCTCGCCGCCGGCAAGGGCGTCGTCGTCACCCGCAACCGGGATGAGGCGCTGGCGCACGCGCAGAGCTGCTTCGACGCCGGCGGCACCGTGGTGATCGAGGAATTCCTTGACGGCCCCGAGGTCTCCGTGTTTGTCCTCTGCGACGGCAGCACCACCGTGGCGCTCTCCCCGGCACAGGATTTCAAGCGCATCTTCGACAACGACGAAGGCCCCAACACGGGCGGCATGGGCGCCTATACCCCGCTCGATTGGGCCCCCGAAGGCCTCGTCCAGGAGGTCATCGACCGGGTCGCGCAGCCCACCGTCAACCAGATGGCCCACCGCGGCACCCCGTTCGTCGGCGTGCTCTTCGTCGGCCTCGCCCTGACCACCCGCGGCACCCGCGTCATCGAGTTCAACGTCCGGTTCGGCGACCCGGAAACCCAGGCCGTCCTGGCCCGGCTCAAGACGCCGCTCGGCGGCCTGCTGATGGCCGCCGCCAAGGGCGAACTGGACAAGGTCCAGCCGCTGCGCTGGTCCAAGGAGTCAGCGGTCGCCGTCGTCGTCGCCGCCGAAAACTATCCCGGCACGCCCCGGACCGGGGACCGGATCCGCGGCCTGAAGAAGGTCGAAGCCATTGAGGGCGTGCACGTGATCCATGCCGGCACCAAGCTCGACGACGAGGGCAAGGTCGTCTCCGCGGGCGGCCGCGTCCTCGCCGTGGTGGCGCTCGGGACGGACCTCGTGGAGGCCCGCGAACGGGCGTACGACGGCGTCGAACTCGTCCAGCTCGACGGCGGCCAGTTCCGTACCGACATCGGCGGCAAAGCCGCCCGCGGCGAAATCAAGGTGACGGCGCCCGGCACAGCGGCTGCCGCGGCCGCCGCGGCGAAAGCGAAGGCCTGAGCATGGACGCAACTGAATCCGCGATGCCCACCGGCGGCCTGCACACCGAGACGCTGGACCTGCCCGGATGGAAGCACGTCTACTCCGGCAAGGTCCGCGACCTCTACGTCCCGGCGGACGCGTCCATCACCGAACGCGTCGGCCACGAGTGCGTCCTGGTTGTCGCGAGCGACCGCATCAGCGCCTACGACCATGTCCTCGCGAGCGAGATCCCGGACAAGGGGCGCATCCTCACCCAGCTGAGCCTGTGGTGGTTCGAGCAACTGGGCGTGGAGCACCACGTGCTCGCGTCCACGGTCGACGGCGGCGTTCCCGCGGCGGTTGAGGGCCGCGCGATGATCTGCAAGAAGCTGGACATGTTCCCGGTGGAATGCATCGCCCGCGGCTACCTGACCGGCTCCGGGCTGGCCGAATACCGGCAGTCCGGGACCGTGTGCAGCATTCCGCTGCCGGCCGGCCTTGTGGACGGGTCCCGGCTTGCCGAGGCGATCTTCACCCCCTCCGCGAAGGCCGAGGTGGGCGAGCACGACGAGAACATCACCTACGACGCCGTGGTCGCGCTGGTGGGCCCGGACATCGCGGGCCGGCTCCGCGAGCTGACCCTGGAGATCTACACCAAGGCCGAGGAGATCGCCCGCGGCCGCGGCATCATCCTGGCCGACACCAAGGTCGAATTCGGCATCGACGCCGCGACCGGCGTCATCACGCTCGGCGACGAGGTCCTGACCCCCGACTCCTCGAGGTTCTGGGATGCCGCCACCTACGAGCCGGGCAAGGCACAGCCGTCATATGACAAGCAATACGTGCGGGACTGGCTGACGTCGGCCGAATCGGGCTGGGACAGGTCCTCCGACACGCCGCCGCCGGCGCTGCCGGCCGACGTCGTCGCCCGCACCCGCAGCCGCTACGTGGAAGCTTACGAGTTGCTGACGGGCCGGGCCTTCGCCTAGCCGTCCGCCTTCGCCTGGGGCCCGGCCGTCCGCCTAGCTTCCGGCAGCGGCGGCTTCGGCGCGGCGCTGGGCCAGGCGGATTTCCAGCACGGCGTCCATGGCCTGCTGGACCCGGTCCGAGGCCCCGGCCGCGCTGAACTCCTTTTGCGCTTCCTCGAGATAGACGAGGGCTTCCTCGGACTCGCCGGCGGCCTTGAGCGCCTTGCCGAGCAGCAGGGCCACCTCGCCGGCGACGTGTTTGGCCAGCGAATCCCGTTCGGCGTGGATTTCCCGCAGCTTCTGTACCGCGCCGACGATGTCCCCGGTGAGGTACAGCCAGCGTGCCCGGATGAAGGCCACCTCGAGCCGGTCGGTCTTGTTGCCGCCCACGATCGAGAGGGCCAGCTCGGCGCGCTCGATCGAGGACAGGGTTTCCGGTTCGACGATCCCGGAGGACAGACGGACCGCGGCGGAAGCCTTGTTAAACCGGGCCCAGAGGTCGATGTCGTTCGCCGGGGAGAGCAGCTTGGCCGCCTTCTCGTGGTACTTGATGCCTTCGGCGTAGTCATGCCGCATGAACGCCACGTTCCCGATCACCCAGGCGACCTCTCCGGCCAGCTGGGAGATGGACTGGTCATCCATCTGGTCGTTCATGTCCTGGCAGTACTGCCACGCCTCGTCGAGCCGGCCGCTTTCGGCGAGGGCGCCGATCAGGGCGCGCAGCGCGCCGATGATCAGGGTGGAGCCCTTAGGCAGCTGGGCGCAGAGCCGCACCGCTTCCTGGGCGTGCTCGACGGCGACCGCCAGCTGGCCCTGGCCGTGGCACACGGCGGCAAGCATCTGCCGGGCGCGCACCCCGAGGCCGGCCGATTCGGCAGCCATCGGGTGGTCCAGCAGCCGCTGTACCAGGTTCTGGCATTCCTTGAGCTGGCCCTGCTTCATCAGGCATTCGGCCTGCATGTAGGTCATGTTCCACCAGGCGCTGGTGTTCTTCCCCTCCAGCGCGATCTGGGCGGCCGTGGCGGCGTGGCTGGCGGCCAGCGGATAGTCGCGCAAGTCCCAGGCCTGCCGCGCGTACAGCCCGGCGAGCACGTATTCGGCGTCGCTGACGGACACGGGCTGGCTCCAGGCCTCCAGCGCCTTGGGGGCGAGCTCCAGCCGGCGGGCGAGCTCTTCGATGACATCCGCGGTCGGTTCACGGCGGCCGGTCTCCAGTAGCGAGATGTAGCTGGGTGAAAACAGGTCCTTACCCAGTTCGGCCTGGGTGAGGCCGCGTTCCAGCCGTTCCGCTCGGAGTTTTTCCCCGAATCCGTTCCCCACGGGATCCTCCTAATTCCGGACAGTCGATGTACTAAATGCTTGACAGTCTCTGTGCAAGTAATTTTACAATGTATGTCAACAAGGGCTGGTGCTGGCTTTGTAACTTTCCGAATCGTATTTCCGACTCGTATTGAGGAACCCACATGTTTAAGAAGATTGCTGCCTCTGTCGCCTTGGCTGGGGCTCTGGCGTTCTCCGCAGCGGCTCCCGCAGTGCTGTCAGTAAGTGCCATCGGTAACTGGCCGGACCCCATGAGCAACAGCACCCTGGCGATCGGCAACTGGCCCGATCCCATGAGCTCGAGCAATGGCACCCTCTCGGCCATCGGCAACTGGCCGGACCCGATGTCCAACTCCACCAACATCGGCAACTGGCCGGACCCGATGTAACCAACGCTCCAGGCAGCCCCGGGACACCCAAGGTGTCCCGGGGCTGTTCTTTGCCCCGGTCCCTCCGTCGATTGCTCCGAAGCGGACCTTTATGACGGGTCTAAACGGCGGTTGCGGAGCAGTCGATGGGGTACGACGGCGGCGGACGGTGCGGGCGCCGTCGGAAGGGCGCAAATATCGCAGGGCACACAAAAGAGGGCCTTCCGATTGGAAGACCCTCTTTAGATTGGTCGGGATGACAGGATTTGAACCTGCGACCTCGTCGTCCCGAACGACGCGCGCTACCAAGCTGCGCCACATCCCGATCCGTTACTTCAAAAGCAACTTCACAAGAGTATCCGATTCCGGCCCCGGATGCGAAATCGGCGCCGTCGAAGCGCCGCCCGAGCTTCGCCGAAGCGCCGCCGGAGCGGAGGAATCAGACGAGCGAGTCCTTCCAGGCACCGTGCAGCTTGGCGAAGCGCCCGCCGCCGCCGATCAGCTCCGCCGGCGTGCCGTCCTCCACCACCCGGCCGTCATGGACCACGAGCACCCGGTCCGCGGTCTCCACGGTGGAGAGCCGATGCGCGATGATCAACGCCGTGCGGCCCGCCTCGCCGGAGCTGACGCCCTGCAGCAGGCTCGCCAGCCCGGCCTGGACCATCCGCTCGGACGGGATGTCCAGCGAGGACGTCGCCTCGTCGAGGATCAGGACGGCGGGCCGCGCCAGGAAGGCCCGGGCAAAGCTGATCAGCTGGCGCTGCCCGGCCGAGACCCGGCCGCCGCGCTTGTTGACGTCGGTGTCGTAGCCCTCCGGGAGCGCCGAGATGAACTCGTGGGCGCCGACGGCCTTTACGGCGTCCTCGATCTCCTGCCGGGAGGCCTCGGGCCGGCCCAGCGCGATGTTGTCCGCCACCGATCCGCTGAACAGGAAGGCCTCCTGGGTGACCATGACGACGTTCCGGCGCAGGTCCGCCGTCGTCAGCTGCCGCAGGTCCACGCCGTCAAGCGTGAGCGAGCCGGAGGAGACGTCGTAGAAGCGGGCGATCAGCTTGGCCAGCGTCGACTTACCGGCGCCGGTCTGGCCCACCAGCGCGACCGTCTGGCCCGCGGGAATGTGCAGGTCCATGGCCGGGATAATGACCGGGCCGTCGCCGTAGCGGAACTCGACGTTCTCGAAATCGATGCTGCCCTTCGCCTCGGGCAGGGCCACGGGGTTTTTCGGCGGCCGGACGGTGGGGATTTCCTCGAGCAGCCCGGAGACCTTTTCCAGCGCCGCCTGGGCGCTCTGGAAGGAGTTGTAGAACATCGCCATCTGGTCCACCGGCTGGAAGAACCGCTTGGTGGAGAGGATCAGCGCCAGCAGGACGCCGACGGCGAGCTCGCCGCTGAGGACGCGGAAGCCGCCGGAAAGCAGCACGACGGCGACGCAGACGTTCCCGATCAGCACCAGGCCGGGCTGGAAGACGCCGTTGAGGTTGATGGAGCGGACGGTGACCTTGCGGTAGTCCTCGGAGAGTTCGGCGTAGCGCTCGGCATTCTGGCGCTCCTTGCGGAAGGCCTTGACCGCACGGATACCGGTCATGGTCTCGACGAAGTGCACGATCAGCCGGGCCGAGACGACGCGGGATTCGCGGAACGCGATCTGCGAGTGCTTCTGGTACCAGCGGGCCAGGAAGTACATCGGCACGCCGGCCGCGAGCACCAGCAGCCCGCTGCGCCAGTCCAGGGCAAACACCGTGACGGCGGTGAAGATCATGAACAGCATCCCGGAGGCGAGCGAGCTGACCCCCGAGTCGAGGAGTTCGCGCAGGGCCTCAAGATCCGAGGTCTGCCGGGCGATGATGCGTCCCGAGGTGTACTTCTCGTGGAATTCCAGGCTCAGCCGCTGGGTCTGCCGGAAGACCCGCACGCGCAGGTCCAGCAGCATCGCCTGGCTCAGGCGCGCCGTCGAGGTCACGTACAGGGCGGTGAGCCCGGCGGTCGCGACGGCCGCGGCGAGGTACGCGACGCCGGCCAGCACCAGCGGGAGGTTGTCCCCGGCGCGCAGGGCGGGCAGGGCGTGGTCAATGCCGAAGGCAATCAGGGCCGGCCCGGCGACGCGGGCGGCCTGGGACAGCACGACGGCGGCGATGGTCAGCCAGAAACGCAGGCGGACGGGACGGATCAGCGAGCCGAGCAGGGACAGGGAGCGGCGCCGGACGGCCTTGCTCTCGGATTTGGAAAGGTGGGCGTTGTCCTCGTTGGCGGTGCCGAAGGTGGCCGTGCTCATCGCGACACCTCCTCGGCCTCGAGGGCGGACAATTCGGAGTCCAGGTCCCTAGGTTCCGGGTCCAGGCTGGCGATCACGTAGCGGTAGTGGCTGTTCTCCGCGAGCAGTTCGGTGTGGGTGCCGACGGCGGAGATCCGGCCGTCCTGCAGCAGGGCCACGCGGTCGGCCAGGGCCACGGTGGAGGGACGGTGGGCCACGATCAGGGTGGTGGTGTCAGCGAGCACCTCACGGAGCCTGGCCTCGACGAGTTCCTCGGTGTTCACGTCCAGCGCGGAGAGCGGATCGTCCAGGACCAGCACCTTCGGCTGGGCCGCGACGGCCCGTGCCAGGGCGATGCGCTGCCGCTGGCCGCCGGAGAGGCTGAGGCCCTCCTCGCCGATCAGGGTGTCCAGTCCCTCCGGCAGGGAGTAGGCGAAGTGGGCCTGGGCGGTGTCCAGCGCCTCGGCCAGGATCTGCTCCCGGCGCTCCTCCGTCTCGTGCCCCTGCACGCCTAGGAGCACGTTGTCCCGGACGGAGTTGGAAAACAGGGTGGTGTCTTCGAAGGCGACGGCGACGACGGTGCGCAGCTCCTCCACGCTGAAGTCGCGCAGGTCCACGCCGTCGATCGTGACCGAGCCCGCCGTGACCTCGAACAGGCGCGGCACCAGCTGCAGCAGGGCACTCTTGCCGCTGCCGGTGATGCCCACCAGTGCCATGGTCTCGCCGGGGCGGATGTCCAGGCTGATGTCCTTGAGGATCGGCTTGTCCGGTGCGTCCTCGAAGGCGAAGGTGGCGTTGTGGAAGCCCAGGGCGCCCTTGAGCTCGGCAGGCCGGCGCGGCTGCGGCGGGCTGGTGATGGTGTTGACCGAGTCCATTACCTCAAAGTGCCGGTCCACGGCGGACTTGGCGGTGAGCGCCATCGCCAGCAGCATGCCGCAGAACTCCACCGGTGCGGCGATCACGGCGGCGGTGGCGAAAAAGGCCACGAGCGAGCCGATGCTCAGCTGCCCGTCGGCCGCGAGCATGACGCCGACGACGAGCCCGGCACCGAGGGCGAGTTCTGGCAGCAAGGTGACGACGAGGCTGAAGGCGGCCAGGTGCTTGGCCTTCGCGATCTCGGTCTGGCGCAGTTCCTCGGCCTGTTCATTGAAGTTTTCGAGCGCCTCGCGGCTGCGTCCGAAGGCTTTGAGCACGCGGATGCCGTGGACGGACTCCTCGACCGTGGTGGCGAGGTCTCCGGCCTGGTCCTGGCTGCGGCGGGCCACCTTGCTGAAGCGGGTCCGGAACCGGAAGCCGTAGATCATGATCGGCACGGCGGCGGCCAGGAAGATCAGGGCCAGCTGCCAGCTCATGGAGAACATCACGACGACGCCGATCACCACGGTCAGCGTGGTGACCACGAGCATGATCGCCCCGAACGCCATCCAGCGCCGGAGGAAGTTCAGGTCTGTCATGGCGCGCGAGAGCAGCTGACCGGAACCCCAGCGGTCATGGAAGGAGACGGTCAGGTCCTGCAGATGGTCGTAGAGCGACACCCGCATCCGGGTTTCCACCGTGGTGGCCGGGTTGATGACGAACTGGCGGCGCAGTGCCACCAGCCCGGCTTCGGCGATGCCCAGCAGCAGGATCACGGTCGAGGCGATCCAGACGGCCTGGCTGCTGCCGCCGGGTCTCAGCCAGTCGTTGATGAGTACGCGCAGCACCTGGGGGATGGCCAGGGCGACGACGCTGGCCAGCAGGGCGGACAGCAGGCCCATGACCAGCCGCGGCATGATCGGTCTGACGTGCGGATAGAGACGGCTGATTGATGAGAAAAACGGAGTCTGCTTGGCCATGCCTGCTTCTTAACTGCAACTGCGAAATGGATTACGCAACTGGATGTAGTTTCCTGTAGCAACTACCCTAGGCCATCGCGTGACCCGGTTCACAGGATATCGGGCCGTTCCGGAATCTGTCCCAGTAATTATGTTCCGCAATGGCACGGGGAGGTGCGGGCTTTCCCTGGGGACATGCCCATCGCTCGGCATGCCAGCGGGACATGCCCATTCCTCGGCGGTCGGCGGGACATGCCCATGGTTCAACCGTACGAGTTCTGGACATGCCCGCTCCTCGAGCACACGGGTTCGGGACATGCCCGTTCCGCGGACGCTCCGTTGAGCATGCTCATTCTTCGCGACCACCCCTGGGGGACATGTCCATCCCTGGACGCCGAGAGTGGGCAGGATGCCGTTATGTCCATCCCCGGGCGGCAAGACAGGGCATGTCCCACGGGGAGCAAGTGCCGGGGGTGGGCATGTCCCTCCGGAGCTGGCGCGGGGGAGGGGCCGACGGGCTCAGGGCCGGGCGGTGAGGGTGAGCAGCACGGCCTCGGGCTTGCAGGCGATCCGGACCGGGGCGAAGCGTGAGGTGCCGATTCCGCCGGAGACGTTGACCGGCGTCGTGCGTCCGTTGCTTTCCCAGTCGTGCAGTCCCTTGGCACGCCAGGTGGGCAGGTCGCAGTTGGCCACGAGGGCGCCGTAGCCGGGGACGCAGATCTGGCCGCCATGAGTGTGGCCGGCCAGCAGCAGGTCCGCGGCGTCCTCGGTGAAGTGGTCCAGCACCCGCTGGTACGGGGCATGCGCGACGGCGATCCGCAGGTGCGGTTTGGCGTCCTGGCCCTTGGTGCCGCGCGGCCAGCCGGCGTAGCGCTCGAGGCGAAGGTGCGGGTCGTCGACGCCGGAGAAGTCCACGCGCAGGCCCTTGATCACGAGCGACTGGCAGCGGTTGGTCAGATCCACCCAGCCGCCCATGCCGAAGCCTGACCGGAGCCGCGGCCAGTCGAGCTCGACGGGGTCGGGGCGCAATTTGGACGGCCCCAGCAGGTAGGATGCCGGGTTCTTCAGCCGCGGCGCGAAGTAGTCGTTCGAGCCGGGGACGAAGACTCCCGGGAACTCCATCAACGGCCGCAGCGCCTCCAGCAGGGGATCGACTGCCTTGGCGTGGCTGAGGTTGTCGCCGGTGTTTACCACCAGGTCCGGCTCCAGCCCGGCGAGGGAGCGCAGCCACGCGGCCTTGCGGATCTGGCCCGGGACGAAATGGATGTCGCTCAGGTGCAGCACGCGGAGCGGCCCGTACCCCGCCGGCAGGACGGCGAGCGACTCTTCCCGCAGCACGAACTGGTTCTTCTCCCACAACCCGTAGCCGGCAGCGGCGGCGCCCGCGGCGGCGCCGGCGGCGGCGGTTACGGCAAAGCCGCGCCCGATGCTTCGGGCGCGGCTGGCCAGGGTGGTTCCGGCGGTCACTACTTGTTCTTCGGGGGGTCGACGGGCTTGGCCGGGGCCTTGGGCGCGGGGGATGACGGCGCCGGTGCCGGGTTCTGCGTCGCCGGCGGCATGAAGTTGTTGTTCCGGCCCGCGTCGTTGTTGGTCGGCTGCTGGTACGGCTCGGACAGCAGGTTCGACGGCGGTTCCGGGAACGGCTCGGCGCCGTGCGAGGGGGCGATCTCGGCCATGAACTTGGAGAACATCGGCCCGGCGATCATGTAACCGTCGATGCCTTCGTAAAACTGGCCGTTGACAGTGATGTTCTGCCCGGAGCGTCCCTGGTCGCCGAGCGGGTCGCCAAACCAGGCCGCCGTCGCCAGACCGGTGGTGTGCCCGACCACCCAGGTGGAGCCGTTGTTGTTCGAGGTACCGGTCTTCGCCGCGATCGGGAAGTTTGTCACAGTGGAAATGCGCGGCTGGATGAGCGAGCCCGAGCCCCGGTTCAAGACTTCCTGCAGCGCGTAGTTCACGCCGCGCGCAACCTCGGGCTTGAGGGCGTCCCGGCAGTTTGTGGCCTGGGCGGGCAGCTTGGCCCCGGTCGCATCCGTCACGGAGGTGATGGCGATCGGCTCGCAGTAGCGGCCGTCGTTGGCGAAGGTGGCGAAGGCGCTGGCCATGGTCAGCGGCGCGGTCTGGGTGGAGCCGAGGAGGTTCGACAGCATCGACATGTTGATCTTCGGGTTCGGTTCCTTGATCCTCCCGTTCGCATCCAACACAATCTTCTGGTTCTGGTCACGGGTGGGCAGGCCGGAGTGCAGTCCTGCCGCGTCCACGATCTTTTGGATCCCGCAGAAGTCGAGCTGCGCGGCCGAGGCGAAGGTAATGGTGTTGATCGAGTTGTAGAGACCCTTCAGCACCGTCATGGGCCTGTAGTAGTCCGGCTCCGCGTTCTGGAGGTCCTCGGCGGCACCCAGTTGCGCGTCGTGTTCCGGGGTGCTGTAGGCGCCCGTGGTGACGCCGCAGGAGTTCCGCCACTGGAAGTCCAACGGGTATCGGCGCACGGAGCCGTCCACCACGGTATTCATGGACTTGCCCTCGTCCAGCCATTCGGCGAAAGTGAACGGCTTCATGGTGGAGCCCGGCTGGGCGCCGCCAAGGCCATTAAGGTCATTGCCCTTGTCGTCGTACTTGTCGACGTTAAAGTTCAGCTGGGTGTCGAACTTGCCCTTGCCCGGCAGCCAGGACGTGTTCTGGGCCATGTTGGTAATCTTGCCCGTCCCCGGCTCCACGGAGACCAGGGCTGCACCCCACTTGTTCGGGTTCGCGCCGGCAGCGGCGTCGACCTGCGCCTGCGCGACCTTCTGTGCCTTGGGCTCCAGCGTGGTCTTGATGGTCAGGCCGCCGCGGAAAATCTTGCGCTCGCGTTCCTTGGTGTCCGCCCCGTACGCCGGGTTGTTGAGCAGGAGGTGCAGCACGTAATCGCAGAAGTACGGCGACGTCGGCGAGTAGGCGCAGCCCTGGCGCGGCTGGGTCACCTTGGTCTTGACCGGGGTGGCGACGGCGGCGTCGTACTGCGCCTGCTTGATCTTGCCCTGCGAGAGCATGGCCTTGAGGACCAGGTTGCGGCGGACCTTCGCGTTGTCCGGGTTGGTGATCGGGTCATAGAAGGACGGGCTGTTGACAACGCCGGCCAGGAGCGCGGCCTGCGGCAGCGTCAGATTCTTGGCCGAGGTGCTGAAGAACAGCCGGGAGGCCGCCTCGATGCCGTAGGCGTCGCGGTTGAAGAAGACGATGTTCAGGTAGCCCTCAAGGATCTGTTCCTTGGTGAACTTCTTCTCCAGCGCGATTGCCAGTTTCATCTCGCGGAGCTTGTCGCCGACGCCCTTGTTGACACCGTTCAGCAGGACCTGGTCGCCCTTGCCCTCGGACTCCAGGGAGGAGTTGATGACGTTGTTCACGTACTGCTGGGTGATGGTCGAGGCGCCCTGCTTGTTCCCGCGCGCGGTGGCGACGAGCGCGCGGAGAATACCGGTGGTGTCGACGCCGCCGTGCTCGTAGAAGCGGCTGTCCTCGATGGCGATCACCGCGTCCTTGATGTACGGCGACATCTGGTCCAGCGACACGCGGGTGCGGTTCTCAAGATAGAGGTTGGCGATGACGCTGCCATCCGCGGCCAGGATCTTGGTCGACTGGCTCGGCGGGTCGACCTTCAGCTCGGCCGGCAGGGTTTCGAAGAACTTGATCGAACCGCTTGCTGCGTTGCCGGAGACGGCGGCCGCAGGGACCAGCAGGCCCGCCATCAGGACACCACAAATCGCGCTCACGCCCAGGAAAAGGATGAGCTTTCCGAGGGTGGTGGCCGTGTCGAATAAAGGGTTCTTACCAGTCGCCATGTTTTCCACTTTACCGGCAAGGACTAGGCTTTACTTCATGACCAAATGGGAGTACGCCACGATTCCGCTCATTATCCACGCGACAAAGCAGATCCTGGACCAGTGGGGAGACGACGGCTGGGAGCTCGTCCAGGTTGTTCCGGGCCCCGATGGAAACGGCCTGGTTGCCTACTTGAAGCGGGAGAAGAACTAGCCATGAGCATCCCCGAAACGGCGGCGCCGGCACAGGCCACGAGCCCCGCCAACGTGGCCCAAAGTGACGCCGGCACCGGCGCGTCGTCCGCCGTCGAACAGCGCCTCGCCGAGCTCGGCCTCGCCCTTCCCGAGGTGGCCGCCCCGGTGGCCGCCTACGTCCCGGCCGTCATCTCCGGCAACCACGTGTACACCTCCGGCCAGCTGCCTTTCATCAACGGCAAGCTTGAAGCCACCGGCAAGGTCTCCTCCGGGACCGAAGGGACCTCGGACGAGTCGACTGTGTCCCCGGAGTCGGCCAAGCGCTACGCCGAGGTCTGCGCCGTCAACGCGCTGGCCGCCGTGAAGAGCGTCATTGGGGACCTGGACCGGATCACCCGGATCGTCAAGGTGGTCGGTTTCGTCTCTTCCGATCCATCGTTCACCGGCCAGCCCGGCGTCATCAACGGCGCCTCCGAGCTCCTGGGCAAAGTCCTTGGCGACGCCGGCCAGCACGCACGTTCCGCCGTCGGCGTTTCAGTTCTGCCGCTCGACTCTCCGGTCGAAGTCGAACTGATCGCCGAATTCGCCTAGAGGGCCGGTCGCTTCCCTTGCCGCACTTAGCACGACGCCTGTTTAGCCTTCCCCCGGATCTTGAGGGGGCAGCCCGCAGCTGGCTTGAACACGGCGAGCGGACCCCCCGTGCCCCCCGCTACGCCTCCTCCGTGGTCCTGCTGCGGGATTCGCCCACCGGCCTGGAGACCTGGCTGGGCTACCGGCCCGGGTCCTCGCCGCTGGGCGTCCTCGCCTTTCCCGGCGGCTCGCTCGAGACGTCCGACGACGACGCCGTGGGCTGGCTTGGCCCCTCGCCACAGTGGTGGGCCGAGCAGATGGGCACGTCCGACGTCGGCCTGGCGCGACGTCACGTGGTGGGCGCCATCCGTGAGCTGTTCGAGGAGACCGGAGTCCTGCTGGCCGGTCCGGACCTGTCGACCACGGTGGAGGCGACGTCCACGGCCGAGTGGATGCGCGCCCGGGAGGCCGTCGCCGACCAGGAAAAGTCCTTCACCGACGTGCTCGCCAAGCGCGGGCTTTCGGTGCGGACCGATCTGCTCAAGCCGCTGGTGAACTGGCTCAGCCCCGACTTCGCCCACCGACGCTTCAACACCCGGTACTTTGCCGCGACCATCCCGATGAACCAGCAGCCCTCGCTGCTGGCCAGCAAGGGTGTCTGGGCGCGCTGGGTGTGCGTCCGCAAGGTCATTGCCGAGCGCGACACGACGGCGCTGGGCGATGAGGTGGGCCAGCCCAACACCGTGGGGCTGAAGCTCGGCCAGCTGCTGGTCCCGGGCTCGGAGATCATGCTGGAGAAGATGGCCGCCGCTAACGGCTGCATCGCCTACCTCAGCTACAAGCGCAAGGCCCACGCCTATCAGCCGGCCCTCGTGGAGGAAGACGGCAGGCTGATGCTGGAAGTCGAGGCCGCCAAGACCGTCGCCGGGGAACCGCAGCGGGAACGGTAGGGTCGCCCGCTTCGGCCCGACCATTGGACATGCCCATCGTTGGCGCCGGGCAATGGACATGCCCGTTGGGACCTGAGCTCATGGCTGGACATGCCCATTGTTGGCGCCGGGCAATGGACATACCCGTTCGGACCTGAGCCGATGGCTGGACATGCCCGCCCGGACCTGGGCCGATGGCTGGACATGCCCGCCCGGACCTGAGCCGATGGCTGGACATGCTCATCGTTGGCGCCGGGCAATGGACGTATCCGCCCGGACCTGAGCCCATGGCTGGACATGCTCATAGTTGGCGCTGAGGAATGGGCATATTGGGTATATGTCCATCCCTGGCGTGCAGGGATGGGCATGTCCGCCGGGCCTTCGCTCAAGGGGAGGACATGCCAGCTGGAGCCTCGCCTCGACCACCGGACATGTCTATTGCGCCAGTTGGGCATTGGACATAGTGGGTATGTGCCCCCTCGTGGCATCCAAGAATGGACATGTCCCGCGGGAGCGTTGGCGAAGAATGGACATGTCCCGCGGGAGCGTTGGCGAAGGATGGACATGTCCCGCCGGCCAGACCCAGATTCCGTGACGCCGGAAGAAGCCGAGAACAACACCTAAAACCGCAGAGGGCCGGCCCGTGGAAAAGGGCCGGCCCTCTGTGTCTAAGGCTTGTGTCGCGGCTGTGCCTAGCGGGAGCGCTGGCGGAGGCGCTGCATGTCGAGAATCACGACGGCGCGCGCCTCGAGGCGCAGCCGGTCTCGCGGGAGGCGCCGACCAGCTGGGCCAGTTCTTCCTGGGTGAGTTCGTGGGCCACCAGGACACCGTCCGTCGCCGGGCGGCCAAAGCGGTCGGCCAAGTCCAGCAGCGCCTTGGCCACGCGGCCCGGGACGTCCGAGAAGACAAGGTCGGAGAGCGAATCGTTGGTGCGGCGCAGGCGCCGTGCCAGGGCCTGGAGCAGCTGGGCCGAGACCTCGGGGCGGGTGCGCAGGAGGGCGTTGAGGCTCTCGTTCTTCAGCCCGGCCAGGCGGGTCTCGGAGACGGCGGTGGCCGTTGCGGTGCGCGGGCTCGGGTCGAACAGCGCCATTTCGCCGAACAATTCGCCCGGGCCGAGGATGGCGAGCAGCGACTCGCGGCCGTCGGGGGACGTGCGGCCGAGCTTCACTTTGCCGGAGACGATGAAGTAGAGCTGGTCACCCTGGTCGCCTTCCCGGAATACCGAGGCTCCGCGTGAGAGGTCCACCTCGGTGAGTTCGTCCGTCAGCAGACGGAACGCCTCGTCGTCGAGCGTGGCGAAAAGGGGTGCGCGGCGCAATACCTCGATATCCATGAAATCTCCTGACTTACTGTGTCGGCTGGGGCGCTTCAGCCATTGTTTCAGAATTTTGAGGCTTCTGTGACGTACTTGGCACCGAAACGCGTGAAACGCCGGGCGGGTGACGGTCCGGGCCGCCTTGGGCCCCCGGCAAACTGTCAGTCCGCGCCGGTAGAATGGGGTTCCTACCAGTCACTAAGGAGCCCCGGTGTTCGGCTTGACCATCTTGGACCTGGCGTTGATTCTGACGCTCTTGTCCTACCTGATCTATGGCCTGCGCAACGGCTTCCTGGTGACGCTGGGCGGAATCGCCGGGTTCGCGGCGGGCGCCGTGGCCGCCTTCCTGTCTGTCCCGATCGTCAGCGACCTCGTCGACGATCCCGGCTGGCGGCTCACCGCGATCATTGCCACGGCCGTGCTGCTGATGATGCTGGGGCACGGCCTCGGCACCATGATCGGGCGGCGCATCCGCAGCGTCGTCAAAATCAGTCCGCTCCGACTTGCCGACCGGGTGGTGGGCGGCGGGGTCAACCTCGCCGTGTCCGCCCTCGTGATGTCCATGTTGGCCTTCAGTATCAGCGCCCTCGGCGTTCCCTTTGTTTCCCAACAGTTGGCCGACTCCAAGGTGATCGGTTTCATCGACGGCGTCACCCCCACGCCGCTGAAGACGTCGATGGCGCAGTTGCGTTCGGCCGTGATCGGCGATGGCATCCCGACCCTGTTCGAGGGTGTCGGCGGACGGGCCGTGCCCGTGCCCGACGCCAGCACCGACACCCCTCCCCTGAACAAGGCCGCCGCCTCCGTGCTCAAGATTGCCGGGACGGCCTACCAGTGCGGCCAGAACCAGACCGGAACGGGCTTTGTGGTCTCGCCCGGCCGGGTCGTGACGAATGCCCACGTGGTGGCCGGCGTCCCGGAGCCCGTTGTCGAGGTCCCGGGCGGCGGAGCCCTCCCCGGCCGGGTCGTTTACTTCGACAGCCGGCATGACCTCGCCGTCCTGGCCGTGGACGGGCTGCGCGCCGCGCCGTTGTCGCTGGGCCGCGATCTTCCGGCCGGCAGCCCGGCCGCGTTCGCGGGCTACCCGCACGGCGGTCCGTTCCAGTCCAAGCCGGCCACGGTGCGGGACATCACCACCGTCCTGGTCCCGGACATCTACGGCAACAACGCCGCTGCCGAGGATGTCTACCGGCTCGCGGGCGACGTGCAGCCGGGGAACTCCGGCGGTCCGCTGCTGACCACGGGCGGCCAGGTGGCCGGCGTCGTCTTCGCGAAATCCACCTCCGAGCCCTCGCTGGGCTTCGCCATCACCATGAACGACCTCGGCCCCGTGGCCGCAAAGGCCCCCGGGCTGGGCGACGCCGTCTCGCCGGGCCAGTGCATTATGAAATAGCCGGCGGCAGGAAACCGGCGGGAACCGCCGGCTGGCGCCGTCAGGCCGGGGCCGCTTCGATCCACTCCAGGCTCTGGCCGTGCGGGCCGGCCATGGCCACGGGCAGGCCGTCCTCCAGCAGCAGGAAGCGGCCGCGGAGTCGGGATTCGTCCATTTCGGGAACCACGCTGGAGCCGTCCGCCTGCAGGATGACCGTGTGGCCCTCGTTCGAGATCCAGTGGCAGCCCCGGTCCGCGGCCAGCAGGGCGATGGTGTCGCGGAAACGTTCGCGGCCGGCGGCGTCGAGGTACGCCATGACGGCGCTGTGGAAGACCACCAGGGCGGTCTCCGGCGGCGCCTGCTGCGCCAATGACACAAGCTGTTCGTTGAGGTCCCCGGCCACCAGCAGCGGCGGATCCGTCCGTGCGACGGCGATCGCCTGGCGCAGCCGCTCGCGGCGGAAGTCCTGCTCCGGCCAGATCAGCGCTTCCAGCCAGGCGACGTCGTCGGGGTCCCGGATGTCCAAAGGGTTCAAATCGATGCCGGCGCGCCACACCACCGCGGGCAGCGCGGCCGGCAGCGGCACCGGGCCGGCCGTGGCGCACCGCAGCACGGGATAAGTCCCGGGCGCGGCACCGGCGGGGAGCAGCCGCGTCACGGCGCCGGAGCCGTCGTCGAACTCGTAGCCGTAGCGGTCCGGGTACAGCGTCAGTCCTGCCGAAGCGCCGACCTCGATGAGGGCCAGCGGGCGTCCCTCCGCGGCGGCGATCCGGGCCAGGGACGGGAGCAGGGCGGCGCAACGGCCGGCCTCGTTTGTCTGGGTGGACCGGGAGAGGACAATCCGGGAGACCCCGTCCCAGTGGGTATCCAGGAAGTCCCGGAACCCGGCGTAGGGGCCGATCCGGGCGCCGAGGAATCGGGCGGCGGCCAGCATCAGCAGCGGCTGGCGCTTGTTGTGCGGCCACTCGTCGATGCGCCGGATCAGCTCGGGGTCGTCCGCGATGGCCGTGGACCACTCCGCATAGCACGCGGAGTTGCCGGGCGCGTCAATGGTGCCGAAATGGCGGTACCAGTCGGCTGTCCCCGGGGGCTCCGGCGCGGGGGACATGATCAGCCCCGGCCCGCGTTCAGCTCGGCGAGGTACTCGACGGCGAAGCGGTACCCGAGGATGCCCGCGCCGGCGATCACGGCCTTGCTGATGTCCGAAAGATAGGAATGGTGCCGGAACGCTTCCCGGGCGTGCACGTTGGTGATGTGCACCTCGACGGCGGGCAGCTGCACGGCCGTTATTGCGTCCCGGATCGCCACCGAGGTGTGCGTGTAGGCGCCGGCGTTCAGGACGATGCCCACCGCCTTCCCGCGGGCGGCGTGGATGGCGTCCACGAGTGCGCCCTCATGATTGGACTGGAAGCACTCGACCTCGAGCCCGTGCGCCGCTCCGGTGTCCTTGGCGAGCTGTTCGACGTCGGCCAGTGTGGCCGTGCCGTACTTTTCGGGCTCACGGGTGCCGAGCAGGTTCAGGTTGGGCCCGTTCAGGACCAGGATGGTGCCGCGACGGGCGTCCGAGGGGGTGGCTTCGCTCATGCCTGCCAATGTATCGCGTTGGGCCGGACCGTACCCTGATGTTTCTTGCGGAGTTCATCAATCACGGTCAGGTCCGCGCCCGGCAGAGGTCCCCGGACCGGTTGCGAGCCGTTCTATCCGCCGCAGTGCCAGGGCGCAGACCGGCAGGTAGGCCGGTGCCCACCAGGGTACGGTGAAGGTGAGTAGACAGCCGTCGTCCTGCGGGGTTACCCGGTGGCCGGTGGCCGGGATGCCCGCAACGGACCATGACCAGTACCGGCCGGCGTCAAACCCTGTCACGGTGTACGGGAGCGCTAGCCCCAGGACGGTGCGTACCTTTCCGCGGCTGCCGGGCGCGAGTCCCGGGACGGCACCCGCATCGGTGGCAGGTTCGACGCCGGTGATCGATGGCCCCCACGCCGGCCACTTCCCGGTGTCCGTGAGCAGCTTCCACACCACGCCGGCGGGCGCGGCAACCCGGCGCGAAGCGGAGAATGTCACCCGGGCCGGCCCAGGACGGCCAGCGCGGCGCGGTGGCCGCTGACGAGCGCGCCCTGAATGGAAGCCGTCTCCCGGTGGTCGCCGCAGACGGTGATCCCGTCCGGGCCCTCCACGGGTTGCCGGGTCCGCAGCGGCGGTGGCTGGACGGGCAGGGCGTGCGCGATTTCGTGCCTTGCCACCAGTTCCCAGCCGGCCGTGGAGCAACCGAAAATGTCCCCTGCGTGCCGGAGGACGTCCGCCTCGCTGGGAACCGGCCGGCCCGCGCCGAACAGGGCAGAGGTCTGGATCAGCTGCCGGCCGGCAGGTGCGTAACTTGGTGCCGAGTTGGAGATGACGGCCGCGTTGAGCAGCGGTCCGCCGGGGCGGGTGCGGCCGTCGATGCAGAGCATGCGCGCGTCGGTGGGTGCCGAGTCGGCGGCGAACCAGTGCGTGAGCACTCCCTTCATGGCGGGCGCCTCGCTCCCGGCGAGCCTGGCCGCGTCGACCGGATCGGCGGCGAGAACGACGTGGCGGGCCCGGATGGCGGTCCCCGCGGCGGTGACCAGGGCCCCGTTCCCGTCCGGCCTGATCTTCTCCACCCGGGTGGAGGTGCGGACCGGGGCGGCCAGGGCATCCGCCAGCTGCTGCGGGAGGGCCTGCATGCCCTCGCGCGGCAGTCCGGGAACCCCGGCCGCGAAGACGCGTACCAGCTGCAAGGCAAGGTTGTTGGAGGTGCTGCCCTCGTCCTCCAGCAGTACGCCGGCGAGGAACCGCTCCACCACGGTGCGCAGTTCGCCCGAGCAGCCGGCCCGGTCGAGGGCGTCGCGCAACGCAACATCCTGGCCGCTCCGCCGAAGGGGCCCGGCGAAGGCCGGGACGGCCCAGCGCAGCAGCCCCACGACGGCGCGGGGGCTGAGAATTCCGCTGCGGAGGGTCTGCAGGATGAGCCCCGGCTCCCGCAGGGGGTGGGCCAGGACCGCCAGGTTGTCGGGCAGCCGGACCCGGAGGCCGGCACCGAAGACCTGCAGCGCCAGGGCGTCCACGTCGACCCACTGCCGGACCGCCGGGTACGCGGGGTTCAGGACCTGAAAGCCGCGGTCCACGAGGAAACCGTCCACCCGATCCGTCCGGATCCTGCCCCCGACGGCGTCGGAGGCCTCCCAAACCACCACCTCGCGCCCGGCGGCCTGCAGTTCCCGGGCGCACTGCAACCCGGCCAGACCGGCCCCGACCACCAGCACATCGCACGAATCCGTCATGGCCGCATGATTCCGTTCCGTGCAGCCCGGCCCGGGTCCGTGCTCACTTCTTGAGCGAGTGCGCGATCTGTGCCATCACGGTGTTGTCGGCCAGGGTGGTGGCATCGCCCACCTCGCGGCCCTCGGCCACGTCTTTCAGCAGCCGGCGCATGATCTTGCCGGAGCGGGTCTTGGGCAGTTCCGGCACCACGAGGATGGTCTTGGGCTTGGCGATCGGGCCGATCTCCTTGCTCACATGGTTGCGGAGCTCCTGGACGATCGCGTCGCCCGAGTTGACCGCGTCCCCGCGCAGGATCACGAACGCCACGACGGCCTGCCCGGTGGTCTCGTCCGCCGCGCCCACGACGGCGGCTTCCGCCACGGCCGGGTGGGACACGAGGGCGGATTCGATCTCGGCGGTGGAGAGCCGGTGGCCGGAGATGTTCATGACATCGTCCACCCGGCCGAGCAGCCAGATGTCGCCGTCGTCGTCCTTCTTGGCGCCGTCGCCGGCGAAGTACATCGTTTCGAAGCGGGACCAGTAGGTGTCCTTGAACCGCTCCGGATCACCCCAGATGCCGCGCAGCATGGCGGGCCACGGCTCGCGGATGACGAGGTAGCCGCCGGCGCCGTTGGGCACCGACTCGCCGGCTTCGTCGACGACGTCCACGGCGATGCCGGGCAGCGGGACCTGGGCGGAGCCCGGCTTGGTCGCGGTAACTCCGGGAAGCGGCGCGATCATCTGCGCGCCGGTTTCGGTCTGCCACCAGGTGTCCACGATCGGGGCCGGGTTCTCCTTCTTCTCCCCGTTCTTCCCGGCGTTGGCGCCGATGACCTCCCGGTACCACATCCACGCCTCGGGGTTGATGGGTTCGCCCACCGAGCCCAGGACGCGGATCGAGGACAGGTCCGACTTCGCCGGGATTTCCTTGCCCCACTTCATGAAGGTGCGGATGGCGGTGGGGGCGGTGTAGAGAATGGAGACCTTGTACTTCTCCACGATCTCCCACCAGCGGCCCTGGTGCGGGGAGTCGGGGGTGCCCTCATACATCACCTGGGTGGCTCCGTTGATGAGCGGCGCGTAGGCGACGTAGGAGTGGCCGGTGATCCAGCCGACGTCGGCCGTGCACCAGTAGACATCCGTTTCCGGGTGCAGGTCGAAGACCGCCTTGTGCGTGTAGGCGCCCTGGGTGAGGTAGCCGCCGGTGGTGTGCAGGATGCCCTTGGGCTTGCCGGTGGTCCCGGAGGTGTAGAGGATGAACAGCGGGTGTTCGGCGTCGTGGCCGACGGCGGTGTGCTCGGCGGACGCGGCGCCGACCGTGTCGGACCACCAGTGGTCCCGGCCCTCGTGCCAGTCGACGTCCTGGCCGTTGCGCTTGACCACCACGACGTTCTGGACGGTGTGCCCGGAACCGTCGCCCTCGTGGGCCAGCGCCTCGTCGACGGCCGGCTTGAGGGCGCTGGGCCTGCCGCGGCGGTAGGTGCCGTCGGCGGTGACCACGAGCTTGGCCTCGGCGTCGTCGATCCGGGAGCGGAGCGCCTCGGCGGAGAAGCCGCCGAACACCACCGAGTGGATCGCGCCGATCCGGGCGCAGGCCAGCAGGGTGATGACGGCTTCGGGGATCATCGGCAGGTACACGGCCACGCGGTCACCCTTGGCCACGCCGAGGGATTCGAACGCGTTGGCGGCCTTCTTGACCTCTTCGGTGAGCTGCGCGTAGGTGTAGCTGCGGGTGTCGCCGGGCTCGCCCTCGAAGTAGATGGCAACCCGGTCCCCGTTGCCGGCCTCGACATGCCGGTCCAGGGCGTTGTACGCGGCATTGATCTCGCCGCCGACGAACCACTTGGCGAACGGCGGGTCGGACCAGTCCAACGTCTGGGTGAAGTCCTTGCTCCAGCTCAGCAGCCCGCGGGCCTGCTTGGCCCAGAAGGCCGGCCGGTCCGCGTCGGCCTCGGCGTAGTCGGCGGCGGTGACCACGGCGTTGGCTGCGAATTCGGCCGAGGGGGCGAACCTGCGGTTCTCCTGCGACAGGTTTTCGAACGCATCGCCGTGCCGGGGCGTCTGAGTCGTGGTGGCGGAGCCGGGGGTCTGCTGGGACATGGTGAACCTCATCATTCATCGATCCGTGCTGCACGGAACGTCCGTGGCCGCCGCGGCGCCGGGCCGCTTGCGCGGCATCGGGCATCGGCTGGTCACGGGCGTACCGCAAAGAGCTGTTCCGAAATACACACTAACGCCCGGCTGCGACAGAACGTGTGCCCCGTCACAAAGGGCGCCGTGAGCGGTGTTTATTAAGCGCCGAGTGGTCCGGGTGCGGGCACGGCCGGCCCGGATCGGCGTCGCACCCCGGTTTACGCGCAGGGCGAAAGGGGCCGCGCACTGGTGCTGGAGTGACGTCCGGGCAGTAGTGATCGGTCCTGCACTTGGCTAGGCTGAGATGGAGTTGTGACATCCGATGGGGGCAACAGGACCGCTGGCGGTCCTGTTTTTGCCTGCCGTTAGGCGGCACTGTCCAGAGTGCGGCCATGCTAAGGAGAACAGAATGAACGAGCAAAGCAACGGGCAGCTCCATGCGCCCTCCCGCACCGAAGGCCAGACAGGGCCGGCGCAGTCCAGCGGGCGGGGGGAACAGCCACGCTTTACGGTGGACAAGCCGAACTCGAAGAACAACGAGGCCGTCCTGGGGCCTTTCACGGTCCGCGACCTCACCGTCTTCGGCTCCACGCTGGTGCTCTTTATCGCCTCCCTGATTCCGATGTTCGCCGAGCGCTACAACCTGTGGAACCTGGGCAGCCTCTTCTTCCTCGGCCTCGGCGTGCTGCTGCCGGTGATTGTCGCTGCGCTTTTCGTGGCGCGACGGGTCAGCCCGGGCACGAAAATCCGGATCGGCTCCCTCTCGATTGACCAGTTCGCCTCCGTTGTGGCGTCCTTCAGCCTGGCCTTCTTTTTCCTGGCGACCGCCGGCGCGTTCGTGCCGAGCCTCCTGCTGGGCCTCGTCGGCGCTCTCGGCCTCTTCACCGCGACCGTACTGGCGCGGTTGATTCCCAGCCTCGCCGGTGATTTCCTGCACCGCGCCGAAGTCCCCGCCCACGTTGTGGCACGGGAAGCCGCGGAGCCGGTCCGCAAGCCGCGTGCCCCCAAGGCCCCAAAGGCTGCCAGCGACGCCAAGACTCCCAAGGAGGGAGGCGGCGCGCTGGCCGGTTGGGCCAGGCGCATAGCCCCCGGCAAGCAGGGGGGCGAGGCCCAGGTCGCGCCGCAGGCCCACGAAGCCCACGGGGCATCGACGGGTGCCGCTGCCGGCACCGCGGCCGGTGCTGCTGCAGGTGCCGCCGGTGCCGCTGCCGCGTACGCCCGTCCCGCGGCTGCCGAGCCGGCCACCCAGGCGCACGGCGTCGTTCCTTCCGCGTCCCCGGAGCAGACCGCTTCCGCGTCCCCGGCGCCGACCGCTGCCGCCTCCCCGTCCCCGACGGCGGCGTACGCCCCGTCTGCCGCAGGAGAAGCGGTGCCTTCTGCCGCCGAGCAGACCCAGGCTGCCACGGCGCCCGCCGCGTCCGCTCCGGCAGAGTCCCCTGTCACCTCTCCGGTCACTTCACCGGCACCCGCCGCGCAGGGCGCGGGTCTGGAAGCGACCCAGGCGGCCAGCATCCCGGCGGGGGCATCGGCCGCGGCACCTTCCGCCGCAAGCCATGAAGCCCCCACCGCCCTCACCCCGCAGGTCCGTTCGCAGGAACCGATCGGCGCCACCGTGGACCCCGCAAGCCGTCCCGAGAACGAGGCGGCCCAGCCTGCCTACGAGGCCTTCTGGTTCGCCGTCGCCCAGCCCCGCACCGCGGTGGACGAGCGCAGCGGCGCCCCGGCGTTCGTCGTCGAACCCGGCGGCTGGGTCCTTGCCCTTGAGGACCGCGGCCACGAGTTCCTGGTCCAGCACACGGACGGCCGCGTCGGCGTGCTCCGGGACCTCAGCAACATCGAACGCGGCTAGCCGGACCGTGGCCACCGAACCCGGCAGCGCGAAACCCGGCAGGGCGAAAACCGGCACAGCCAAAACCGGCACAGCGAAGCCCCGTGCGCAGGCTGGCGGGGAGACGCTGCTGGGGCTCAAGCGCCGCGCCCGCCGGATCAACAAGGCACTGGCCGAGCAGTATCCCTATGCGCATGCTGAGCTGGATTTCCGCAGCCCGTTCGAACTGGTGGTGGCCACGGTGCTCTCGGCCCAGACCACGGACGTGCTGGTCAACCAGATCACGCCGCTGCTGTTCGCCCGGTACCCGGATGCCCGCAGCATGGCCGAGGCCGAGCCCGCCGACCTGGAAGCCATCATCAAACCCACCGGGTTCTTCCGGGCCAAGGCGCGGAACCTGATGGCGCTGGGCACCAAGCTTGTCGACGACTACGACGGCGAGGTGCCCGGCCGGCTGGAAGACCTGGTGAAGCTGCCCGGCGTCGGACGGAAGACCGCCAACGTCGTCCTGGGCAACGCGTTCGGGATCCCCGGCATCACGGTGGACACCCACTTCGGCCGGCTGGCCCGCCGCTTCGGCTGGACGGACTCGGACGATCCGGTCCGGATCGAATCCGACGTCGCCGAATTGTTCGAGCCGAAAGACTGGACCATGCTCTCGCACCGAGTCGTCTTCCACGGCCGGCGCGTCTGCCATTCCCGCAAACCGGCCTGCGGCGCCTGCGCCGTGGCGAACTGGTGCCCCAGCTACGGAGCCGGCGAGACCGATCCGGAGAAGGCCAGGAAGCTGCTGAAGTACGAACTGGCCCCGGGCCAGGAAGAACTGCTGGCGAAGCTGCTGGCCGAAACCCACCGGGCCGCGGAAATCCGGATGGAATCGCAGAGAAGGCCGCAATGACCGCCCGCCAGGACCTGATTGACCTTGTAGCCGCGGTGCAGGCCGGGACGGCCCCGTCGCCGGATCCGCGCTGGCGCGAACTGGCCGTTGAGCCGGGCGAACGGGTGCGCCGTGCCGCCGTGCTGATGCTGTTCGGCTCGCTGGACGATGTCCCGGCGACGTCGGTGAAGCTGCTGGCGCCGGCGGACCTGGACGTGCTGCTGCTCCAGCGCGCGCAGACCCTCGACGACCACCCGGGACAGGTGGCGTTCCCCGGCGGCGGCATCGACCCCGGCGAAACCGTGGTCGAGGCCGCCCTGCGCGAGGCCGAAGAGGAAACAGGACTGGATCCGCAGGGCGTTGAGGTCCTCGGCGTCATGCCCGAACTGGCGCTGCCCCGCGGGAACTTCCTGGTCACGCCCGTCCTTGGCTGGTGGGCGTCCCAGTCACCCGTCCGGGTAGTGGACTACGGCGAGTCATCACAGGTCTTCCGGGTGCCCGTCCGGGACCTGCTCGACCCCGACAACAGGGTGATGGCAACCGTCAGCCGGGCCGGCCAGACCTTTCAGAGCCCGGCCTTCACCGTCAACGGCGTGGTGGTCTGGGGTTTCACCGGCATGATCCTCAACCAGCTGTTCGACCAGCTGGGCTGGTCAGTCCCATGGGACCGGAGGCGCCTGCACGGGATCGACGGGTAGCGGCGCGCCTTCGCTAGCGCGCTGTCAGCAGCGGCGCAGGCCGCGAGGACGACGTCGCGGCGGGCTTGCTCGCGGACTGGGTGACGGCCTTCCGGGCGGAGCGGTCAACGACCAGCCCGGTCGCGGCGTTCTCGCGCACTGCCGTGATGCCGGCGGCCGCTCCCTTGATGGTGTTAAAAAGCGGTGAAACGGCAACTACTGTCCCGTCCGGTGCCGTCAGCTTGAAGAAATACGACTCGTCTCCGGCCGCTGCAATCTCGAATACGCCAGCCACTGTCTGCCTCCCCGGTTCCCTGCCTCGTTGCATTTGCGCCGGCGGATCACTCGGGATCATCGCCGGCCTTTTTCGACTGTAACGGGGCCCACGGAGCAGGCGCAACGCTACCGGCGGGTACGTTACCCGGGGTGTCCGGCCCGGCGTCGGGCAGCGGTTGAGGGCAGCTATTTGGCGTTGTCGTAGGAGTCCACGACGGCGATGCTGACCGGAAATTCCACCGGGATCCTGCCGAACAGCAGCTCCTTGGCGGCTGCCGCGGATTCCTCGATCGCCCGGATGCAGGCATCGACGGCGTCGGCAGGGCAATGGACCATGACCTCGTCGTGCAGGAAGAAGACCAGTTCCCCGGCCGGTGAGCCGTCAGCGCGCAGTCCCCGCAACCGCCGTCGTAGTTCCGCCAGCCAGCAGGCCGCCCAGTCGGCCGCGGAACCCTGCACCACGAAGTTGCGCGTGAACCTTCCGCGAGAGCGCGCCAGCGACTCGGCCCGGCGTTGTTCCTCCGCGGTGGCGGACTGCTGGCTGTGCAGCCACCGCTCCGAAGGCGGCGGGCTGCTGCGGCCCAGCCGGGACGTGACGGTCTTACCCGCCTCGCCCTCGCGGGCTGCCTGCTCCACGAAGCCGACGGCGCGCGGATAGGTCCGGGCCAGCTGCGGCATCAGCCGGCCGGATTCGCCGGTGGTGGCGCCGTAAATCGCGCCGAGCAGCGCGACCTTGGCCTTGGCCCGGTCACCGCCGAAACCCTGAGCGGCGATGCCGGCGTAGAGGTCTTTGTCGCGGGCGGCTTCCGCCATCTTGGAATCCTGTGCCAGCGCCACCAGTACGCGGGGCTCGAGCTGCGAGGCATCCGCGACGATCAGTTTGTGGCCAGGGTCGGCGTGGACGGCGCCTCGGATCTGGCGGGGGATCTGCAGCGCCCCGCCGCCGCGGGAGGCCCAGCGTCCGGACACGACCCCGCCCACCACGTATTCGGGCTGGAAGCGGCCGTCCTTGACCCAGGCATCCAGCCACGCCCAGCCGTTCGCGGCGTGGAGCCGGGCGAGCTTCTTGTAGGCCAGCAGCGGCTCGATCGCCGGGTGGCTGGATTCCTTCAGCTCCCACTGGCGCGTGCTCTTCACCTCGATGCCGTTCCGGTGCAGGGCCCGCATCAGTTCCTGCGGGGAGTCGGGGTTCAGTGCCGGGGACTGCAGCAGCCGGCGGAGTTCGCTGTTGAGGGCCTCGAGCTTGGCCGGACGGTGGCCCTGCGGCGGACGCGGACCGAGGTAGTCGGCGAGGATCTGTTCGTGCAGCTCCTCGCGCCAGGGAACGCCGGTGTGCTGCATCTCGGCGGCGATCATGGACCCGGCGGACTCGGCGGCCAGAAGGAGCTGGAGCCTTTGCTTTCGGCGGTCCCCGTCCAGAGCGACGCCCGCCAGTGCTTCCTGCTGCGCGGCGTACTCGGCGCGCAGCTCCTCGGGGGAGTGCCGCGGCGCAGCGCGCAGGCCCGGGTCCTCAAACAGGGCGCCCTGGTCCGCGGGCGGCGGAGGCGGCTGCAGGGCCCGTGGCGGCTGCTGGACGTCGTCATCCTGGGTGAGCTTCTCCGCGTTCCGGGCATACTCGGTGTGCGCAGTGAACTCCGAATGGGCCAGGATGGCGCCGCACAGCGTCAGGTCATGGCAGCGTTCCAGCTCGACCCCTGCGGCCAGCAGCGCCGGGTACCAGTCCTGCGTGCGGTGCCAGATCCAGCGCGGCCGCTGCAGCTCCAGCTGCCGCACGACGCCGGGCAGCTCGGCGGCGCTGACGATGCGTGGTTCCGGGGCGGCGGGATCGGGAGCGCCCGACGGCGTGAGTCGTTGTAGGGCTGCGCCGTCGGCGTGGGCGGCGAGCAGCAGATGCATAGGCTCAATTCTGCCCTGTCGTTGTGCTTCCGGCGGACCGGCCCGGGCGGGGGTCGTACCGGCCCGCCGGGACAAGCCGGGCGGGGCCGGGCCGCGCCCAAGTCGGGCCGGGCAGCGCCTAAGTCGGGCCGGGCAGCGCCGGGCCAAGCCGAAGGCGGCCCGGTTTTCCACATAGCCGAAGACGGCGGGCGGCTGCGGCGTCCGCAGCGCCGAAAGTGGAGGCATGAGCAGGCATCAATTACCCGAGCCAGTTACCAGTAAGGCGCCGTCCCGAAAGCCCGTGTCAAGGGCCGGGCCCCAAGCGGTACCGGACCCGGGGCCAGACCCCGGTTCGTGGCTTCCCGACGGGGCGGCGGAGACGCTGCTGGTCACCGGGTCCAAGGTCCTGCGCGGGGAGGTGGAACGGATTGTGGCCGCGGCGGRCCGGCAGCTTAGCCTGGCGGGGGATGCCGCGGAAGCGGTCCCGTACTGGGACTCTGCTGGCGCAGTGCTCGTGGGCAGTGACGTCCGGGAACTCCCGATCCGGCGTCGTGCACCGGCCGTTCTTGTAGGACTGAGTGGTGAGGGCGACAGGCTTTGGCAGCTGGCCGCGGCCATGGGTGCCGAACGGGTGGCCGTCCTCCCCGAGGGCGGACCCTGGCTCGCCGAGTACCTCAGCCGATCGCACGCCCCGGATCCGGGCGGGCATGTCCTCGGCGTGGTTGGTGGCTGCGGCGGCGCCGGGGCAACCACCGCCGCGATCTGGCTGGCCCAGGCCGCCGCGGGGCTGGGAGCCAGAGTCCTTTTGATCGACGGAGACCCCTGGGGCGGCGGCCTCGAACTGGCCCTCGCCGCCGAAGAAGAACCCGGGCTCCGTTGGCCGGACCTCGCCGAGGCCAGCGGCAGCATCGATCCGGATCAGCTCCACGAGGCGCTGCCCGAAGCGGGCGGGTTCTCTTTCCTGTCCTGGCCGGGCAGCCGGGAACGGCCGCAGGCCATCGAAGCGGCCGCGGTCGCTGGGGTGCTCGACGCCGCGCGTCGCTGCTACGAGCTGGTGGTGCTGGACGTCGGCCGCGGACGCGAGGCACTGCGGACCTTCGCCTGGGAATGCGACCGGGTCGTCGTGGTGCTGCCCGCCCAGCTCCGGGCGGCGGTGGCCTCCGCCCGTTTGGTGCCGGAGCTACCGCCTGTAGAGACCGCACTGGTGATCCGGACGAAACCCGGGGTCGCGTTCGACTACCAGCTGATTTCACAAGCCGTGGGGCTCCCGGTGCAGGGCATTATGCCCGAGGTCCGGGGGACGGCCGCCGCCACCGAACTCGGGCGCCTGCTGGACGCCGGGGGACGGCGGAGCGTTCAACGCTTCACCGAAGGAGTTCTGGCCTTCAGCACGGAGGGGTTCCCGTGAGTTCGCATCTGGCCGCGGACCCGCCGGAGCCGGAGAGTCCACGGTTCCGCAGGCAACTGCGCGCGCCCCAGCGGCGGGTAGATGCGCGGCTGCTCGAAGCGGTCCGCGAATCGGTCATGGCCGACGCCGGCCCGGTCACCCCGTCAAGGGTGGCGGCGGCCGTGCAGGCCAGCGGCAAGCTCCTTGGCACAGCGGGTGCCTTGGCCGCCGTCGAAAGCATCAGCGCGGAACTGAATGGGCTGGGACCGCTGCAGCCGCTGGCGCGCGACCCGCTCGTGACGGACATCTTCGTCAACGGTCCGGACTCGGTGTGGCTGGACCGTGGCCGCGGGCTTGAACGCGCCCCCGTCGCCTTTGCCAACGAGGCCCAGGTCCGAGCCCTCGCCGCCCGACTCGTGGCCGCCGGCGGCCGGCGGCTGGATGACAGCTCGCCCTGCGTGGATGTCAGGCTCGACGGCGGCTACCGGGTCCACGCAGTGCTGCCGCCGATCTCCACGACCGGAACGCTGCTGAGCGTGCGGATCCGCCGTGAGTCCGTTTTCTCGCTGGACGAGCTCTCCCGTGGCGGTATGTTCGGCCCGTTCATCCAGGACGTCCTCACGCGAATGGTGGCGCGCCGCCTGAGCTTTCTGGTGAGCGGCGCGACGGGCTCGGGAAAAACAACGCTGCTTGCCACGCTGCTCGGGCTCTGCGGACCTGGGGAGCGGCTGGTCCTGATCGAGGATGCTTCGGAGCTCAACCCGGTGCATCCGCACGTGGTGTCCCTCGAATCGCGCCACAGCAACCTGGAGGGCGGCGGCGCCGTTGATCTCGGCGAGCTGGTCCGGCAGGCCCTGCGGATGCGGCCCGACAGGCTCGTGGTGGGGGAGTGCCGCGGCGCCGAGGTCCGGGAGCTGCTCTCCGCGATGAACACCGGGCACACTGGAGCCGGCGGCACCATCCATGCCAACACCGCCGCCGCGGTCCCGGCCCGGCTGACGGCGCTCGGCGCGCTCGCGGGGATGGGGCCGGACGCCGTGCGCCTTCAGGCAGCCAGCGCCCTCGACGCCGTCGTCCATCTGGAACGTACACGGTTAGGCCGTCAGGTGGCGTGCGTGGGACTGGTCGGAGAAGGCGTGTCAGGCCTGGCCGTAGCCGTGGCGCTGGCAACGGTGGGCGGCGAGGTACGCGCCGGGCCCGCGTGGCCCGAGCTGGCGGCCCGTCTGGGCCTGGACCCGGCTGCTGGCCCCGGGACCGGCGTGCCCAGCCTGGCGGCCGGCCCGCCATGACGACCGTCTTGGCCGGAATTCTGGCCCTCGCGTCTTGGCTGGCATTCGCGCCGCCAGGGGCGTCCGGCCGGCGCCTCCAGCGGGCTCTGCGCTCCGTGGGCGCGGCCGGGGCACCGGCCCTCGGGCGGCCGGGACAAGGACGGCGTGGGCGCTTAGCGCTGTGGCGCGGGACGGGTAGAGCCGAGGGGGTGGTCCCCATGACTGTGGTGGTGCAGCAGTTGGCCGCCTTGCTGAAGGGCGGCCGGACTCCTGCCCGGCTGTGGGAGGAACTCTGGCTTCTCTATGGTGACCTGCGGGAGCCGGACCGGGCGAAGGGCGGCGGGGGTGGGCGTCCGAACCGCGCCGCGCCCGCTCATGGTCTGGGCGCGACGTCGCTTGCGATCCTGGCCGCAGCCCGGGCTGCGGCCTTGAGGGGTTCCCCGGTCGCCGCGGCCATCCGGAAGGGCGCAGGGACCGGCACCGGCAGTGCTGCGCGCCGCGGACCCGGCGGAAGGGAGCGGGCGATCTGGGTGGAACTCGCAACCTGCTTCGACATCGCCGAGGCCACCGGCTGTCCCCTCGCCGAGGTCCTGACGCGCTTCGCCGCTCACCTCGAGGCCCAGGACGACGCCGAAGCCGCACGGCAGACCGCACTGGCCGGACCCAAGGCCACCGTCCGGATTCTGACCTGGCTGCCCTTCCTGGGGCTCGTCCTCGGTGTCCTGCTCGGCGTGGATCCCTCGACCATCCTGCTCGGCACCCCCTTTGGCATGGCGGCCCTCGTTGCTGGGCTGGCCCTTACGGCCGCGGGCCGGATCTGGTCTGCCCGTCTCGTCCGGGCCGCTGCCGGGCGGCAGCGGTGATACCGCAGGCTGGCGGTCTCGCTGTGGCCGGCCTGCTGGCGTCCGCAGTGATCGTGGCGCTCGCAGACCAGCGGCGCGCGGGCCTGCGCTGGAGGCGGCTGGGCCGGCGTCCGCCTGGTCGGGCTCCCGCGGGTGCCCGACCGGACGGCACAGGCGCGGCGGCGGACTACGTAGGCGGTCTTCGTGATCCGGCCATGATGTTGGAATTGATCGGTGCCATGCTGGACGCCGGATCCGGGCTGGGGCGCTCGCTGGAGCTGATCGCCGTCCACGCCGACCCCGCGATCGGGCGTCCGCTGGCTCCGGTCGTCTCCGCCCTCGCGATCGGCGCCGACTGGGAGACTGCATGGCGTAGTTCCGGCGCGATCCCCGCCCAGTTGCAGGCCCTCCGCGATGCCCTGGGTTTTGCCGCGCTGACCGGCGTGCCGTCCTCGGCCATCCTCTATGCGCAGGCCGCCCGGCTCCGCCGCGAGCAGTTCCGGACCGCCGAGCAGCGGGCCGCTGCGTTGGGCGTGAAGCTGGTCATCCCCCTGGGGCTGTGTTCGCTGCCCGCCTTCGTGTGCCTGGGCATTGTGCCGGTATTGCTCGCGATGGTGCCGCATGGCTCCTGACGGCTGCCGCCCGGCGCGCCGACTCGTCCTCCACAGCCGAAGTTGTCCACTTGGCCATGCATCGCCCTTACCGGCGACGGGCGCGGGCGCGACATTGGAATCAGCCGGCAACTGCGCCGGCATCGCCTGAGAGGAAAGCTCATGACACTCCACCGAAACGCCCCCGCCGGCTCCGACCGCGCGGACGCCGACACCGGAACCGCGGAGGTGCGGGAGATCTACCCCGGCGCCCGGCAGGCACCGCCGGTGCGGGACTCTTCCCGGCCGGCCCGCAGCTGGAAAAAGCTCCCCGGCTCCGAAGCGGGAATGGCCACGGCTGAATATGCCATTGCCACGCTGGCCGCCGTCGGCTTCGCCGGCTTGCTCGTGCTGATCATGCGCAGCGACGAGGTCCGGGGGTTCCTGCTGAACCTTATCCGCACGGCGCTGGCACTGCCGTGACCCGGGGATCCCGGAGTGCGCCGGCGGCCCCGGCCAAGGCGTCCGCACAACCGKGATGGTGCCTTCCGAAGCACCTGGACGCAGCGAAGCGGGGATCCCGTGCGGGCCAAGCCGCAGCAGCCGCCCGGGGCGCGGTAACGGCCGAGTTCGCCGTCGCGCTGCCAGCCGTTGTGCTGCTGCTGGGGTTGTTGCTGGCGGGGTCCGCTGCGGGGTTGACACAACTCCGGCTGGAGGAAGCCGCGCGAGCCGGTGCGAGGGCGCTCGCGCGCGGTGAGGACGCCGCCGCCGTCGGTGGAATCGTCCGGCGGTTGGCCGGTGATTCGGCGCTGGCCGCCGTGGCCTCCGACGGGGTCTGGCTCAGCGTCACGGTGTCCGGAACCGTCAGCGGTGCGATGGGTCCGCTGGTTCCGTGGACCCTAACCGCGAAAGCGTGGGCGAGGAGTGAATCCTCTGACGCGCCTGCCCTCTCCGTTCCCGCGACGGCGGATCTTGCCCTGGGCTGGCGCGCGTGATGCCGCCTGTGGTGCGGGACCCTGAACTGGGTGCGGGCAGCGCCGTGGCGTTGGGCCTGGGGATGGTGCTGCTGCTCGCGATGACCGCTATCGTCTTGCTGGGCCAAGCCGCGGTGATGGCGTCGAAAGCCGCGGCTGCGGCGGATCTGGCGGCACTCGCAGCCGCGGATGCCGCCCGTGGACTCTCCGCCGGCGAGCCGTGTGCCGTCGCCGCCGACGTCGCCGGCCGCCATGATGCGCGGCTGGTGGGCTGTTTGGTCGAACCCGGCGACACCGTCCAAGTCCGCACGGAACTGCGATCCCGCACGGTGTTCGGTCCGGCCACCGGCCTGGCGAGGGCCGGACCTCCGCCGGCAGAGGACCCCGGACCGGCGTCCGGGATCCGGTAAGCGGGCGCCGGACTAACCCGGCTGGCTGATGACGTGCCCGGCGGCCGGGGCTGCCCCCTGCTCCTCGGCAGGGCCGCCCATAAGATCGGTGGCGTCGGTCAGCAGCATCTCAATCAGCGTGACGGCGGCGTCCTTGTCCAGCGGGTTGTTCTTATTGCCGCACTTGGGGGACTGCACACAGGACGGGCAGCCGGACTCGCACTCGCAGGCCTTGATGGCGTCGCGCGTCGCGGAGAGCCACACCCTGGCCTTGTCGTAGCCGCGCTCGGCGAAGCCGGCCCCGCCGGGGTGGCCGTCGTACACGAAGATCGTAGGCACCCCGGTGTCGGCGTGGATGGCCGTGGACACTCCGCCGATGTCCCACCGGTCGCTGGACGCCACCAGCGGCAGCAGCCCGATGGCCGCGTGCTCGGCCGCGTGCAAAGCCCCCGGGAACTGCGCCTCGATCAGCCCCGCGCCCGTCAGGGAGCGGTTGTCCATCACGAACCACACCGCCTTGGTGAACAGGTCCCGGGCGCCCAGTTGCAGCGGTTCCTCGCCGAGGATCTCGTTCGAAATCAGCGCCTTGCGCTGGAAGGAGACCACCTGTGTCGTCACTTTCACGTCACCGAAGTGCACCGCGACGTCCCCCCACTGCGTGGTGCGGAGTGTCTCCAGGACCTCGATCTGCGTCACGTCGCGCGCGGTCGTGTAGTAGTCGGGGTTGGCCCGGCGCACCACGACGCAGTGCTCGCCTTCGTTCAAATCCTCGACGACGTAGCTCTCGCCCTGATGAACGTAGATGGCGCCGGTGTGCGCCTGATAGTGGGTCTGGGGTGAATCCATGGTGCCGAGCAGGGAGCCGGTGTCAGCGTCCACGATGCTCACCGGACCGCCGCCGTCGGCCCGCAGGTTCACCATGGCCGCGGCGCTCTGGGGGTGGGTCCAGAACCAGCCCGCGGGGCGTTTGCGCAGGTAGCCCTGGACCACCAGCTGGTCCAGCAGCTTCTCGGCTGTCGGGCCGAACAGCTCCAGCTCCGCATAGCCCAGCGGAAGTTCCGCCGCGGCGGCGCACAGGTGGGGGCCCAGAACGTACGGGTTGGAGGGGTCGAAGACCGTCGCCTCTACCGAGACGTCGAAGATCGCCTCCGGGTGGTTCACCAGATAGGTGTCGAGCGGATCGTCGCTCGCGACGAAGGCGGCAATGGCGTCCTGTCCGGCGCGGCCCGCCCGGCCGATCTGTTGGAACAGCGACGCCCGGGTTCCCGGCCAGCCGGCGACCAGAACCGCGTCGAGCCCCGAGATGTCGATGCCAAGTTCGAGCGCGGAGGTGCTCGATACACCCAGCAGCTCGCCGGAGCGCAACGCCTTTTCCAGTGCCCGCCGTTCCTCCGGCAGGTACCCGGAACGGTAGGCCGCCACCCGCTGCGGCAGGCTGGGGTCCACTTCGTCCAGGAGGCGCTTGGTGATGGAGGCGATCGTCTCGGCGCCGCGGCGCGATTTGATGAACGCGATGGTCCGGATCCGGGAGGAGACCAGGTTGGCCAGCAGGTCCGAGGTTTCGGCGACGGCGGTTCGGCGTTCCTTGGCGCCGTTTTCGCCGCGCAGCTCGGTCAGTGCGGGTTCCCAGAACGCCACGGTCGTGGCGCCGTGCGGCGAACAGTCTTCGGACACCGCCCGGACCGGGGCGCCGATGAGCCGGCCGAAGGAGGTGCCGGGGTCGGATGCGGTGGCCGATGCGGCGATGAACACCGGTCCGGGGTGGGACGTGCCGGGGCTGTAGTAGGCACAGATCCGTCGGAGCCGTCGCATCAGGTTGGCCACGTGCGATCCGAACACGCCCCGGTAGCTGTGTGCCTCGTCCACGATCACGTAGCGGAGCCGGCGGAAGAATCGCGCCCACCAGGTGTGGTTCGGCAGGATCCCGAAATGCAACATGTCGGGGTTGGCCAAGATGACGTTGGCGTGGTCCCGGATCCAGCGGCGGGACGCCGGGTCGGTGTCGCCGTCGTAGGTTTCCGCGCGGACAGTGGGGAGCTTGAGCGAGCGGATGGCGGCCAGCTGGTCGGCGGCCAGGGCCTTGGTGGGGGAGAGGTAGAGGGTCACGGCGCCGTCGTCGTGGATCTTGCCCGGGTCGGCGAGAACGCGCAGCTCGGAGCGGTGGACCGCATCCAGCGCCGGCAGCTGGTAGGCGAGGGACTTGCCGGAGGCGGTGCCGGTGGCGATCACCACATGTTCGCCTGCGTGCGCCAGTTCGGCGGCCTGCACCTGATGACGGTAGGGCTCGTGGATGCCGAGAGAGCCGTAGGCCTGCACCAAGTCGGGGTGCACCCACTCCGGCCACGGTTCATTGACGGCCTTCCGGGCGGGAATCGTGCGCACATGCCGCAGCTGTTCCGGGTCCGGGCCGCGGCCCAGCAACGGGATCAGAGACTCATGTGGATTCACTCCAACATTGTTTCACCCGGGCTCAAATCGACCCGCGGGTTCACGGACCGACGCCGGGGCAGGGAACCCGCTCATCCCACGGAGAGGTCGGCGCCCTCGTCCGAGGCGGAAAGCATCAGCACATGGCACACCGTGGTCCAGCCGAGATGCGAGTACAGCTGCTGGCCGTCCAGGGAGGCCAGCAGGAGCCCGCCTTCGACGTCGTGTTCAAACGCCTGGGCGGCCAGTGCCCGCATGATGAAGCTGCCGAGACCGCGCCGCTGGAACCCGGGCTCGGTGACGATCTTGTCGAAGACGGCGGTATGGTCCGCGACGAACACCCGCCCGCTGGCGGCCACCTCTTCGCCGGCATAGACGACGGCATGGTGGACACCGCCCGTGGTCGAGGGCACCCAGCGCAGATCGTCGTCCGGAAGCCAGGGGTCCTCGGCGTCCTGGGTTTCCATGTCCACGATCATCATGGTCTGCGACGCCGAGGTGACGTTCAGCCCGTTCTTCTCGGCCAGGGCGGAGTAGCGAGCCACGTCGTTGGTGAGGATCGTAAGGATCCGGGCCGGGACCTCGGCGGTCTTGGCGGCCAGCTCCTCGAACTCGGAATCCGAGGGGTCATGGGCGAAATATTCCCACTCGTGGGTCGTGTCCGCCCTCAGCGCGGCGGGAAAACGGCCCTCCCTGCGGGTCTCATAACCCCGGCAACCGGCCCACCCGGCAACCCAGACCTCAAGGAGGTGGGTGGTGTCGTCAACCATGGCGTCAAGGCTCATGAGATGAGCGTATTCCAGCCCCGCCGCAAGCAACAGGGGCCGGGATCCGCGGGGCCGCTTGCTTACGCAATTGTGACAGTCGGGCTGGTCGCACGCCGCGGCGCCCGGGCGTATGGCGTCCGCGGCGGACCCCGGAGGGTGGGGCATCCGTGGCGCCTCCATCCCGCAACGCCCGGCGCCGGGTTTTGCCCCGCCCAGTACGCTTAAATACGTGGCTTTGAATCGAATTGTGCTCTTTTACGGCTTTACCCCGATCGCGGACCCGGACGCCGTCCGGCTCTGGCAGCGCGCCCTCTGCGAAAAGCTCGGGCTGACCGGCCGGATCATCATCTCCAAGGACGGCATCAACGCGACCGTCGGCGGCGAGATCGGCGCCGTCAAGCAGTACGTCAAGACGACCCGCGAATACAAGGGCTTCCGCGGCATCGACGTGAAGTGGTCCGACGGCGGTGCCGCGGACTTCCCCCGGCTGAGCGTCAAAGTACGTGACGAGATCGTCTCCTTCGGCGCCCCGGGGGAGCTCAAGGTGGACGAAAACGGCGTCGTCGGCGGCGGGACGCATCTTGCGCCCGAGGAACTGCACCGGCTCGTGGAAGCGAAGAAGCAGGCCGGGGACGAAGTGGTGTTCTTCGACGGACGCAACGGCTTCGAAGCCCAGATCGGAAAATTCAAGGACGCCGTCGTCCCCGACGTCGCGACGACCCACGATTTCATCAAGGAACTGGACTCCGGCAAGTACGACGCCCTCAAAGACAAGCCCGTGGTCACCTACTGCACCGGCGGCATCCGCTGCGAGGTCCTCTCGAGCCTGATGGTCAACCGCGGCTTCAAGGAGGTCTACCAGCTCGACGGCGGGATCGTCCGCTACGGGGAGGCGTTCAAGGACCAGGGGCTGTGGGAGGGCTCCCTCTACGTCTTCGATAAGCGGATGCACCTGGAGTTCAGCGAGGACGCAAAGACCATCGGCCAGTGCGTCCGCTGCGCGGCGCCCACCAGCAAGTTCGAGAACTGCTCCAACCCCAGCTGCCGCACCCTGACGCTGTACTGTGCTGACTGCGCCTCGGACCCGGCGACGCTGCGCTGCCCGGACGGCTGCGCTGCCGCCTGAGGACGCGCTCCGCCGCCTGAGGTAGCAATCGGAGGGCCGGCTGGTCGCTGACCTAGATCCGGCTCACGCGGTAGGCGAAATTCGCCGGCGCCAGGGACCCGATCCGGACCCTCAGCACCGTGTCCGCGCCGAGTTGCACCACGTTGACCCGTGGCGTGCCGCACCGCAGGCTCAAGTCCACCAGAATGCTCGCCTTGTCCACGATGGTGAACGACACCCGCCGGGTACTTCGGCAGACCAGGGTCAGGGCATAGGTTCCGCTCGGCAGCTGCGTGGTGGTCTCATTGCGCGTCGCGCCGGCGTCCAGCAGCCCGTAGCCGGTATGGAAGACCTGGCCCTGGGTTTCCGGTAACACTTCCGTCACCCAGTGTTTGAGTTCCGGCCCGGTCACCGGCCGGTTCAGGCCGGGGTCCTGGGGGAGGGCGGCGTCGCTGAACGTGGTCGCCTGCGACGGCGCATCACGTGCGGAAAGCCCGTCATCGTACTCATACTCGCAACCGGCCAGCCCCGAAGTGCACGCCAGTGCAACGGCCAGCACGACGGCGGTGAGCATGCCGCGCGACCGCAGCGGGAGGGGTGCCTGCGCGGTGGGCATACTCAGACTTTAAGCCCGGCCGCGGCGGCGGGCCAGAGCCCGGCTGTCCGGCGCGCTTCTAAGCGGAAGGGCGGCGCTCGAGCCGGAACCCGACGGCGGCGCCTGGATCCGACCCGGTTGAGCTCGGCTCGATTTGCACCATGGTCGGCCCCGATTCGAGCTTCACGGCTTTCTGGACGCTGCGCCCGCACCTGACGTTGAGCTGCAGTCTGGTTCCGGGCCGGCGGTCAGGCTGTGAAACGGTGAGGAGTACGTTTCGTGTTCCGGCGCAGGCCACTGTCACGGTATACGGGCCCTTGGCTGCGCCCGGCGTGGTCTGTCGGAAGCCGATCCCGCCTAGAGCCGACATCAGTTCGGTCTTGGGCAGCGGCCCGAGGATTCGCTGAACTTCCGTCAGGTTCTTGGCCGCTTCGGCGGCCAGCTCCGGGTCCTGCGTTGGCAGTGGCGGCCGCGGCGCAGCGGACCGGACCGATGGCCCGGCGTCGGTCGCCGGGAGCCCGACGTCGTCCGCGACTTCACAGCCGGCCAGCGCTACCGCCGCGCAGAGCGCCAGCGCGAACGTCGGCGCCCAAACACGGACCCCTTGCCTACCCCCACTAGCAACCATGCCCCGAGCCTAGCCACGCTTCCGGCCCGCGCAAGTCACATCAGTCTGCGGCCACCAGTTGGTAGGCAAAGATGAGCGGGGCGTCCACGCTCGAAGCGCTGATCTTCAGCGTGCCCGCCGCGGGCACCTTGATCCTGGCGGTCTCCCGGCTGCCGTTGCAGGCGGCCCCGGCTTCCGTGAGGTGGTTTCCGTCGAGGGTGACCTCGAAGAATTCCTTGCCGCCGCCGTCGCAACTCATCGTCAAGGTGTAGTTGCCGGCCGGGACGCTGGCGTCCTTGGCGACCGGATCGCGGTTAAGGATCTTGCCGGCGTCCGCCAGGACGATCCCGCTGGCCGACGGCAGCGCGGTCGCCTTCCAAGCGTTCACGTCGGCGGATTCGATAGAGCCCCCGGCGGAGCACGCCGAGGCTCCCAGCACGACGGCGACGCCGGCCGCGGCGGCGAAGAGGCGCCCGAGAGCGCGAGGGCGGGAGGGTGAGGGCGGAGCGAAAAGCATGCCTCCAACTTACCCGCTGGGGCGTGCCGTCCCTGCCCCGCCGTCGTCCCTTGGCCGCTAGCCGGCAATCAAATCCCGCGCTCGTCCCCGGCACGGGCCAGGCGAGAAGAAGCCTTGACCTTGACGCCGCGTCAACATTTAGGCTCGGGGTAGCGGCCGGATAGTCCGGGCGCTCCAGGGTTGAGGAGAACGACAGCCATGGACTGGTCCGTGCAGCAGATCGCGAAGATCGCGGGCACCACGAGCCGGACGCTGCGCCACTACGACGCCGTCGGGCTGCTCAAGCCCAGCCGCACCGGGGACAACGGTTACCGGTACTACGACCAGGCCGCACTGCTCCGGCTGCAGCGCATCCTGCTGTTGCGGGAACTGGGCCTCGGCCTGCCGGCAATCGCCGAGGCGCTCGCCCGCGAGGGGGAGGCCGAACGCGCGCTGGCCGGCCACCTCAAGTGGCTGCGCCAGGAGCAGGACCGGCTGGCGCGGCAGATCGCCTCGGTCCAACACACACTCAGGGAAGTCAAGGCAGGAAGGGAACCCATGGCAGAGAAAATGTTCGACGGCTTCGACCATACGCAGTACAAGGACGAGGTGGAGGGGCGCTGGGGCACGGCCGCCTATGCGCAGGGCGACGCCTGGTGGCGCGGCATGGGCGCCGCCGAAAAGGACGCCTGGAAACAGCGGTCCAAGCAGCTGGGCCGGGACTGGATTGCCGCGGCCGAATCGGGTGCCGCCCCGGACGGTCCGGAAGCGCAGGACCTCGCACGGCGCCAGGTCGAATGGCTCACCGGTATTCCGGGGACCCCGGCGGCCGGCGGAGGGAACGTGAGGGAATACGTGTCAGGTCTCGGTGACATGTACGTGGCAGATCCGCGTTTCGCCGCGAACTACGGCGGGGCCGCCGGCGCCGCGTTCGTGCGGGACGCGCTGCGGGCCTACGCGAGCAAGAACCTTTGACGCGGCAGCACCTCCGCTTCGGCGGGGGCCGGCGGGCCCGCACCTAAACCTGTGCCGCGCCTAAACTTGTCCGGTGACTCCTTCTACGCTTTTCACGGCCGGCAACACCCCCGACGCTCCCCGCAGCGACTTCCCGGACCTGCTCCAGGCGCTCGCCGCGGACCTGCGCGCCATCGGCTACACGGTTGACGGCGTGGCCGAACTCCTGGGCCCGGCCGCCCACGCGGCCCTGGGCCGGGACCAGCTCATCCCCGCCCTGATCGCCACCGAGGCCGCCGTCGGTGGCGGGACGACGACGTCGGCGCTCGCCGCCGTCGTCCGCCTGTGGCTGCTGGCCGAACCGCAGCCGGCCGGGACCCTTGACGCCGCACTGCCCGGCATCCGCACGGCGGGCCTGGTGGAACTGGGCCTCGTGGAGCCGTCCCCGGAGGGCCTGGTCCAGGCGAAGGTGGATCTGCGGCCGTACGGCTGGGAGGGCGCCGCCGGTGAAGAGACAATCAGCAGCGGCGGGGCCGAGCTCTGGGTGGCCAGCGACCTGGCCGCCCACCAGCGCCCGGGCGTGCTGCGCCATGACCACGTGCTGGGGATCGGTCAGGCGTCCACCACCCTGGTGCAGGTCACCGCCCGCCGGCACGTGGCCCGAGCCTTGGACCTCGGCACCGGCTGCGGCATCCAGACCTTCCACCTCCTGCACCACGCCGAGCACGTCACTGCCACCGACATCTCGGAGCGTGCGCTGGCGTTCACCCGCTTCAACCTGATGCTGAACGCGGCGGCGCTGCACCTGGACCCCGCCGAGCCGGAAAGCCGGGTGAGCCTGCGGCTGGGCTCGCTGCTGGATCCGGTGGCGGGGCAGGAATTCGACCTGGTGGTCTCCAACCCGCCGTTCGTCATCACTCCGCGAGGGGCCGGGGAGACCGCCTCGGACCAGTTCACCTACCGCGACGGCGGCCTGCCGGGCGATGACATCGTCGCCGCGCTTGTCCGGGACCTCCCCTCGGTCCTCGCCCCCGGAGGGACAGCCCAGCTGCTGGGCAACTGGGAGATCCCGGCGGGCGCCGCATGGGCCGACCGGCCGCGAAGCTGGGCCAGCCCGGACGCAGACGTCTGGTTCATCCAGCGCGAGCAGGTCAGCCCGGAAGAGTACGCAGAGACCTGGCTGCGGGACGCCTCCGAGGCCCGCGACCGGCGGCTCTACCAGGACTCCTATGCCGCCTACCTGGACGACTTCGCGTCCCGGAACGTGGAGGCCATCGGCTTCGGGATGATCTGGCTGCGGCGACCCGCGGCCGGCGCCCGGCCGGTGATGTCCCGGTTTGAGGAGATTACCTACCCGATCGAACAGCCCGTTGGCCCGCACCTGGGCGCCGCCGTCGAGCGCGCCGACTGGCTGGCCGCGCACGAGCTGGAATCCGCGCACCTGCTGGTGGCCGACGATGTCACCGAGGAGCGGCACCAGCGTCCCGGCGCCGAACACCCCGGCGTGATCCTGCTGCGCCAAGGCGCGGGGCTGCGCCGCACCAACCTGCTCAGCACCGAGCTGGCCGGCTTTGTCTCAGCGTGCGACGGCGAGCTCTCCGTCGGGCAGATCATCGGCGCCCTTGACGCCCTGCTGGGCGGCTACGAGGGATATGACAGCGCGGCGTTCCGGCAGGGGCTCCTCGACGAGGTGGCCAACCTGGTGCGCGACGGCTTCCTGCTCCCCGCCTGAGACGGACGACGGCGGCACCGCGACCGGCACCGGGACCGCGAGCGGCACCGCGCCTTCGCGGCCGAAGCGAGGCAGCACGTAGGCGGCGACGGCGAGGGCCACGAGCACGCCGCCCGCCCCAGTGATGAGGAAACTCAGCCGGACCGGCAGCAGTGCGCCGAGCAGGCCGCCGATGGCCAGGGCGGCAATGGAGACGGCGCGGGTCATGCCGCCGATGATCGCCATCGCCTGGCCCCGCCCGCTCTCCGGGATGCGCAGGATCGCGATCGCACCGAAACAGGCGTTCAGGGCGCCGCAGGCCGTGCCCATCGCCGTGTAGGCCACGAACAGCAGCCCCACGCTGGGCACCAGCCCCATCACTGCCAGAAAAGCCGAGGTCAGGGCCATGCTGGCGAGCAGCACACGCAGCCGGGCCGGCGGCGTCTTGATCCGTCCGGCCAGCGCCGCGCCCACCGCCATGCCGAGCCCGAAGGCCGCAGCGAGCAGACCGTACTGGGTCTCGGTGGCGCCGAGCTCGCCCCGGGCCAGGAAGACTTCCAGCACGTTGGTGGCCTCGCCGACGACAATGAAGAACAGCGCGCCGAGCACCAGCGCCCACACCAGGCTATCCCGGCGGATCAGCCGCAGGCCATCCAGCAGCGCCGGTGCGTCCCGGCCGGCCAGCTCGGCCGCGGTCCCGCGTCGGGTGCGGATCAGCAGGGCACCGGCGCCCATGGCCAGATAGCAGCCGCTCGCGACCGCAAACACCAGCCCCGAGCCGCCCCAGCCGCTGAGCAGGCCCCCCGCGGCCGGGCCCGCCATTCCAGCGATCATGATGGTGGCCTGCATGGTGCCCATCGCCCTCGGGGTGCGCTCCTCGCCGACGATCCGGGGCAGCAGCGCCTGCCAGGTCGGCCCCGCCACGGCCTGCGCGGCGTCCAACAGGAACGTCATGGCGAACAGCACGGGGATGTGGTTGTCCAGGTACTGCAGGCTTACGCCCATGCCCGCCACGGCCACGGCGCTGACCACGGACGACGCCGTCGCAAGCGTGCGGGAATCACGCGTGTCGGCGAGCCGGCCCGCCCACGGCGCCAGCAGGACCAGCGGCAGCGCCGAGCACAGCAGGTAAGCCGCCACGAGCCATGGGCCGGCAGCCGGTGCCGCACCGTCCGCCGCGACGTTCTGCAGGTGCAGCATGACGCTGACGACGACGGCGCCCATGCCGCCGGTCGCCAGGAACCGGGAGCTGCTGGCGAGCAGGAAGTCGCGGTTGCGCCAAAGTGAAGGCTCGCCGGATGCGCCGCGCACTTTATGAAGTATGTGTTTCATAACCGCAAGGTATCCCGCCCCTGCAGGTAGTGTCAAGCATTTCTTTCATAGTTTGGCAGGCGTCGGTAGACTGAAAGCGTGAATGCAGAAACTCCCAAGTCGGTCGGCCCCGCCGAGACCGCCGCTCCGGCCGCCAAGCGCAGGCCGCGTCCGGAAAAGAAGGTCGAAATCACCGACCCGAAGGCGATCCGGGCGCTGGCCCACGCCGCCCGGCTCGAGGTCATTTCCGAGCTGTATTCCACCCAGGTAAGCCGAACCGCCACTGAACTTGCCGCCCAGACCGGCCTCACCCCGAGCGCCATGAGCTACCACCTGCGCGCTTTGCAGAAGTGGGGCATCGTGGTGCCCGCGGCCACCGCCGGCGATGCCCGCGAACGCCGCTGGAAAGCCGCCGGCACCGACTTCACAATCAATTCGGGCGGGGGAGTGGCCAGTCCGGAATTCGCCGTGCTGGACTTGGAGCTAGACGCCTACCGCCGGCGCGTCAACGCTTACGCCAGGACCCGGGACGAGCGGCGCCAGCGCGGCGAAGCCGTGGACGGCACCTCCTCCGTGGTGCTGGCCAGCAACCTGCTGTACCTGACCCCGGCCCAGGCCGGAGAGCTGAACGAGAGGCTCTTCGACCTGCTGAGGGACTACGAGCTCGAGGACCCGGACCGGGTGCCCGAGGGGGCTGTCCGGATGGCCACCATGTGGTCGATGATTCCGGACGACCGGGGCAAGGCCGCGCCGGCGTCCTAAGCGGCAGCGCGGCGCTCCCGAAGGCCGCAACTGTGGGTGCTTCGTTACGTTTGCAAGACGTGCCCGGGAGACTGACTTTTGCACCCGGATGCGCGGGAATCTGCAAAATATGGTGAACTAGGCGGGTATGGGCGCATCTGCCCGAGCAACCTTTTTCTGTAGGAGCACCGTGCCAAGCAAGGCCCCCACCGGCAAGAAACTCGTGATTGTGGAGTCTCCCGCCAAGAGCAAGACCATCGCCAAGTACCTGGGCGAAGGTTTCATCGTTGAGGCCTCCATCGGTCACATCCGCGACCTGCCGCAGCCTTCGGAGCTCCCCGCAGAGTTGAAGAAAACGCCGCTGGGCAAGTTCGCCGTCGACATTGAACACGACTTCAAGCCGTACTACGTGGTGTCTCCGGACAAGAAGAAAAAGGTCGCCGAACTCAAGGCCCAGCTCAAGGGCGCTGACGCCCTCTACCTCGCAACCGATGGGGACCGCGAGGGCGAGGCCATCGCGTGGCACCTGCTGGAAGTCCTCAAGCCCAAAGTCCCCGTGTACCGGATGACCTTCGGCGAAATCACCAAGGAAGCCATCCACCGCGCGATGGACAACCTGCGCGACGTGGACCAGGACCTCGTGGACGCACAGGAAACCCGCCGCGTGCTGGACCGCCTCTACGGCTACGAAATCTCCCCGGTACTGTGGCGCAAGGTGGCCCGCGGCCTGTCCGCCGGCCGCGTGCAGTCCGTCGTCACCCGCATGGTGGTGGACCGGGAACGGGAGCGGATGGCGTTCAAGTCGGCGTCCTACTGGGACCTGACCGGCCAGTTCGGCGCGGAATCCGGCTCCTTCAAGGCCAAGCTGGCTGCTGTCGATGGCTCCAAGGTCGCCAGCGGACGGGACTTTAACGACGCCGGCGAGCTCACCTCGCGCGGCGTCGTGCACCTGAACGAGGAACTCGCCGGCGCCCTGGCCGCCGGCCTGCAGGAGGCGGACTTCCGCGTCCGCTCCGTCGACACCAAGCCCTACACCCGCCGTCCCGCGGCGCCGTTCACCACCTCCACGCTGCAGCAGGAGGCCGGCCGCAAACTGCGCTTCTCCTCCAAGAGCACCATGCAGGTGGCCCAGCGGCTCTACGAAAACGGCTACATCACGTATATGCGTACGGACTCGAATGCGCTGAGCAACGAGGCCATCACCGCCGCGCGGCGCCAGGCCTCCGAGCTGTACGGCCCCGAGTACGTCCCGGCCTCGCCCCGCGTCTACAGTGGCAAGGCAGCCAACGCGCAGGAAGCCCACGAGGCCATCCGCCCCGCCGGCGACTCCTTCCGCACCCCGGCACAGGTCGCCAAGCAGCTCTCCGGCGACGAGTTCCGCCTTTACGAGCTGATCTGGAAGCGCACCGTCGCCTCCCAGATGGCCGATGCGAAGGGCTCCACGGCGACCATCCGACTGGGCGCCGTCACCGTGGGTGGCGCGGCGGACGGCCGGGACGCCGAGTTCTCCGCCTCCGGCACCGTCATCACCTTCCCCGGCTTCCTCGCCGCCTACGAGGAAGGCAAGGACGAGAGCCGCGGGGACGAGGACTCGGAGGAAGCGCGCCGGCTGCCGAACGTGGCCAAGGGCGACGCCCTGACCGCGTCGGAGATCGTCGCCGTCGGACACGAGACCTCGCCGCCGCCGCGCTTCACCGAAGCGTCCCTGACCGCGGAACTGGAAAAGAAGGGCATCGGCCGCCCGTCGACCTACGCCTCCACGATCTCCACCATCCAGGACCGCGGCTATGTCCGGAAGCAGGGCTCCGCGCTGGTCCCGAGCTGGATCGCGTTCTCCGTGATCCGGCTGCTCGAGCAGCACTTCCACGACTACGTGGACTACGACTTCACGGCCGACATGGAAGCCGACCTCGACAAGATCGCCAACGGCCAGGAAGCCGGACCCGCCTGGCTCAAGCACTTCTACTTCGGTGCGGATTCCGAGCCCGGGCTGCTGAGCATCGTCAACAACCTCGGCGAGATCGACGCCCGCGAAATCAACTCCATCCCCATCACGGACGGCATCACGCTGCGCGTCGGCAAGTTCGGCCCGTACCTGGAAAGCTCGGTCCCCACCGTGGACCCGAAGACCGGCGAAGTCATCGAGTCCGCCCGCGCCAACGTCCCCGAGGACCTGGCTCCGGACGAGCTCACCGCCGCCAAGGCAGTCGAGCTGATGGAGACCGCCGCCCCGGAGGAGCGCGTGCTGGGCACGGACCCGCACACCGGGCACACCGTTGTGGCCAAGAACGGCCGCTACGGCGCCTACGTCACCGAGATCATCCCGGAGATGACCGAGGAGCAGCTCGCCAACCAGCCGGTGGAGTACTACAAGAACGGCAAGCCAAAGCCGCCGAAGAAGCCGGTCAAGGCCAAGCCGCGCACCGGCTCGCTGTTCGCCTCCATGAGCGTGGACACCGTGACCCTCGATGAGGCGCTGCAGCTGATGAGCCTGCCGCGGGTGCTGGGCCAGGACGCCGAGGGCAACCCCATCACGGTGCAGAACGGACGCTTCGGCCCGTACCTGAAGAAGGGCACGGACTCCCGTTCCATCGGCTCGGAGGAGGAAATCTTCACCATCACGCTGGAACAGGCACTGGAGATCTACTCGCAGCCCAAGCAGCGCGGCGCCCGCGCCGCCGTCCCGCYGCTGGCGGAGTTCGGCCCGGACCCGGTCTCGGAGAAGAACATCGTGGTGAAGGAAGGCCGCTTCGGCCCGTACATCACCGACGGCGTCACCAACATCACGGTGCCGCGCAGCACCGCCATCGAGGAACTGACCCGGGAACGCGCCGTCGAACTCCTCGCCGAGAAGCGGGCCAAGGGCCCGGTCAAGCGAACGACGACGGCCCGCAAGGCCCCCGCCAAGAAGTAAGGTGCACTTCGCCCCCGCTCGCGGGTTCCTTCCCAGCTCGACGTCAGAAGACGCCGACGGCGGACGGAACCCGCGAGTGGTTGTGCACATAGGTCCATCGCGGACTTTCGGAAGGGGAGCGGTGGCGGCAGGCTGGCGCCATGGAATACCCCGCCACCCAGCCTGAGGACCCCCTCGCTGTTGTATGGGCCGGTTCCGCTGAGTCGGCCCGTCCGTTGACGCCGGGCCCGGGACCTTCGGCAGCAGCCCTGGACCCAAAGCTTCCCGAAGCCGTCAACCTGTGGCGGACCGAGGAACTGCTGGACCGGGGCCTGTCCGCACGGAAAATTCGGCAGCTGGCTGCCGGCGGCGCCCTCCTCAAGCTGCGCCGCGGCTGCTATGTCCGCCGCTCCTTCTGGGCAGCACTCGATGCGGACGGTGCCTCGCGCTTCCGAATCGAGGCCTACGCCCACCGCTGCCTGACAAGCTCAACGGGCGCCTACGTGTTCAGCCACACCACGGCAGCCCGGCTCCACGGCCTCTTTCTGTGGCAAGTAGACGACACCATCCACCTCACGGTGCCGTTCCTCCCGTCGACCGGTGGCCACGCGGGCGACGTGCAGGCGCATACCCGTGCGCTGACTCCCGCCGACGTCGTGCACGTGGCCGGGCATCGCGTTACGTCGCTGGCCCGAACGGCCGCGGACAGCTGCCTCGTCCTGAACTATGCGCAGGGGCTGATTCTGATGGACCATGCCCTGCGACTCGGTGCCGGGCGGGAGGCGGTGGAGCTGGAGTGCGCCCGGCTCCGCGGGGCGCCGGGCGTCTCGACGTTGAAGAAGGTGCTCGCCCATGCGGATCCGCTGTCCGAGTCGCCGGGTGAAACGCTACTCCGCGATCTGGTCCGGCGGCTGAGGCTTCCTGCTCCGCAGCTCCAGTTCGAGGTCCGGACGCGGCTCGGTACGTACAGGCTGGATTGCGCATGGCCGGAGCGGCTGGTGGCGATGGAGTTTGATGGCCGCGGCAAATACTTCGACTATGACCCCACTGCCGAGGCCATTTTTGCCGAGCGGCGCCGCGAGAAGGCACTGATGGAGCTGGGCTGGAGGTTCATCCGGGTCGAATGGCGGGACCTGTTCCGCGAGCACGAGCTGAAGACGAGGCTGCTTCAGGTGCTCGGGCGCTGAGATTGCCGTCTGCTCGCGGCTTTGAGCCGGGCTCGCGGTGTCAGTACCGCGAGCGTGGACGGAGACCGCGAACCGGCCGGGCGCCCAGGAAGGAATTGCGGACCGGGGCGTGACGTGATCGAGTAGGAACATGACTGAACAGCCAGAACCCATGGATCTCCAGCCGCTCAACGACCTCGAAGAGAAGCTCGCCCGGGGGGAGCAGCCGGACGCCAACCCGGTGGAGGTCATCCTGTCCTTCCTCAACAACGAGGTCTACATCGTCAGCTCCGACACGATCGACGGCCCGGACTCCCAGGTGGAGCCGCTGGTGCTCGCCAACGCTGCGGGAGAGCCCGTGCTGGCCGTCTTCTCGCACCCGAGCCGTGTGGCGGAACAGTTCCTCGCCGCGGCGCCGAACGTGCTCGGCACCCAGGGCTCGGCAATCATCGGCAACCTCGGCGACCAGCTGGGTATGGTCATCAACCCCGGCGCCGTCTACGGCTTCGAAATCGACCCGGAGGGCGTGGCGAACATCCGCCGGGACTTCAAGCCGTCCGAGCAGGAGCCGGACTCGGCCCAGGACGACAGCCAGGCCTAAGCGCCCGGGCCTAAGCGGGACGGGCCACGGCGCGAGGTCTCGCCGCTGCGCCCGGTTAGGGCACAGCCCCTCCGGGGAGAATAATGGCAGCATGCGGCTAGGCGTCCTCGATATCGGGTCCAACACTGTCCACCTCCTCCTTGTGGACGCCCACCCCGGCGCGCGCCCGGTCCCGTTCGCCTCGCACAAGCGCCCACTCTCCCTGGTGCAGTTCCTCGACGCGGACGGCAACATCAACGACGCCGGCCAGCATGAACTGATCGAGTTCGTCCTCGAAGCCTGGGAGTTCGCGGCTAAACACAAGGCCGAGGACCTGCTGGCGTTCTGCACCTCCGCGATCCGCGAGGCCACCAACGGGTCCGCCGTCCTGGCCCGCGTCAAGCATGAAACCACCGTGACGCTCCGGGAGCTGACCGGCAGCGAAGAGGCGTCGATGACGTTCTTCGCCGTCCGCCGCTGGTACGGCTGGGGCGCGGGTCCCGTGCTGAACCTGGACATCGGCGGCGGTTCCTTCGAAATGGCCTACGGGGAGGACGAGCTGCCCGAACTGGCGACGTCGGTCCCGCTCGGTGCGAGCCGGCTCACCCGTGACTGGCTGCAGGAGGACCCGCCCTCGGCCAAAAGCGTCAAGGAGCTTCGCCGTTATATCCGGACCACCCTGAAGCCCGTGGTGCGGGACTTCGCGAAGCTGGGCAAGGCCAACCACGTGGCCGGCACTTCCAAGACCTTCCGCTCGCTGGCCCGCATTGCCGGGGCCGCCCCCAGCGGGGCCGGGCCGTACGTCAAACGGGAACTGTTTGCCACGGACCTGGGCCTGTGGGCGCAGCGCATCTCGGCCATGGAGGTGGAGGACCGGTTGAATCTTCCCGGTGTCTCCGAAGCCCGCGCCCACCAGCTTCTGGCCGGCGCGCTGGTGGCGGAAGCGGCCCTCGAAATGTTTGAGTTTCCAAGCTTGGAGATCTGCCCCTGGGCCCTCCGCGAAGGTCTGATCCTCCGCCGGCTGGATCAGCTGGTCTTTGAGGGGCCGCTGCAGCCCGCGCCCCACGTAGCCCGGGCCGACGAGCCCGCCGAGCCGCAGTCACCGGACGCGGACGGGCCCGGCGCCACGTAACAAGCGCCACGTAACAAGCGCTCCGTAACAGGCGCCACGTGACAGGCGCAACGCAACATCGGTCGGCCGGTGACGGGTGGACGGTTTTCGCTCCGAACCGATAATTCCGGCAGCAAGGTGTCGAACCGGACGCACGCCGTTCGTCTACAAGGTGAGAGGCCGGTAAGGAACCGGCCCAATTGTCAAGGAGGACAGCACCATGGCCCAGTACCTGCTCAGCGTTTACCAGCCCGTCGGCCCGGCCCCCGCCCCGGAAGTCCTGGAACCCATCATGCGGGACCTGGAGGCCCTGAACCGCGAAATGAAGGCGGCCGGCGCCTGGGTTTTCGCCGCGGGGCTCCACCCCACCGACACCGCAAAGGTCGTGCGACCGGAGGGCACCGAGCTGCTCATCACTGACGGTCCATTCGTTGAAGCGAAGGAACACCTTGGCGGATTCACCGTTATTGAGGCACCGGACCTCGACGCCGCCCTCGGCTGGGCCGGGCGGCTGACCCGAGCCACCACCCTTCCCATCGAAGTGCGGCCTATCCAGCACTAGCCCAGCACCAGCCGGACCGGTGTGCTGCTTACGGGGCTGTTAAACGGCGAAGGCACCGGCGGTCTGGAACGGGAAAATGGGGGAAACCCGCTACAGCCCACCGGTGCCGGGCAGACATCCGCATGACTGCCTATCATCACTCGCACCCTCAATGAGGTAGTACCTACGCTAATCCCCGATTTTGTGAGCAAGCTGCGCCCAGGATGTGAGCTGGCTGTGAATCGGGCCGGACTGCAATGATGGGGGAATGAGCAACCGAATCGCATTCCTGGGCTGTGGGTCAATGAACGAGGCAATCATGGGCGGCATGATCGCGGGCGGCACGGACCCCGCGGACATTGTCGCCACGGTGCGCCGGGCTGGTCGGGCGGCCGAACTGGCTGAGCGGCACCACGGCATCACGGCCATCGCCGGCGAAGAAGAGCCGGAGAACAACACGCAGGCCGCCACCGGCGCCGCCGTCGTGGTGCTGGGCGTCAAGCCGGTGGGAATCGCCGCTTTGGCCCGGGAGATCAGCGGTTCGCTCTCGCCGGACACCATCGTGGTCAGCGTTGCCGCTGCGGTGTCGCTGGAGCAGCTGGAAGCGGCGCTCCCGGCCGGACAGCCGGTGATCCGCGCCATGCCGAACACGCCCGCTCGGCTTGGCCGCGGCGTCGTCTCCGTCTCGGCCGGTAAGCACTGCTCGGCGGAGCAACTGCAGCAGGCAAAGGACATCTTCGCGGCCGTCGGCACCGTCGTCGAGATTCCCGAGGAACAGGTGGATGCGCTGTCCGCGATCAGCGGCTCCGGCCCGGCCTACGCCTTCTACTTGGCCGAGGCAATGGCGGCCGCCGGGGCAGAACTGGGACTGGACGCCGAGCTCTCGCTGCTGCTGGCACGCGAAACTGTAGCCGGCGCCGGGTTCATGCTGGCCGAGCCGGGCGCCGACCCCGCGGCGCTGCGCAAGGCAGTGACCAGCCCGAACGGCACCACGGAACGGGCGATCGCCACCTTCGACGAGCGCGGACTCCCGGCGATAATCGCCGACGGCGCCCGGGCCGCCGCCGAGCGGGCCGCCGAAATCACCAGGCAGCTCGGCTAGCCGGAACGCGGTCGCAACCCATGACTCAGCCCGGACCGGGTGGCAGGATAGGACCCATGGAACTGCACATCACAGGGGATCCCGCAGCGGACAAACTCCTCAGCGACGACGCGTTTGCCCTGCTCACCGGCATGCTGTTGGACCAGCAGGTGACCATGGAGTCGGCCTTTGCCGGCCCGGAAAAGATCCGGACGCGCCTCGGGTCCATGGACCCCGCCGCGATCGCCGGTTACGATCCGCAAGGGTTCGTCGAGTTGTTCAAGGAGCGCCCGGCCGTCCACCGGTTCCCCGGATCAATGGCCGGCCGCGTCCAGGCCCTTGCTGAGACGGTACAGACTGACTGGAACGGCGACGCCACGGCCATCTGGACGCAGGGCGGGCCCGACGGGCAGGAGGTGCTGCGCCGGCTCAAGGCGTTGCCGGGATTCGGCGAGCAGAAGGCGAAGATCTTCCTGGCGCTGCTGGGAAAGCAGTRCGGGCTCCAGGCCGAAGGCTGGCGCGAGGCCGCCGGCCACTATGGACAGGAGAACGCCTTCCTGTCCGTCGCTGACATCGTGGATCCGGAGTCGCTGAGCAAGGTGCGGGCCAGCAAGCAGGCAGCCAAGGCCGCCGCGAAGACTGCGAAGACCGCCGGGCCCTGACCCCGCGGTAGCTCAGCCAGCGACGCCGGGACGCGCCCGACGGCGGAGGGAACCTAGTGCGTGGAGGTCGGGACCGTGACTGAACAGGCGGCAGGACGGCTACTCTCCCTTTGGTCTGCCACCGGCGGAACCGCAACGTACGCGCCCCTCGACGCGTCCCTGGACGTGGACGTTGCCGTGATTGGCGGCGGCATTGCAGGACTGACCACCGCGCTGGCCCTGAAACGGGCGGGCCAGTCGGTGGCCGTGCTCGAGGCGGCGCGGGTGGGCACCGGCGTCACCGGGAACACCACGGGCAAGGTCACCTCACTGCACCGGCTTGCCTACTCCGACCTTGCGGCCCGCCACGGCGATTCCACGGCTGGCATCTATGGGCAGGCCAACGAGGCGGCAATTGAACACGTCGCGGCCGTTGTGGCAGCGGAGGGAATTGACTGCGGCTTCCGGCGGGTGGCCAATTACACCTACGCCGAATCCGTGCAGGCCCTTGCGCTGGTCCGGGAGGAAGCGGCGCTGGCCGCGCGGCTGGGGCTGCCGGCATCCTTCACGACAGAGGTGCCGCTGCCCTTCGCGGTCCGGGGCGCCGTCCGGTTCGACGGCCAGGCTCAGATCCACGCGCTCAGGTATGTGCAGGGTCTGGCCCGTGCGGTGGACGGGAACGGCAGCTTCGTCTTTGAGCAGTCGCCTGCTACGAGCTTCCGCGACGGCGCTCCGGCCGTGGTAGTTACGGAACGGGGATCAGTCCGGGCCAAGGAGATCATCGTGGCGACCAACCTGCCGTTCGGGGACGGCGGGCTCTACGCCGGGCGATGCTACGCGCACCGCTCGTATGTCGTCGCCGGCAAGAGCCCAGTTGCTCCGCTGGACGCAACCTTTGTCAGCGTTGATGAGCCGATGCGCTCGATCCTGACCGTCGACGTCGAAGGTACCAGTTACGTGCTGGCCGGCGGCGAAGGACACCCGGCCACCGAAAGCGTTGATTCCGCCGAACGATACCGGCGGCTGGCGGCGTTTGCCCGCGACCGCCTGGGCGCCGGGGAGATTGCGTTCCGCTGGTCCACCCAGGACGCCATGCCTGCCGACGGGCTGCCGTACGTGGGCCGCATGGCTCCGGAGTCCCGGCATGTCCACGTGATCACCGGGCTGCGGAAGTGGGGCCTCACCAACGGCACTGCCGCCGCCCTGATCCTCCGGGACACACTGGGCGGCACCGCCAACCAGTGGGCCGCGGTGTTCGACAGCAACCGAAGCGGCGGCGCCGCGCAGGCGGCGCCGCCGAGCCCGGCGGAGGAGGTTTCCGGCGCCGACGCTGTTCCGGCGTCGGTGGCCCCGGGAGAGGGGAAGGTGTTGGACGTCAACGGCGCCAAAACTGCCGTGTACGTCAGTCCCACGGGGGGCGTCCAGGCGGTCTCGGCCGTCTGCACGCACCTTGGCTGCACCGTGGAGTTCAATCGGACGGACGTGACGTGGGACTGCCCTTGTCACGGTTCCCGGTTCAGCACTGACGGCACCGTGATCCAGGGGCCGGCCACAAGGAACCTGGCCGCCGGCCCCGCCCCGGACGTCACTGCTTCCAGCCACCGAGGCCTCTAGGCCCGGCGACGGCCGCCGGCACGGGGGAGCGTTGCTACGGCCTTGCGGCGAACCGTTCCAGCAGGTCCACGTGACCGGAGACAATGAGCATGTCCCGCGCGGAAACCTTGGTCTCGGGCCGGGCGTAGGTGAAATCCTCGCCCGGGGATTTCACGCCCACTATCGTGACGCCGTACTTCGAGCGCACTTTCGATTCGTCGAGGGTGAAGCCCACGGTCTCGCGCGGCGGGTACATCTTTACGATCGCGAAGTCGTCGTCGAACTCGATGAAGTCCAGCATCCGGCCGGACACGAGGTGCGCGGCCCGGACCCCCGCGTCGGCCTCCGGGTAGATCACGTGGTTGGCGCCGATTCGGGTCAGGATCTTGCCGTGCGAGGGCGTGATCGCCTTGACCCAGAGGTGCTCGATGCCGAGGTCCACGAGGTTGACCGTGATCAGCACCGAGGACTCGATGGAGGTGCCCACGCCCACGACGGCGGAGCTGAACTCCTGCGCGCCGAGCTGGCGGAGGGCGTCAATGTTGGTCGCGTCGGCCTCCACCACGTGGGTCAGCACGCTGGCCCATTTCTGCACGAGGTTCCGGTCGCGTTCGATGGCCAGCACCTCGCGGCCCTGCTTCACCAGCTGTTCTGCGGTGGACGCGCCGAAGCGGCCAAGCCCGATGACCAGCACGGGCGCATTGTGGGCGGGACGGTTGACGGCGCCTGAGGAACTAGCCAATGATCGGTCTCTCTTCCGGGTAGTGGTACAACTGGCTGCGCTGGCGCAGGGCCAGCCCAGCGGCGAGGGTGACGGTGCCGACGCGGCCGGCAAACATCAGGACGGTGAGGACATAGACGCCGGCCGGGGGCAGCTCTGCGCTGAGGTTGGTGCTCAGACCCACGGTGGCGAACGCTGAAATGGTTTCGAACAACACCCGGTCCAGCGATGCGCCGCTGATCTGCAGCAGCAGCAGCGCCGAGACCGCCACCAGGGTGGCGCCGGCGACTATGACCGAGATGGCCACCCGCATGGTCCCCTCCGGGATGGTGCGGCCGTAGATCTTCACATCAGCGTCGCCGCGGGCCTCGGCGATGATGGCCAGGAACATCACCGCGATGGTGGTCACCTTGATGCCGCCGGCGGTCGAGGCCGAGCCGCCTCCGGCAAACATCAGCGCGTCGGTCAGCAGCATGGTGGTGGAGTCCATCTGGTTCTGGTCCACCAGGTTGAAGCCGCCCGAGCGGGTCATCACGGAGGCGAAAAGCGAGTGCGTGATCTTGTCGCCCAGGCTCATGCCGCCGATGGTGCGCAGGTTCTCCCACTCCATCAGCCCCCAGAGCACGGTGCCCGCGGCCAACAGGATCAGCGAGACCTGGATGGTCAGCTTGGTGTGCAGGTTCCATTTCTTCCAGTTCAGGCCGTTCTGCTGCAGCACCATGACGACCGGGAAGCCGAGGCTGCCAAGGAAGACGCCGATCATCAGCGGAATCAGGATCCACAGGTCGGTTTCGTACGGCACGATGCCGTCCGAATGGGGCGTGAAGCCGGCGTTGTTGAACGCCGAAATGGAGTAGAATACGCCGTGCCAGAATGACTGGCCGACGCTTTCGCCCAGTGCCAGGAACCTCGGAACCAGGGCAGCGGCCAGGGCCGCCTCAATGACCACGGAGGTGACGATGACGATCCGCAGCAGCGTGCCCACCTCGCCGAGGCGGCCCGCGTTGTTCATGGCCTCCTGCGCGATGAGCTTGCCGCGCACACCGAGTTTCTTGCTGACCATCAGTGCCAGCAGCGACGCCAGGGTCAGGGTCCCGAGGCCGCCGACGAAGATGCCGACCAGGATCACCAGCTGGCCGAAGAAGGACCAGTGCACCGCCGTGGACACAACGGTCAGCCCCGTCACGCATACCGCCGACACCGCCGTGAAGAGGGCTTGGTGCAGCGGGGTCACCTGCCCGGTCGCCGAGGACACGGGCAGGGTGAGCAGGACGGTAAAGATCAGGACGACCACGGCGAAGGCGGAGACGGCCAGGCGGGCCGGGGAGGTGTTGGCGATGTCGTCGACGAAGTCGCGCAGCCGGGTGAAGATCCACAGGCCCTCGCGCTCCGGCTGGCCGGGGTGCCAGCTGGCCGGGCTCGGTGACCTCGACTGGCTTTGCGTCATGTGCGGCTTGTCCTCGGTTGAAACGGCGTCCTTCAGTAGTAAACCACTATATTCCGCGCAACGACGGGGATCGGGGCGGTGCGCTCCGGTAGCCTGTGATTGATGACCTTCCTGCCCGGACTCGCCCAGACCGCCCTGCCGACGACGGTGGTGTGGGACTCCGCCATGACGGCGTACAACTTCGGCCACAGCCACCCGATGGCGCCCGAACGTATGGAGCTCACCGCGCGGCTGGCCCGGAGCCTTGGACTGTTGGACCTGGACCACGTCAGCGTGGCGGCACCCTCGGTGGCTACCGACGAGGAACTGGGTGCCGTGCACAGCGCGGAATATGTCGCCGCCGTCCGCCGCGTCAGTGCGGACCCGGACACCCCGGATCTGGAACGCGGCCTCGGCACCGAAGACGACCCGGCCTTCGCCGGCATGCATGAGGCCAGCGCGCGGCTGGCCGGCGGCTCCCTGCTGGCCGCCGCCGCCATCCTGGACGGCAGCGCGGTCCGGGCCGTGAACTTCGGCGGCGGCATGCACCACGCCTCCCGCGAGCGGGCCAGCGGCTTCTGTATCTACAACGACGCCGCCCTGGCCATCCAGCGGCTGCTCGATGGCGGCGTGCAACGGGTGGTGTATGTCGATGTCGACGCGCACCACGGAGACGGAACGCAGAGCATCTTCTGGGACGATCCCAGGGTGCTGACGATCTCGCTGCACGAGACCGGGCTGACGCTGTTCCCTGGCACCGGGTTCGCCAACGAGATCGGCGGCCCGAACGCCCAGGGCAGCGCCGTGAACGTGGCGCTCCCGGCCGGGACCGGAGATGCCGGCTGGCTGCGGGCCTTCCACGCGATCGTTCCGCAGTTGGTGGGAGCCTTTGAGCCGGAGGTCATCGTCAGCCAGCATGGCTGTGACTCGCACCGCCTGGATCCGCTGACGCACCTGAACATCAGCGTGGACGGCCAGCGGGAGGCCGCCACGGCGATCGGCAACCTCGCGGCCCGCTACTGCGAGAACCGCTGGATCTCCACCGGCGGCGGGGGCTACAACGTGATCACAGTGGTCCCGCGCTCCTGGAGCCACCTGATCGCGATCGCCGCCGGGCGCCCGGTCCCGCTGCGGACCGCCGTCCCCGAGGACTGGCGGCAATATGTGCAAGAAAAATATGGAGCCAAGTACGGCGTCGAACCGCCTACGGTGATGGGCGACGACGTCGATCTCTGGTGGCGTTCCTGGGAGGTCGGGTTCGACCCCAACGACGAGGTGGACCGCACCGTGATGGCCACCCGCAAGGAAGTTTTCCCGCTCTACGGACTGGATCCCTGGTTCGACTAGGCTGCGGTTCCGGGCTGCCGGGCGAGGGCTGCGCAGACGCCCGTAATTAGTGGATGCCATCCGGCGTATATGTCGCTAGGGTGGAGGGCATGGTGACAGACGACGTATTTGCCGTCATTGCTGAGGCAACCCGGCGTGACATTCTGGTGTCCCTCCGCAACGGGGACAAAGCGGTGGGGGAGCTGGTCCAGGAGCTCGAGGCGAGCCAGCCCACCATTTCCAAGCACCTTAAGGTCCTGCGCGAAGCCGACCTGGTCAGCATGCGCGCCCAAGGCCAGAAGCGATACTACGCGCTCAACCCCAAGCCGCTGGCCGGCGTCGCCAGTTGGCTCGAGACGTTCGACGTCGGCCGCGCTGCCGCTGCCGAGCCCTCGACGCCGCCCGCCACCCCGGCACCCGGCCCGGACAGTCTTGCCGCCGCCGTGACTACCCCGCCGACTGCAGCGGAACCGGCCGCAGCGGCGTTGGCCGAACGTACCGCGGGCAGCACGCTCAGCCCCGCCGTCGCCCTCCCCGTCGGCACCGCCGGGGAGGACAAACGGCCGCAGCAGATCGGCCGGACCGTTGGCCGCGCCGCCACCCGCGCCGCGGACCTGCTGGCGAACCTGCCAAAATTCGGCCGGAAAAAGTAGCAGGCCCCACTGCCGCGCCCAGATGGCAGTTCGCGGCAGTGTTCGGCACAAACACTGCCGCGAACTGCCCTCTCGCGGAACCGTGGGCTATCTGGCAAGGAGCCGGACGTGGTCCGGGGTGAGCTCGGAGATCCGGCTGACGCCCAGCAGCGCCATGGTGCGCCGCATATCCGTCTCGAGGATCTGGATGGCCCTGTCCACCCCGGCCCGGCCGCCGGCCATCAGGCCGTAAAGGTAGGCGCGGCCGATCAGGGTGAAGTCCGCACCCAGCGCCAGTGCCGCGATGATGTCCGCGCCGCTCATGATGCCGGTGTCCAGGATGACTGCAGCGTCGCTGTTGTCCGCCTTGAGCGCCGCGGAGACCTCCGGGAGCAGGTGGAAGGGGATGGGGGCCCGGTCCAGCTGGCGGCCGCCGTGGTTGGAGAGCACGATGCCGTCCGCGCCGTGGTCCACGACCTTGCGCGCGTCGTCGACGGTCTGGATGCCCTTGACCACGAGCTTGCCTTTCCAGGTTTCACGCAGCCAGTCGAGGTCCGCGAAGGTCAGGGTGGGATCGAACATGGAGTTGATCAGGTCTGCCACGGTGCCGGTGTAGCGCGACAGCGAGGCGAAGGTCAGCGGCTCGTGCGTGAGGAAATTGAACCACCACGCGGGCCGGTAGGAAGCGTCCAGCACGGTCTTGAGCGTCAGCGCCGGAGGGATGGTCATGCCGTTGCGGACATCGCGCAGGCGGGCGCCCGCGACGGCGGTATCCACCGTCACCATGAGCGTGTCGTTGCCTGCCTGGGCGGCGCGTTCGATCAGTTCCAGCGAACGGTTCCTGTCCGTCCACAGATACAGCTGGAACCAGTTGCGGCCGTCCGGGGCCGCGGCGGCCACGTCCTCGATCGACGCGGTGCCCATGGTGGAGAGCGTGTACGGAATGCCGGCGGCCGCGGCGGCCCGGGAACCGGCGTACTCGCCCTCGGACTGCATCATCCGGGTGAAGCCGGTGGGCGCGATGCCGAAGGGCAGCCGGGCGGCCTTGCCCAGGATCTCGGTGCCGAGGTCCACGCTGGAGACGTCGCGCAGGATGCCGGGACGGAATTCGATGTCCAGGAAGGCCTGGCGGGCCCGGCGCAGGGTGATCTCGGCCTCGGCCGCCCCGTCCGTGTAGTCGAACGGCGCCTTCGGGGTGCGACGCTTGGCGATGTCCCGCAGATCCCAGATGGTGCTGGCCCGGCGCAGCTTCGCCTCGCGGCCGAAGTCCGGCTTCTGGAATTGCATCAGCGGTGCGAGGTCAGCGTACTTTGGCACCCGGCGCTTGAGGGCGGCAGGCAGTCCGCCCACGCGCGGCACCGGGCCCCTGCCGGCGGTGGGCGTCCCGTTGGCGGACGTCCCGCCGGTGTGATGGCTGGTGGCGGTGTCCTCCGCTGTCGTCGGGGCCTCGGGGTTGCCCATGATGGGGGGTTGCGTCATTGCTGCCTCCGGTGCGTCTCGTCACAGTCTGTGGTCCAACCACACTCTAAGGGACGCCGTCGGAATATTACGGCGCCGCTTTGCCCTCCGGCTGTTGACGGAGCTATGGTCGGTGGCATGACTAACCGTTGGTATGCGTATTTTTCGTTGGCTCTGGAGGGGCCCGCGTCTAACTGACACGCATCCAACACACCTTCAGAGCCAACAGGGCAGAGATCATCCTCTGCCCTTCGCCATTTCTCCGGCGGGTTCTGATCAGGGCCCGCTCCGCACCCGGAACAGGACCCACCATGAGCATCGAAGCAGCCCCTGACAGCCAGCAGACCACGTCCAACCTGCGCGTCAGCCAATTCACCGCGCTGCCCACCCCGCAGGAGATGATCGCGGAACTCCCGCTGGATGCCCGCGGCTCCGAGGTCGTCGGCCGCGGCCGGGACGAGGTCCGCGCGATCATGGACGGCGTCGACGACCGGCTCCTGGTGATCGTGGGCCCGTGCTCCATCCACGATCCCAAGGCCGGACTGGAATACGCCCGCCGGCTGGTCAGCCAGGCCGAGAAACACCGCGAAGACCTGCTGATCGTCATGCGCACCTACTTCGAGAAGCCGCGCACCACGGTCGGTTGGAAGGGCCTGATCAACGATCCGCGGCTCGACGGCAGCCACGACATTGCCGCGGGTCTGCGCGCCGCCCGCCAGTTCCTGCGCCAGGTCACTGCACTGGGACTGCCCACCGCCACGGAATTCCTCGAGCCCATCAGCCCGCAGTACATGGCGGACCTCGTCGCCTGGGGTGCCATCGGGGCGCGCACCACGGAAAGCCAGATCCACCGCCAGCTGGCGTCCGGGCTGTCCATGCCGATCGGCTTCAAGAACGGGACCGACGGCGGCCTGCAGGTAGCGCTTGACGCCTGCAGTGCTGCGGGTGCCGCCCAGGCCTTCCTGGGGATCGACGGCGACGGAAGGGCCGCGCTGGTCAGCACCGCCGGAAACCCGGACACCCACGTCATCCTGCGCGGCGGCAGCGACGGCCCGAACTTCTCCGCCGCCGACGTCGAAGCCGCCTCCGCCCGGCTCGCCGCCAGGCAGCTGAACCCGCGGCTGATCGTGGACGCGAGCCACGCCAATAGCGGCAAGAACCACCACCGGCAGGCCGAGGTCGCGCTGGAGATCGGTGCCCAGCTCGAGGACGGCGGGGCCTCCGCGTCCGCCATCGCCGGCGTCATGCTGGAGAGCTTCCTGGTGGGCGGGGCGCAGTCCCTTGACGTTGCCGAACACGCCGCGGGAACCGACCAGCTGCTGTACGGCCAGAGCGTCACGGATGCCTGCATGGACTGGGACGTGACGGCGTCGCTGCTCGGCCAGCTGGCGGCGTCGGCACGCACCCGGCGGGTCCGGGGTTGAACGCGGGGGCGCAGGAGGGGCCAAGCGGGAAAATCCTGCGGAAATCCTTCGCAGAATCCTGCGGAAACCTTTCACATTGGCACCATGAACCCCTAGAGTATCTAGCACATGGTTGTTTGATGGCTCAGCATCGGCACACCGCCATGTCGTTCAGACGGGGCAGCCGTTCGCTTGAGCAAAAGGAATAGGGAAATGTCTTCGGAGGCCAACTTCTCCAACGCGCGCTTTCTCACCGTGGCCGAGGTCGCGGATGTAATGCGGGTATCAAAGATGACCGTGTATCGCCTGGTGCACTCCGGCGAAATGCCGGCGGTGCGCTTTGGTCGCTCCTACCGGGTTCCGGAAAACGCCGTCGAACAGTATCTCAAGGGTGCTGTTGTTGACGGACGTACTGAGACGGCCTGAGTCTTCCGCTGTCGCACCGGGCCGCGGCAGACCCCTTCGCGGGGCCTGCGGTCGTGGTGTGCCCCGGATAGGCGGTACCCTGTTAAGGAACGTTTTACGTCATTGTAAGAACCTGTCAGTTGTTCAGTCTGCTTGCTTAGCCCGCGGACCCTTCCCAACGGGCAGGTACTGCATCTAGCCGGTAAGGAACTTTCGTGGGTTCAGTTATTAAGAAGCGTCGCAAGCGTATGGCCAAGAAGAAGCACCGCAAGCTGCTTCGCAAGACGCGCCACCAGCGTCGCAACAAGAAGTAGAGATACTTCGAACAGCGTCAATGCCCGTTGCCTTTTCGGCGGCGGGCATTTTCTTTTCGGCAACGCGCGGCGGATCCGGCAATACGCGGCGGATCCGGACAGGGGCACCCGGGATCCGGGGTGCGCCCGTCCGAACGCGTAGCGGGCTGGCCCCGGAGTGCGCTTAGGCCGTGGGGCCGCGGAAGCGGGAGAAGCCCCGCCAGAGACCGTAGATGGCCCCGCCGACGGTTGCGGCCTTCAGGCCCAGGGTCGCGGCGCGACGGCCGGACCGGAAGTCGTAGACCGGCCAGTTGTGTTCGCGGGCGTGGCGGCGCAGCCGGGCGTCGGGGTTGATGGCCACCGGGTGCCCGACCATGCTGAGTAGCGGAATGTCATTGTGGGAGTCGCTGTAGGCCCAGCAGCGGTTCAGGTCCAGGCCCTCCGCCTCGGCAATGCCGCGGACTGCGACGGCCTTGGCCGGGCCGTGCAGGATCTCGCCCACCAGCCGTCCGGTGTAGGAGCCGTCGTGGATCTCGCCCACGGTGCCGAGAGCGCCGGTGAGGCCCAGCCGGGTGGAAATGACGGTGGCCACCTCGATCGGCGTGGCCGTGACCAACCAGACCCGGCGGCCCACCCGCAGGTGCTGTTCGGCCAGGGCCTTGGTGCCGGGCCAGATCCGGGACTCGATCATCTCGTCGTAGACTTCCTCGCCGAGGGCTTCGATGTCCTGCACGGTGAAACCCGAGGCGAGGCTCAGGGCGGTGTCGCGGACGGCGTGGACGTCGTCCATGTTCTCGCCGCGGAACACGAACATCAGCTGCTTCCAGGCAAAGCCCGCCGCCTGGGGAATGGTGAACGCCCCGCGCTGATGCATTTTGCGGGCCACGTGGAAGAGACTGGCGCCCCTCATAAGGGTGTTGTCAACGTCGAAGAAGGCGGCTTCGCCGTGCTGCGGTGACGCAACAGGCCGCGTGGCCACAGCGACGATCTTCTCCTCGGGCATGCCACGAGTCTAGTCAATGGCGGGGGATCCCACGCGCAGAAAGGGCCCCGCCGCACCGGCCGCCCGGCTGGAACACCAGGTCGCGTCGACGCCGGGCCGGGCGCCGGGCTACCGTGGAACCATGGCCATACCCGCGCCCCTTCCCGATGTCGTACTCATCACCAAAGCTGACTGCCACCTGTGCGCGGACGCGCGCGACGCCGTCGGCCGGGTCACCGCTGCGCTGGGACTCGGCTGGTCCGAGCGGTCCATCGACGACGACGATGTCCTGCGCGAGCGCTACGCCGAGGAGATCCCGGTACTGCTGGTGGACGGGGTCCAGCGGGATTTCTGGCGGATCGACGAGGTTCGGCTGGCCCGAACCCTGCGCCGCGCCCTCGGCCAGTCAGCCTGAGTGCACCCCGGGCAAGCGGCTGCGGCGACGCGGTCCCCGGCTTTGTGGCCCGAACTGCGGGGGCTCTAGAGTGGAGTCACAACGCGACGCAATGGAGCAGATAGTGACTTCGCTGGATTCTTCACCCGACGCCCTGCCCGGGGCGGCCGGACCTGCTGCCAAGCAGATCCCGCCCGCGGCCGTGGCGCGGCTGACGATCTATTTGCGCGCCCTGACCACTTTGCTGGCCGAGGGGGTGGACCGGGTCTCCTCTGAATCGCTCGCCGAGGCTTCGGGCGTCAGTTCCTCCACCCTCCGCAAGGACCTCTCCTATGTGGGGTCCTATGGAACGCGGGGCGTGGGCTATGAGGTGCAGTACCTGAACCGGCACATTGCCGCGGCCCTGGGTTTGACCCACGACTGGAAAGTTGCGATCGTCGGCGCCGGCAACCTCGGCAAGGCCCTCGCCCGGTACGGCGGCTTCGAGTCCCGGGGCTTTGACATCGTGGCGATCTTCGACGCCGACCAGATGGTGGTGGGCAGCGAGGTTGGCTGGCTGCGGGTGAGCGACGCCGCAGATCTGGAAGCCGTGCTGCGCCGCACCGGGACCAACATGGTGGTCCTGGCGCTGCCCGCGGCCGTGGCGCAAAGCGTGTGCGACCGGGTAGTGGCCGCTGGCGTGCGCAGCATCCTGAGCTTCGCCCCGGTCATGCTGCAGGTCCCGCCGGGAGTCAATCTCCGCAAGGTGGATATGGCCACCGAACTGCAGATTCTCGCCTACCACGCACAAAGGGCGCAGGACCCGGAAGACGCCGACTGACTTCAGTCGGCCCATCCGGCTCCCGCGCCCTCTGCAGCGGTGCTTGGTTAGCGGCCGTAGGGGTTCTGCGCGTACGGGTTGGAGAACGGCTGCTGCTTCTGGAAGTAGGGGGAAACCGTCGGCAAGTACAGGATCACGATGCCGGCCACGCCCATCAGGATCACGATGATCTGCAGCACGCCGGAGAGGGCGCCGAAGGCGAATACGCCGCCGAACAGGCCAAACAGCGACAGGGCGGCAAAGACCGTTCCCAGGATGCGGGCCCAATTCTTGCCCTTGCGGACCGGGAATGCGACCAGTGCGTAGAGCCCGAAGGAGATGAGGCCGCCAATGATGCCGCTGATGGGGACGATTGCCCGCACCGCATTGAGTTCGTCCGCTGAGAGTCTCCTGCCCTGCTGGGCGCCGGCCTGCTGCATCGCGGTCTCAAAGTAGTCCGCCCCGGTAAAGGACACAACCAGGCTGCTGATGAGGGACAGGATGCCCGCACCGATGATGAGCCAGAAGGCGAGGTCGAGCTGCGGCGGCCTGGTCCCGGCTCCACCGGTGGGGAGTTCCGACGGATACTGCGCGTAAGGGGATTGGCCGTAGGGGCTCTGGCCGAACTGGCCCGGGGCCTGCCCGTAGGCCGGCGGCTGCTGGCCATAGCCGGGAGCCTGCTGGCCGTACTGGGGCCCGGTTTGCCCGTACTGCGGAGCCTGCTGCCCGTACTGGGGCGCCTGCGGGGCGTTCTGGCCATACTGCGGAGCCTGCTGGCCGTACTGGGGCGCCTGCGGGGCATTCTGCCCATACTGCGGAGCCGGCGGCTGCTGTCCGAACTGGGGAGCATTCTGGCCGTACTGCGGAGCCTGCTTGCCCGACTCGGGTCCGTCCGGGCTGGAAGGCTCGACTGGCGGGTTACTCATGGCGGTCCTTTGCATTTCGATGACGGGATGGGCTACCGGGACCAGTGTCTTCACCCTGCCCCCAGCATGGTTTAACTACACCGTACCCCGCGCTTGCGGCGGTTTGGGTCATTCCGCGGAGGTATTCTGAGGGGCATTTTTGGAGCCGCCGGCACGCGGGTATCCGCGTTTCCGGAGGCAAAGCCACCGAGGAGCAGCCTGGTGCCGAGGAAGGTCAGGAACGGCCCTTGAACGCGTCGAACCAGGCCTGCGACTTCGGCAGCCACATCAGCACGGTCGCCACCAGGCTTATGACGAAGCCGGGCCAGCTTCCGCCCCCCGCGACGCCGATGCTGGCCAGGGCGAGCACCAGGCTGACGCCAGCGGCGATGGTGAGGGCGAACCTGGCCCATTCCCAGCCCTCCTTCATCTTCATCGCCAGCGTGACCTGTGCCGCGGCCAGGGCCACCGCCACCAGCACCAGCAATAGCAGCAGGATGCCGGCCGGGGGCGAGACCACAAAGAGGACCAGGGTGCCGAAGAGCCCGATCACGCCTGCGAGCAGGCCGAGTAACCCGCCAATCACCCAGACCCAGTAGGAGATCTTCAGCTCCGTGGGCATGGCCGGGAGGTTGAGGATCCCGGAATAACCGCCCAGGGGGAGCGCGTCCCGGAAGTTCCGCGGCCGGTCGGCCGGCCACTCGATCCGGAACCCGCCGAACCGCCCGGGCTGACCCGGTCCGACCGGCGGAACGCTGCCCCGTTCCGGCGGAATGGCGCCTGGCTGATCGGGCTCGGGGACGTCGCCGGTATTGCTCATGGATTTCACTTTAGACCGCGGAACCGGTGGTTCCTAGCTGACTCCGGGGCGGGAGCGGAGGCCGCCCGGCGCGCTCGTGGAACGCGCCCAAGTCAGCCCCCGAAGCGGTCCCGGTTAAACCAAACACCCCGCGCCATCCGGGGATGGCGCGGGGTGTTGAAGAGGGCGTCGCGTGGACGGGCCCTGTCCGCCGCTCGGGGCGGCGCGGACTACGCTGCGGGGGCGATGAAGGCCAGTTCGAGGTTGATGGCAACCTTGTCGCTGACCAGCACGCCGCCAGCCTCGAGGACGGCGTTCCAGGTCAGGCCGAAGTCCTTGCGGCTGATTGTGGTCTCGGCGGTCAGGCCGGCGCGGGTGTTGCCGAACGGGTCAACGGCCACGCCGTTGAGCTCGGTTTCCAGCGCTACGGGACGGGTGACACCCTTGATCGTGAGGTCGCCCTGGAGCTCGTAGGCGTCGCCCTTGGGGACGATGGCGTTGGAGACGAAGGAGATCTCCGGGAACTTCTCGACGTCGAAGAAGTCTTCGCCGCGGACGTGGCCGTCGCGGTTGACGTCGCCGGAGTCGAAGCTCGCGGTCTTGATGGTGGCGTTCACCTTGGAGTCGGCGACGTTCTCGGCGAGGTCCAGGGTTGCGTCGGCTTCCTTGAACTGGCCGCGGACTTTGCTGATGCCCGCGTGGCGGACGGTGAAGCCGATTTCGCTGTGCGAGGAGTCGAGGGTCCAGGTGCCGGTGGTGAGGTTGGCGGGAAGTGCCATGGTGATTCTCCTTGAGTCGGGTGGGTCGTGCGGAAGTTCATCTGATCGTCGGTCTTCACTTCATTGGTTGAAGTCTCAACTAACTGCGTCACCCAGTATAAACATGCATTTGCATCTTTTATTCCACCCCCGGGGAACATTTCCCAAAAAGTTTCAGTTCTACCTCTTGTAGAAGATTTCGTCATTGCCCCTGCCCTTTGAGAAACTGGTACACATGCCCCAAGCCACTGTTCACTTGCTCCGCCACGGCGAGGTCCACAATCCCGAAGGCGTCCTGTACGGCAGGCTGCCCGAGTTCCACCTCTCCGAACTGGGTCAGCAGATGGCCCGGATGCTTGCCGAGCACTTCAGTGACCGCGCCGCGCAGGGGGCGAAGATCGTGCACCTCGCGGCGTCCCCGCTGACCCGTGCGCAGGAAACGGCGCAGCCGATCTCCGAGGCCCTCGGCCTTGAAATCGCCACCGAGGAGCGGATCATCGAGGCCGCCAACTACTTCCAGGGGATGCAGGTGTCCAAAGGCGAGATCTTCAAACCGAAGCACTGGCCGATGCTCCGCAACCCGCTCCGGCCGTCCTGGGGCGAGCCGTACAAAGAGCAGGCCGCGCGCGTGACCGCCGCGGTGCAGGACGCACGCCTGCGGGCCGTCGAGCTCGGCGGCGACGGCGCCGAGGCCATCCTGGTGAGCCACCAGCTGCCCATCTGGGCCACCCGGCTCAGCGCCGAGGGCAGGCCGTTGTGGCACGACCCGCGCAAGCGCGAATGCACGCTCACCTCCGTGACCTCCCTCGTATTCAACGACGACGGGACGCTGCTTCGCGTCGACTACAGCGAGCCCGCCGTCGTCCTCCTGCCCGGTGCCTCCAGCACCCCGGGAGCCTGAACATGTTCGACGACGACTCCCGTCTGTCCCGCCGCGGCGTCCTCACCGCCGGCGGTGCGGCCCTGGCCGCCATGCTGGGCCTGACCGGCTGCGCCCAGGAGGACGACCTCGCCAAGCAGGCCAAGGCGGGGGATAACAAGAACTACGTCGCCGGCGACGGCTCGGTGACCGAATTCGCCGCTGCCGACCGGAAAAAACCGGTGGAGATCAAGGGCACCCTGTTCGACGGCACCGAAGTCACGGCGTCGCAGTTTCAGGGCAAGGTGACGGTGCTCAACTTCTGGTTCGCCGCCTGCGCGCCGTGCCGGGTGGAGGCGCCGTCGCTGGAGGCCCTGCACCAGGAGTTCAAGAGCCAGGGCGTCCAGTTCTTCGGCGTCAACCTGAGGGACGAAAAACCAACGGCTGAAGCGTTCGACAAGACCTTCAACCTGACGTACCCGAGCTTCAACGACAAGGACGGCGCGGTTCTGCTGGCCGTCTCCGGGCTGGTTCCGCCCGGCGCGGTCCCCACCACGCTGGTGCTCGACAAGCAGGGCCGAGTCGCCTCCCGGGTGCTTGGCGAAATCCAGAAGGGCACCCTCAAGTCCCTCATCGCCGCCGCCGTGGCCGAGTAAGGCCGGCGCCGTGAACAGCCCCTTCGCCGAAGCCATCCTGAACGGTTCGCTGCTGCTCGCCATCCCGGTGGCGCTGCTGGCCGGACTCGTATCCTTCCTCTCGCCCTGCGTGCTGCCGTTGGTGCCCGGATACCTCGGGTACGTGACGGGCCTGACCGGCGTCGACCTGCAGAAGCAGAAGCGGGGCCGGATGCTGGCCGGGATCGGATTGTTCGTCCTCGGCTTCTCGGTGATCTTCGTGCTCCTCGGCGGGGCCTTCGGCCAGCTGGGAACGCTGATCACCGGCTCGCAGAACGCCTGGATTACGCAACTGCTCGGCGTGCTGGTGATCGTGATGGGCGTCGTGTTCATGGGCGGCTTCTCCTGGCTGCAGCGCGACGCGAAGATCCACGCCAAGCCGCCAGCCGGGCTTTGGGGTGCGCCGCTGCTGGGCATCACCTTCGGCCTCGGCTGGGCCCCGTGCATCGGCCCGACCTATTCGGCGGTGCAGCTGCTGAGCCTTTCCGGGGGATCGTCCGCGGCGAAGGGCGCCCTGCTGGCCTTCGTGTATAGCCTTGGGCTGGGCATTCCCTTCCTGCTGATCGCCCTGGCCGTCCGCCGCGGCGTCGGGGTGCTCTCCTTCTTCCGCAAACACCGGCTCGCCATCCAGCGCACCGGCGGCGGAATCCTGATTGTGCTGGGCGTGCTGATGGCCAGCGGGGTGTGGGGTGCCTGGGTGTCCGGGCTGCAGTACTGGTTCCAAACCGATGTGAAATTGCCGATCTGATGAGCGAGCGAGTGAACGTAGAGAAGAAATCCCCGTCCCCCGGCACGCCCGATCACGGAACCAGTCCCGTCGAAGCCGCGAAGGCAGGCGCTGTGCTGCCCTCGCTGGGGCCGGTGGGCATGCTCCGCTGGGCGTGGACGCAGCTGACCAGCATGCGCACCGCGCTGTTCCTGCTGCTGCTGCTCGCCGTCGCCGCGGTGCCCGGATCGCTCTTCCCGCAGCGGCCCGCTAACCCTGCGGTGGTCACCCAGTACATCAAGGACCACCCGGACTACGGCAAGATCCTGGACTCCCTGCAGCTCTACGATGTCTACTCCTCGGCGTGGTTCTCCGCGATTTACATCCTGCTGTTCATCTCGCTGATCGGCTGCGTCGTGCCCCGCGCCATCGTGCACTACAAAGCCATGCGCTCCCAGCCCCCGCGCACCCCGGCACGGCTGTCCCGGCTGCCCGAGTACGGCACCCTGGTGGTCCCCGCCGACGCCGGGATCCCGGCGTCGCGCGCCATTGACGACGCCGCCGCCCTGCTGAGGAAGCGCGGCTACCGCGTCGATGTGCGGGACCGCGACAGCGAACGGCCCTCGCTCGGCGCGGAACGCGGCTTCTTCCGGGAGGTCGGCAACCTTGTCTTCCACACCGCCCTGATCGGTGTCCTGGTGTCCGTCGCGGCCGGTGGCTTGTTCGGCTACAGCGGCCAACGGATCCTGGTCGAGGGGGACACCTTCGTGAACACCCTGGTGGGCTACGACCAGTTCACCCCGGGCACCAATTTCCAGAGCAGCCAGCTGGAGCCGTACTCCATCCAGCTGGACAAGTTCCACATCACCTTCGACCGCGAATCGAAGGGCAAGTTCGGCCAGCCCATCGACTTCAAGGCTGACGTCACCACCAAGGAGAACCCGGGCGCGCCTGCCAAGCAGGAGGTGCTGAAGGTCAATGACCCGCTCAGCCTGGGCGGCACCAGCGTCTACCTGACCGGCAACGGCTACGCCCCGGTGGTCACGGTGCGCGACGGCGCCGGCAACATCGCCATGCAGGGACCGGTGGTGGCCAAGCTGCAAGGCGACAACTACTACTCCTCCGTGGTCATCAAGGTCCCCGATGCCAAGCCGGAGCAGCTGGCCTTCGCGGGCTTCTTCCTGCCTACCGCGTTCATCACGAAGGAAGGAGTTTCCTTCAGCGGCGATCCTGAACTGTTCAACCCGCAGCTGACGCTGAACTCGTACTACGGCGACCTCGGACTGAACAGCGGCTCGCCGCAGAACGTGTTCGAGCTCGATGTGAAGAAACTGACGCCGCTAAACGCCCGCAACCTGCCCACCAAGGGCATCGTGCTGACCCCCGGGACCACCCACACCCTGCCCAACGGCAAGGGCACCATCAGCTTCGACGGCGTGAAGCGTTACATCGGCGTGGACATCCACCACAACCCCGGCCAGGGCTACGCCTTGTTCTTCGCCCTGCTCGCCGTCGCCGGCCTGGTCACGTCGCTGTACGTCAACCGCCGCCGCGTCTGGGTCCGCACCGGCACCCACGAGGACGGCCGCACCATGGTGGAGTACGGTCTCCTGGCCCGCGGCGAGGACCACCGCCTGGCCGGGGAAGCCGCCGCCATCCGGGCCCTGCTGTCGGCAGCCTGGCCGCTCGATGATGGGGCCGCGGACGATTCGGGGGAGGATTCCCAGCCTGTTCCCAGCGCGACAGCGGATAATGACCGGGCGGACACCGGCGCACGCGCCGACGCCGGCGCGCAGGCCTCCACGGACCAACCCGCAGCAGACTTCATCCAGTCCACAGTAGGCTGTCCTGAGTCAAAGAAGGATCAGTAATGTTCCCCATCAACGAAACCATGGGCCAGTACAGCGAGCTCTTTATGCTGCTCGCGGCCGGCACCTACACGGTGGCCTTCATCGCCTTCGCCTGGGACCTGGCCAAGAGCAGCAAGACCCTGCGCGCGGTGGACCTGAAGGCGGCAGAGCTGTCCGGAGCCGAGACGGTCCGTGTCCCGGTGGGCGCCGGCGTCGGTGGCTCCTCCGCCGCCGTTGACCGCGCCGCTTCCGACGTCAGCGGCCCTGTCGGACGGGCCGAGCGCCCGACGTCGTCGGTCTCGGGCAGCCGGGCAAGCGGAGCCGGCGTGACCGCCGACGGCGGCATGCGCTACGGCGCCGAACGCCGGGTTCCGGCCCGGGTCGCCGTCGCCCTCGCCGTGCTGGGCGCCGCCATCCACGCGGCCGGCGTCATCACCCGCGCGATCGGCGCGGGCCGGGTGCCGTGGGGCAACATGTACGAGTTCCTGACCACCGGCGCGTTCGTGGCGGTGGCGGTCTTCCTGCTGGTGCTGATCCGCCGCGACCTGCGGTTCCTGGGCACGTTCGTGATCGGCCTGGCCATCATCATGCTGGTCGCGGCCTCGGTCGCGTTCTGGACGCCCGTGGGCCACCTCGTGCCGGCGCTGCAGAGCTACTGGCTGATCATCCACGTCTCCATCGCGGTGATGTCCTCAGCCCTGTTCACCCTGACCTTCGCGATGTCCGCGCTGCAGCTGGTCCAGTCGCACCGGCAGAAGACCATTGCCGCGGGCGGGGCAGACAAGCTGGGCTTCATGCGCCTGGTCCCCAACGCCCTGAGCCTGGAAAACCTGTCCTACCGGATCAACGCGATCGCCTTCGTCGGCTGGACGTTCACGCTGATGTTCGGCGCCATCTGGGCCGAGAAGGCCTGGGGCCGCTTCTGGGGCTGGGACACCAAGGAAGTCTGGACCTTCGTGATCTGGGTGGTCTACGCCGGCTACCTCCACGCCCGCGCCACCCGCGGCTGGACCGGAACCCGCGCGGCCTGGCTCTCGATCGTCGGCTACCTGTGCGTGGTCTTCAACTTCACCATCGTGAACCAGTTCTTCAACGGACTGCACTCCTACTCGGGGCTGTAAGGCACCGGGAGTTCGCTTCGCCAGGGTTGGGCGCTTAGATTCCTCGTCCATTCGCCACAGATGGCCGCTAAGCCACCCTGCTTAGCGGCCATCTGTGTCAGATCGGCCAAACGGCGCCGCACCAACCAGGCCCGCACCCCGAACCGCCGCGATTCGCCACAGTGGCCGCTAACCCTCGGGCCTGAATCGTCGATTCGCCACAAATGGCCGCTAAGCCACCCCGCTTAGCGGCCATTCCTGTCAGATGGACGCCGTGGTGCGTGCGGAACGTCGCCTCCGGGCCGGGCCACGATCGGGCATCCAGCCCCGCTCCACGAGCGCCGCCCGTACCCTGGTGACCGCTGTTGGCTCCATGCCCGGGCCCAACGGGGTCAAGTCCCACTGGGTCAGCACGACTACCCGCCACCCGGCATCCCGCGCGTTTTCGTCCCGGAAAATATCGCTGCGCCGTTGCGCCGGAGTGGCGTGATGCCCGCCGTCGTATTGGATTGCGACCCGTTCCACTTCATAGGACAAATCAGGGTCCTGGATCCAGCGGCCGGTTTCGTCGAACATGGGCACGTTGACTGCGGGTTCGGGGAGGCCATGGCGGAGAAGAAGCAACCGGAGTTCGGTCTCCTTGGGGGAGTCCGTGCCTGAGCGCATCAGGATCCGAGCCCGCGCGGCCTTCTGGTAGCCCGGCTTTCCTTTTCGTCCTTGAAGGTAGGCGTCTAGCTCGTCGAGGGTGGACAAAGGGTTCCTTCGGCGGAGCAGGAAGTCTCCGGCAATCACAAGATCGTCGAGGCTAAGCATGCTGGCCAGGTCGAACCACGTCCGCAGCGGTGACGTGCAGTGGACCCTGGAGCCCGCCACGATCTCCTCGGGTTCAAACGACTGTTGATGGCCCACGACGTTCTTTCGACGCACAGCCCGATTGCCCGGCCGGCTGGTGAGATGAACGACGTCGACGTTTGCCACGGACGCCGGCAGGGGAAAGCCCCACAGCAGGGCAGCGGTTGCATGGCTCACCACCGCGCACGTCACAGCAACCAGGGCATGCATACGGTCAAGGAGGGTGCTCGGCGTCGTGGCGGCGGTGCGCACTCCGTGACAGGGGCTGACAAGATCCCGGCACCGGGTTCGACGCCGGCTCAATCCCGCCGCGCGGGCGTCCGCGAGCGTGAATGGTTTGTCGTGAAGCTGTGGGGGAAGCTCGCTGGGCTGGCGCATAAGAGCATTCTGCGCCCGCCTGGAGCGGGATTTGACGTTGTCCACAGCCCGGGCAGGGTGTGGGGGAAGAGCGGGCCAGTGGAGGCTGGTTTGCAGGTCCGGGTGCGCGGCGTCGATTTGCCGGCTATGGCCGCTACGAGGGTCCGGATTCAGGCCATTTCTGGCAAATGGGAAGGGGAACGCGCCGGCTGAGAGGGAGCGTCTACGCGCCAGGGGGCAGAGCGGCTACTTGACCTCGTCGGTGCCCTGCGTGGGGTCGCCGCTGCCGTGGGCTTCGCCGGATTCCGTGCCGCGGGCGTCTCCGGTGCCGCTGCCCAGCTCGCGCTCCTTGGCGTCCAGCTCGTCCTTCAGCTTCTTGAGCCGGTCAGCCTCCGCCTGGTTGCGGCGGCGCAGCTCCAGGTTGCGGAGGAAGTCGGGATCGTCGTCCGGGGCGGTGGGGTGGCGGTACGTGGCCGGAGCCGCCGCGGCCTCGCCGCGGGGCCGGCCGATGAGGAACCAGAGGATTGCGCCGACCACCGGGAGAACGATCTGCACCACGATCCAGGCCGGCTTGGAAATGCCCTTGGTCAGGCGTGCGTCAGTCCTGATGAGGTCGATCAGTCCGTAGACAAAGACGACCAGTACAACGATTGGTACCACGACACGGAGCATAGCTTCAGTTTAGCCTCCGCGCGAGCTTCCGGCGCCCGGCACCCGCACGGCAGCCGCCCGGAACCCCGCCGCCCGCCGCCCGCTACCCCGCGGCCCGGCGCCGGGCAGCCGCGCTGGTGCCCGCACTCAGCAGCAGACGGACCGCCGGGTCCCCGCCCCGGCCGGGACGGCTAAACTGGGAGCGTGGCTTTCCTGAAATACTCCCTGATCCGTCTGGCACTGTTTGTGCCGTTGTTCGCCCTGTTTGTCTATTTGCAGCTTGGCTGGCTGCTGGCCGCGCTCTGCGCCGGGATGATGGCCTTCGCCATCAGCTTCCTGTTCTTCCAGAAGCAGCGCGACGCGGCCACCGCCTCGATCCACCAGCGTTTCTCCGGCAAAGCCAAGCCGCTGCGCAGTGCCGGGGAGATCGACGACGCCCACGCCGAAGACCGCCTGGTGGACGAACACCCGGACGTCACCGTGCGCACCGACAGCCGGCCCAAGGACTCCTAGAGCCCGTCAGCACCCCCTGGAACCAGCCGGAACCCGCTGGAACCAGCGGAACCAGCCGGACCCCCGGAACCCGCCTTAGAAGCCGCGGCTCAGCACCAGGCCGAGCGAGAACAGCACGGCGTAGCCAAGGTTGATCAGCCCGGTCTGCTTCAGCACCGGGATCAGGCTCTTGCGGCGCCGGCCCGCGATCATCAGCCAGGACGGCATCAGGATGGCCGGGATGAGCAGCAGCACAATCAGCATCCAAGGCCGACCGGGCGCAAGCACAATCACCAGCAGGATCGCCACGGCGAGCATCAGCACGTAGCTTTCCCGGGCGTGCTTGTCGCCCAGCCGGACAGCCAGCGTCTTCTTCCCGGCCACGCGGTCGGTGGGAATGTCCCGGACGTTGTTGGCCATGAGCAGGGCGCAGGCGATGAGTCCCGTGCCGATCGCACCGATGATGGCCGCGAGGCTGAGCTGGCCGGCCTGCGTGTAGGTGGTGCCAAGCGTGGCCACCAGCCCGAAGAACACAAACACGAACAGGTCGCCCAGGCCCAGGTAGCCGTAGGGGTTCTTGCCGCCGGTGTAGCCCCACGCGGCAAGTACGCAGCCCACACCCACGAGGATCAGCCACCAGGCCTGCGTGATAATGACCAGGATCAGTCCGAACAGCATCGCCAGGCCGAACGCCGCGAACGCTGCCCGCTTGACGTGCTCCGGCTTCGCCACCCCGGAACCCACCAGCCGGAGCGGGCCCACCCGGTCCTCATCGGTGCCGCGGATGCCGTCGGAGTAGTCGTTGGCGAAGTTCACGCCGACCTGGAGCAGCAGGGCCACCATGGCGGCCAGCAGGGCGTTGACGGGCCGGAACGCGTTCATCTCATAGGCGGCTGCAGTCCCGATCAGGACCGGCGCGATTGCGGCCGGCAGGGTGCGCAGACGGGCGCCTTGGATCCATTGTGCCGCTGTGGCCACGTTCAGTACCTCGTTGGTTTGGGTGTTGATCTAGTGGAAAGGGTTGCTTGAAGCTTTTCTATTTTCCCTGATGACGGGTGTCCAGCCGAACGGTCATGCCCATTCGGTCCGGTTTTCCGTTCGGAAGCATCAGCAGTTCCGCGGCGGTGAGCACTGTTTTAGGAACCAAGGCCCCCGCCAACGCCCCCGCGCCGCCGGCGGTGAAACGCGCCGTGAAGGCCTCGGCTGCCTCCGGCGAATCGTCCGCCAGCACCACATAGGCCGCCAGCGCCTGGCCCCACTCGGCGGACGGGACACCCGCCACGAACGCCGCCCGCACGCCGTCGAGCTTCTCCAGTTCCGCCTGCACATGCGCGGCGGACACCTTGACGCCGCCGGTGATGACGACGTCGTCGGCCCGGCCCAGCACGGTCAGCGTGCCGTCCGCGGACAGCGCGCCGAGGTCGTTGGTGCGGTACCAGCGGATCCCGTCGTCCTCGACAAATGCCGAGGCCGTGAGCTCCGGCTCGTCGAGATAGCCGGCCGCAATGGTGGCGCCGCCGAGCAGGATCCGGCCGTCCGCGGCGAGTTTCAGCTCGACGCCGTCCAGCGGCACGCCGTCGTACACGCAGCCGCCGCAGGTCTCGGCGGAACCGTAGGTGGTCACCACCCGGACGCCGGCCTCACGGGCCGCGGCGAGCAACTCCGCCGAGGCGGGGGCGCCGCCCAGCAGAACCGCGTTGAAGCGCCGGAGCACGGCCAGCGTCTGTGCCGAGGGCCGCTCCAGGAGCCGCTGCAGCTGCGTGGGAACCAGGGAGGTGAAACGGATCTTGTCCGTGAGCTCAAGGGCTGCGGTGGTGAAGGCCTCCGGGGTGAACCCGCCGGAGAGGTCCATCGCCCAGGGCCGGGTGCCGGCGAAGAGCGACCGGACCAGGACCTGGACGCCGGCCACGAACTGCACCGGGAGCGCCAGCAGCCACTGGCCTTCGCCCTTAAGCGCCATCGCAGTTGCCATGGAGGAAGCCGCCAGGGCATCCACCGTCAGCACCGTGGCCTTGGGCACGCCGGTGGAGCCGGAGGTCCGCACCACGACGGCGGCGTCCTGGAAGCCGGGGGTTTCCACCAGCCCGACGACGGGGGAGCCGTCCGGGCCGGCGGACAGCTCGACGGCGGGACCCTCCCCGCGGAGGGCAGCCGCGAGGGCAGCGAGGGCGGGTTCGATGTTCACCGCTCCGGAAGTCATCGCGGCAGCCTTAGAAGTAGTACGGGAACTTGGACCAGTCCGGATCACGCTTCTCCAGGAAGGCCTCCTTGCCCTCCACCGCCTCGTCCGTCATGTAAGCCAGTCGCGTCGCTTCGCCGGCGAACACCTGCTGGCCGGCCAAGCCGTCGTCGGCGAGGTTGAAGGCAAACTTGAGCATCCGGATGGCCTGCGGGGACTGCCGGGCGATGTCCGCGGCGTAGTCCAGCGCCACCTCCTCGAGCCGCTCGTGGTCCACGGCCTCGTTCACGGCACCCATCCGGACCATGTCCTCGGCGGAATATTCGCGGGCCAGGAAGAAGATCTCGCGGGCGGACTTTTGGCCGATCTGGCGGGCCAGTAGGGCCGAGCCGTAGCCGGCGTCGAAGCTGCCTACCGTCGCGTCGGTCTGCTTGAACTTGCCGTGCTGCCGGGAGGCGATGGTGAGGTCGGAGACGACATGCAGCGAGTGGCCGCCACCGGCCGCCCAGCCGTTCACGACGGCGATGACCACCTTGGGCATGGTCCGCATGAGCCGCTGGACCTCAAGGATGTGCAGCCGGCCGGCGCGGGCGGGGTCGATGGTCTCGGTGGTTTCGCCCTCTGCATACCGATACCCGTCGCGGCCGCGGATCCGCTGGTCGCCGCCGGAGCAGAAGGAGTGGCCGCCGTCCTTGGCGGAGGGGCCGTTGCCGGTGAGCAGGACCGTGGCGACATCGGGGGTCATCCGGGCGTGGTCCATGGCCCGGTAGAGCTCGTCCACGGTGCCGGGCCGGAACGCGTTGCGCACCTCCGGGCGGTTGAAGGCGATCCGGACGGTGGGAAGGTCCCGGACCACGGTGCCGTCCGCGGAGCGCTCCACCTGCCGGTGGTAGGTCATGTCCTGGAAATCGTCGAAGCCGGTCACGGTGCGCCAGCGGGTGGGGTCAAAGACGTCGGATACCTTGGCGGGGATTTCGTTGCTCACAGTCCGAGTCTAGTAATCGGCTCAGCTGATACAGAACTCGTTGCCTTCCGGGTCCGCCATGGTGTGCCAGGAATGCGGGCCCTCGTTGGCGGTCCACAGGTACGTCGCGCCGCGGGCCTCGAGCGCGGCCCGGACCTCGTCCTTGTCAGCGCCGGCCAGGTTCACATCCCAGTGGACGCGGTTCTTGACGGTCTTCGCCTCCGGCGCGGTCTGGAAAAGAATCCGGCGTGAGGCGGGCTTGACGCCCAGGTCCTCGGGCGGCCGGATGGCGGCGCCGTCCCGCCAGACAAGCATTCCGTGGTGCCGCTTGGTCTCCGCGTCCGTCGCGAAACCCTGCTTGATCATGGAACGGATGAAGTCCTCGTCCTGCGGCTCCACGGCCCAGTCCAGGGTTTCGGCCCACCAGTCCGCAAGGGCGTGCGGGTCGACGCAGTCGACAGCGATTTGGATGTTCAGTGCCATGGGAAAAACCTACGACGACGGCGCCCGCGGCGCTAGGGTGCCGCCGGGGCAACTTTCGCTGTTGTTTTTCCGGGCGCTACTGCAGCTGCTCGAGGATTTCCGGCGGGATGGCGTAGATGAAGATGACGGCCAGCAGGTTCTTCGAGGCATGGACGAAGTAGGAGAACATCACATTCTTGCCCGTCCAGACGTAGACGAACACCAGGGTGGCGCCCATGGCGAGATAGGGCATCAGCACGGGCAGCGTCAGCGCCTCCTGGCCCACGACGTGCATGGCCGCGAACAGCACGACGGAGAGCGCGCAGCAGAGCCAGATGTTCAGCTTCCGGCTCAACTTGCCGATCAGCAGGTGCCGGAACATGTACTCCTCCACGAAGGGGCCCACAATCACCAGCAGCGGCACCATTAGCCAGGCCGGGACCTGCTGCATGAGTGCCTGCAGGCCGGCTTGGTTGGCGGAGGTTTGCGGGGTCCCTGCCACGGCCACCAGGATGGCGGTCAGGATCATCGCGGCCACCACGGCCAGCGGCACCGTCAGGAGGGTGAACCAGGGTCTCGTGGCCAGGACGCGGAGATCCCGGCGCGCGACTTGGCGTGCCGCGAACAGGGCGAGCAGGCCGATGACCGCATAGACCAGAAGGTTCACCGCGTAGGACGCCACCGCCGGATTGGGCGAGAGCTGCAGCACGAGCGGCGCCAGCAGGCCTGAGGCGGTGGCGAAGACCGCCCCCACTGCCACGTAAATCCCCGCCGTGATGAGGTCCAGCCGGGAGAATGCGTACAGTTCCGGACGCGGCGCAGGTGGTTGACGGAGAGCGGGACCCATGCCACCAGCCTAGCCCCGCCGCCGAGCGGACACGGCTAACGCCCGGGCCGAGGGCGCCGGGCGTTAGCCGTGTAGCTGCAGAGCCGGGAATCTATCGGAACAGCGCCCCGTAGGTCCCCATGATGATCCGGTCGCCCGGGGTGGACTTGCGGATGTAGTCCACCACCGCCCAGTCATCCAGGGAGATGCAGCCGGCCGTCGGGATCTTGTTCATGTGCAGGAAGATGGCGAAGCCCGCATCCTGGACAATGTTCGGCCGGTTGTAGTTGATGACCACGCCCTGGCGGTAGTAGCCCAGGCTGGCGAACCACCACATGTTCTCGTCCCAGCCAACCCAGGAGGAGGACTCGTGGTACTTGTTGTAGGTGGCCGTCCAGGGGTTGCCGCCCCAGCGTGAGCGCGGGTTGAGCGTGCGGTACGCAAGCTTCGTGCCGGGGTTGCCCAGGCCAAAGGCCTCGGTCACGGAGAACGATCCGGTGGGGGAGAACAGGTTCCGGGTGGGGCCGGACGGAACTCCCGGCGGCTTGAACCCGGACTTACCGACGTACCCGTCAGTCCGCCAGTCCGGCACGTACGTCCCGGCGATCTTCATGCAGTACAGGTTGGTCGCATGGTTCAGTCCGTAGCCCTGGGTCCACGTGAGGAGGACCCGGTTCGCGCCGTAGGTGGGGTACTTGGACTTGCCGTTGTTGAGGTTCTGGCACTCCGACATCCCGAAGACCCGGTATCCCGGCTTCACCGTCCAGCCGATGAACCCCCGCTGGAAGGCCTGGATGCACTGCCCCGGAACGCACTTTTCGTTGGCGAGCGGGTAGCCCAGGCTGCTCCGGGTGGCCCCCACCCGGACGTACCGGGCTCCGAGGCCGCCGCGGGAGATCCAGGACCCGGTTGCCGAGGACCAGTAGACGGTTCCGCCCTGGAACCGCTGCAGGCATCCGCCGGCAGCCTGGCCACAGGTCCTGGGGCCGGTGGGATAGCCCATGACGCCGGCTTGCGCGCCGGCCGCCTTCCACCTGGTGTAGATGGTCCCCTTGAGGACCTGCGCGGGGGTCCTCGGGGACCAGAACACCGCTCCATGGGCGAAGAACTGAGAACAGCCCCGCGCCGTCAGCCCGCAGACCTCGGCGGTGGTCGGCAGCCCGAGCCCGGCGGCCTCACCTTGGGCCCGCCACAGGGCGCCGATGGCGCCGCGTGACCAGATCTGCTGGATTCCCTTGGTGGTCCAGGTGAGGAACCGCCCACTGGAAAACTTCTGGATGGTTCCGCCCGTGACCGCGGTTTCGTCCGTGACCGGATAGCCGTAGAGCGCCAAGCCTCCCTGCGCGTGCCAGCGGGGGCCCGTGTGGCCGGCCGTCCGCAGCACCGGGTGCGCGCCGGTTGCAGCGGTCCAGAAGACGGATCCGCCTTCGAACGCCTGGCTGCAGACGTCGAGAGAGCAGGCCTGGTTGGCGGTCGGTGCGCCGAGGGCACCGGCTGCGCCCTTCAGCGCAGTCCATTTCGCCTGGATGGCGCCCAGGACAACGACGGACGGCGACGTCGGCTCCTCCGTCGGAGTCGGCGTCGGCGTCGGCGTTGGCTCCGCAACAGTGGAGGTCGGCTCCACGGTGGGCTCCGCCGTCGCTGTCGGGGACGTGCTAAGTTCCGGGGCCGGAATGGCGGGGGCCGACGCCGACTCGGTCGGCGCGGCCGTGTCGGKTGCCGTGGGGCTCGCTGTGTCCTGCGGCAGCGATGCGGTCTCGGCGAAGGCCGGTCCGACCGCCAGCGGTCCGGCCGCGAGCCCGAGCACCACCGCTGAGATGACAAGTAGTTTTTTCATGGCGCATCCTCTACGGAGACGACCGGTGTGCAGGTCCCGGCGCTGTCCTTGGTCTTGGCAAAGTTCGGTGCTGCAATCTCGGCCGACTTGCCGGCAGCGACGGTTTTGGTGATGATCGTGTGCCCTGCCACGGCAGGGCCGGCGGTGACCGCGATTGCCACGGTGAACACTTTGTTCTTGTCGCTGCTGTTGACCAGGGTCCCCGTGAAGGACCACGACCCGTCGGCCGTCGCGCGGCAGATGGGCTCGCGCAAGGCCTCGGGTGCGTTAAGCGAAGTGGAAACATCGGCCGGTTCGGACGCGCTCGGCGCCGGAGATCCTGATGATGATGATGATGATGATGATGGTGCCGGCGTTGCTGCGGTGCTGCTGCCGGTGCTGGGTGTGGCCGGACCGGAACCGCCGCTCGAACACCCTGCCAGTACGAGAAGCAGCACTGCGGGCAGTAGCGCTCTCTGTTTCATAGTCCCCCCTGACTCACGGCACTGCTGCCATGGCCTGCAGTGACGTTGCAGGCGAACCAGCGGGAACGTCCCCGCCGGTTCGCTCAGAGTAATGGAAACCTCGGCCTGACCAGCGCTTTTGCGCCAAAACGTTGTTTTAATTTCGTATTTTCGGCGGTTCCGGGTGTAGCCCGCGTCACGGTGCGGCGCCGAAAGCTAGTACTATGGACGTGCCGCGCGACGCTGCGACCCGTTGTGAGTTTCGGTCTAAAACCCTGCCCGTTTCCTGGGCTCAGGGCACAGGCCGGGTCCGTACTTCTGCTCCCGGAGCCGCCTTCCCGTCCCGGCAATACCCCGACCTACAAGGAACTGTTGTGCCACAAAGTACTTCCACAGACGTTAAGAGCGCGCCGGCGCAATCCGCCGTCGTCGACTCGACCCTCAGCGCCGAGGGCTACAAGAAGTCCCTGAACGGCCGCCAGGTCACCATGATCGCCATGGGCGGCGCAATCGGCGTCGGCCTCTTCATGGGCGCCGGCGGCCGCCTGGCTTCGACCGGCCCCGCGCTGATCTTCTCCTACGCCATTGCGGGCGTCATCGCCTACCTGCTGATGCGCGCCCTTGGCGAGCTCATCATGTACCGCCAGACCTCCGGCTCCTTCGTTAGCTACGCCGGTGAGATGTTCGGCAAGAAGGGTGCCTACCTGTCCGGCTGGATGTACTTCATCAACTGGGCCATGACCGGCATCGCCGAGCTGATCGCGATCGGGCTGTACTTCCAGTTCTTCTTCCCCAACGTGCCGGTGGAGCTGACCGCCATCGCGGCGCTGCTGCTCCTCGTCGGAGTGAATCTGCTGAGCGTCAAGGCGTTTGGCGAGTTCGAGTTCTGGGCCTCCGTCCTCAAGGTCGCGGCCATCCTGATCTTCCTGGCCGTCGGCACCTTCATGGTGGTCACCAACGCCAAGGTCGGCGACGGCCACGCCTCGGTGAACAACCTCTTCGCGGCGGACGGCGGCATGTTCCCCAAGGGCGCCCTCGTGATGATCCTCGTGCTGAACGCCGTGATCTTCGCCTACAACGCCATCGAGCTCGTCGGCATCACCGCCGGCGAGATGGAGGACCCGGCCAAGGAGGTCCCGAAGGCGATCCGCGCCGTCGTGATCCGGATCGTCGTGTTCTACGTCGGGTCGGTGACCCTCCTGGCGATGCTGCTGCCCTCGGACCAGTACAAGGCCGGCACCTCGCCGTTCGTCACCGTCTTCGGCCAGATGGGCCTGCCGTGGATGGGCGACGTTATGAACATGATCGTGATCACCGCCGCACTGTCGTCCTGCAACTCGGGCCTGTACTCGATTGGCCGGATATTCCGCACCATGGCCAACAACGGGCATGCCCCGCAGTGGCTGACCCGGATGTCCAAGAGCCACGTCCCCTACGCCGCGATCCTGGCGATCGGCTCGGTCTACCTGGTCGGCATCCTGCTCAACATCTGGCTCGGCGGCTCGCACGCCTTCGACCTCGCACTCAACACCGCCTCGATCGGCGTGATCTTCACGTGGGGCTCGATTTTCGCCAGCCAGATCGCGCTGCGCAAGACCAAGGGCAACGTGTCCTCCCTGCCCATGCCGGGCTCACCGTGGACAAGCTGGGCCGGACTGGTGGCCTTGCTGGCCATCACCGTGCTGATCGGCTTCGACACGATGACCAGCAAGACCGGGGAGGTCTTCCCGCTGGGCCTGTGGACCCTGGCGACCATCCCGTTCTTCGCGGTGGTCCTCTGGCTCGGCTGGCAGAAGGTCAAGAACAACGAACCGAAGAGCCAGCTCTTCAGCTAGGGCTCCGGTCCTGAATGACCAACGACGGCGGCGGCCACCCGAACAAGGTGGCCGCCGCCGTCGTTTGTTCCATCGACTGCTCCGTAACGGCCGTTCCGGGGCTGCAAAAGGCACCGTTGGGGCAGCCGATGCGGGATCTGGCGCCTAGTCCTTCAGGTGCCGGGCGAAATGGTCTTCGATCCTGCGCCAGGCCGCGGGTGCGGCCTGCGGATCGGGCCCGACGCCGAGGACGCGGAACAGCGGACGCAGCGGCCTGGGTTCCGTTTCCTCATCGTTCAGGAACGAGTGGCCGGCGGTCGCGAATTCCTTGATGTCGTGTTCAACGCCGAGGGACTCAAGCACGGAGGTCAGCCGTGCCGCCGCCCCGGAAAGGGAACGGTCCTTCGCGCCGAAGTTGGCCACGATCGGGCAGGCGCCCGCCAGCGCCGTTTCCGGGTCCTTGGGCAGCCTGCCGTAGTTCACCGCCGCGGCATCGAAGCCGTCATTGGCCAGCAGCAGGGCGAAGCCGCCGCCCATGCAGAACCCGATGACGCCGATTTTCCCGGTCGTGCGGCCGGAGTCCAACAGCCACTGCCGCGCCGTCGCCAGGTCCGTGAACGCGCGACCCTGCCCGGCAGCCAGGGAACGCATGGTCGAGACGAGGCAGCGGCGCGCCCCGCCGTCGCTGAACAGGTCCACAGCCAGGGTGAGATAGCCGGCGGCCGCCATCCGCTCTGCGTGCCGGACCGTGATGCCATCCAGGCCAAACGCCTCATGGATCATCAGCACGGCCGGGAAGGGACCGTCCCCTTCCGGTTCCGCCAGGTAGCCGCGGAGCCGCGGGGAGCCGCCGGCGGCGAGGCTGGCCCCGCTGAGGTCGACGTTATGCAGGGCCGGGTCCGGGTCTTCGCCCCGGTTGGCGGCATTCCTGGCCATGGGCACTCCTAGGTCGGGTCGTGCGGGAGTCGTGTTCGGACAGTCTTGCATCCGGGCACAAAAAACGGCGCCGGACATCCCCCAAAGGAATGTCCGACGCCGTCGATTTTTAGGACTAGTCGCGCTTGACGGCGTCCTTGACGTTTTCGCCGACCTTCTTCGCGTCGGCGACGACCTGGTCCTTCTGGCCTTCGGCCTTCAGGCGGTCGTTGTCCGTGGCGTTTCCGGTAGCTTCCTTGGCCTTGCCGCCGAGGTGCTCCGCCTCGTTCTGAATCTTGTCTCCGATACCCATGGTGTACTCCACCTTTCGTTTCCGGTTGAAATTCAACGCAGTTTCACCATAACACGAAGCATGCTTACTAATTCAAGCCCTTTCGCGAGATCATTCGATCCGGTCCGTGCCCAGGGTTTTCGATCCGCCCGGCTAGGCTCGAAACCATGGAGCCCACAACCACCCCTGTCCCAGCCAAGACCGCGGCCAAGGCGGAGTTACAGTGATGGCCAAGCCCTCCGGCGCAGCCAAAGTCACCGCCCCGCGCCTCACGCCGGTCCAGCTGGCGGACCTCGCGGAGGATCCTGCCCCCGATTTCCGCCGCGGGGAGCGCTACGACGGCGTCCGGTACACCCGCGCGGCCGCGGACGGGCTGGAGCTCAGCGGCACGGATTTCGCCGAGTGCGAGTTCTCCGGCGCCTCCTTTAATGAAACCCAGCTGCGCGGCGCGAGTTTCCGCGACTGCGTCCTGGCCGAGATCTACGCCCCGGTCTTCACGGCGGCGCGCTCAAGCCTGCGCGACGTCGAACTCCGCAACCCCCGCTGGGGGTCGGCGGAACTGTATGAAAGCGGCTGGCAGTCGGTGCGGATCGACGGCGGCAAGCTGGACTACGTCAACCTCCGCGGCTCCAAGCTGGTGGACGTGCAGATCAGCGATTGCATCATCAACGAACTGGACCTTGGCTCCTGCACGGCGACCCGGGTGGCGCTGAAGAACTGCACCATCGGCAGCCTGGACTTCAGTGGAGCGCGACTGAAGGACTTCGACCTGCGCGGCACGGAGTTCCGGTCCCTCAGCGGCCTCGGCAGCCTCGCCGGCATCGTGGTCGACGAGCACCAGCTCAGCCTGCTGGCCCCGCTGCTGGCCGGCCACCTGGGCATCACCGTGGCCTGAGTCGACGCCACGTCATCCGGGGCCGTCCGGTTGACCGCCTTGACCCGTTGTGTAATCTTTATAGAACGAACGGTCGGTAATTTACTCTGCTGCCGGCCCTGCTCCCTTGGTGAAGGATGTTCTCATGGTCGAGGCTTTTCTTGTTGGCGGTGCCCGCACTCCCGTGGGACGGTACGGCGGCGCCCTTTCCGCGGTCCGGCCCGATGACCTGGCGGCGCTGGTGGTCCGTGAAGCTGTCGCCCGTGCCGGGATCGACCCGGACGCCATCGACGAGGTCATCCTCGGCAACGCCAACGGAGCCGGCGAGGAGAACCGCAACGTCGCCCGGATGGCCACCATCCTGGCCGGACTACCGCTCCACATCCCCGGCATTACCGTTAATCGGCTCTGCGCCTCCGGCCTGAGCGCCATCATCATGGCCAGCCAGATGATCAAGTCCGGCGCCGCAGATATCGTCATCGCAGGCGGCGTCGAATCCATGAGCCGCGCCCCCTGGGTGCAGGAAAAGCCGCAGACCGCCTTCGCCAAGCCGGGCCAAATTTTCGATACCTCGATCGGCTGGCGCTTCGCCAACCCGCTGTTCCAGAAGGGCGAGCTCTCCCGCGACGGCAAGATGACCTACTCCATGCCGGAGACGGCCGAGGAAGTCGCCCGCGTGGACGGCATTTCCCGCGAGGACGCGGACGCGTTCGCCGTCCGCTCACACGAGCGTTCGCTCGCCGCGATTGCCGCCGGCCGCTTCGCGGACGAAATCGTTCCCGTGACCGTCAAGACGCGCAAGGGCGAGACGGTCGTGGACACCGATGAAGGCCCCCGCGCCGGCACCACCATGGACGTGTTGTCCGGGCTGCGCCCCGTCGTCGCGGGCGGCTCCGTGGTCACCGCCGGCAACTCCTCCACGCTCAACGACGGCGCCTCCGCGATCATCGTCGCCTCCGAGGCCGCGATCCAGAAGCTCGGGCTCACCCCGCGGGCCCGCATCATCGACGGCGCCTCGGCCGGCTGCGAGCCAGAGATCATGGGCATCGGCCCGGTCCCGGCCACCCGGAAGGTCCTCGCCCGAAGCGGGCTCGACGTCGGTGACCTCGGCGCCGTCGAACTCAACGAGGCCTTCGCCACCCAGTCGCTGGCCAGCATGCGCCGGCTCGGCCTCGATCCGGAGATTGTGAACCGCGACGGCGGCGCGATCTCCCTGGGCCATCCGCTCGGCTCGTCCGGGTCCCGGATTGCCATCACCCTGCTGGGCCGGATGGAGCGCGAAGACGCCAAAATCGGCCTCGCCACCATGTGCATCGGCGTCGGCCAGGGCACAGCCATGCTGCTGGAGCGCGTCTAATGGCGGCCCGGCCCGGCGGCCTGGACACCGCAGGCTTCGGCACGCTCCTGGTCGAGGAGCGCGAGGACCGGCTGGTGGTCCTGCTCAACCGCCCGGAGGTCCGCAACGCGATCGACCAGCAGATGGTCGATGAGCTCCACAGCGTCTGCGCGTACCTCGAGCAGACCCCCAAGGTGCTGATCCTTGCCGGCACGGAAGGCGTATTCGCCTCCGGCGCCGACATCGCGCAGCTGCGGGAACGCCGCCGCGACGACGCCCTGCAGGGCATCAACTCCACCATCTTCGTCCGGATCGCCAAGCTGCCGATGCCGGTCATCGCGGCCCTCGACGGCTTCTGCCTGGGCGGCGGCGCCGAATTGGCCTACGCCGCCGACTTCCGGATCGGCACCCCGGGGGTCCGGATCGGCAACCCCGAGACGGGCCTCGGCATCCTCGCCGCCGCCGGGGCCAGCTGGCGCCTCAAGGAGCTGGTGGGGGAGCCGGTGGCCAAGGACATCCTCCTGGCCGGCGCAGTACTCCGCGCCGACCGGGCGCTCGCGGTCGGGCTCATCACCGAGGTGCACGAACCCGCGGAGCTGATGGACGCCGCCCACGCGCTGGCGGACCGGATCGCGCAGCAGGACCCGCTCGCGGTGCGGATCACCAAGTCCGTGTTCCATGCCCCGGCTGAGGCGCACCCGCTGATCGACCAGCTGGCGCAGGGCATCCTCTTCGAATCGCAGGCGAAGTTCGACCGTATGCAGGCTTTCCTGGACAAGAAATCGGACAAGAAATCAGCCAAGAAATCAGCCCAAGAGTCAGCCGCGAAGTGAGCAACAAGCCAGCCGCCACGCCAGGCCCCAATCCAGACCGGAAGAAGTAGATATGAGCAACTCGGTACTCCCCGCCAACCTGCCTGCCACTGGCCTTCCCGACTTTGTCGGGGTGCTCGGCGGCGGCCGGATGGGCGCGGGCATCGCCCATGCCTTCCTGATCAACGGCGCCAACGTGCTCGTCGTCGAGCGTGACGAGGAGTCTGCCGAGGCGGCCCGCGAGCGCGTGGAGTCCGCGGCGGCCAAGAGTATCGAGCGCGGCGCCACCGACGGCAACCTCGACGAGATGGTCTCCCGCCTCTCCGTGACCGTGGACTACGACGACTTCAAGGACCGGCAGTTGGTCATCGAGGCCGTACCCGAGGACTGGGACCTGAAGGTGGCCTCGCTGCGCGGGATCGAGGAGCGGCTCGCCACGGACGCGTACCTCGCCTCCAACACCTCCTCGCTCTCCGTCAACGGCCTGGCCCGCGAGCTGAAGCGCCCGCAGAACTTCCTGGGCCTGCACTTTTTCAACCCGGTTCCCGCGTCCACCCTGATCGAGGTCGTCCTCGGCGAGCAGACAAGCGAGGCCCTCGCCCAGGCCGCCCGCGGCTGGGTCGAAGCGCTCGGCAAGACCGCCGTCGTCGTCAATGACGCCCCGGGCTTCGCCTCCTCGCGGCTGGGCGTCGCAATCGCCCTCGAGGCGATGCGCATGGTGGAGGAAGGCGTCGCCTCGGCCGAGGACATCGACAACGCCATGGTCCTGGGCTACAAACACCCGACCGGTCCGCTGCGCACCACCGACATCGTCGGCCTCGACGTCCGGCTCGGCATCGCCGAGTATCTGGCCTCCACCCTGGGCGAGCGCTTTGCGCCACCGCAGATCCTCCGGGACAAGGTGGCCCGCGGCGAACTCGGACGCAAGACCGGCCAGGGCTTCTTCGACTGGACCGCCTGAGCCGGTCCCGGACGGATGCTCATTGGGGGATCCGTCCGGGCGCCAGCGAGGGGCCGGCATGCCTAGGATGGTGCGGTGACTACCGCCCCGCCGCGCATTGAACCCATCACCCTCACCGGCCAGCACGTGGTGCTGGAACCGCTGAGCCATGCCCACCACGACGGCCTGGTGGAGGCAGTCCGGGACGGCGAGCTCTGGAAACTCTGGTACACGTCCGTCCCCGCCCCGGAGGCCATGGCGGCCGAGATCGATCGACGGCTGGCCCTGCAGCAGGCAGGCTCGATGCTGCCGTTCACCACCCGGCTGCTTGACCCGGCCACCGGCGGCCCCGGGAAAGTGATCGGCATGACCACCTACATGAACATCGACGCCGCCACACCCCGGGTGGAGATCGGTTCCACCTGGAACGCCGCCTCCGCGCAGGGCAGCGGCAGCAACCCGGACTCCAAGCTGTTGCTGCTCCGTCATGCCTTCGAGACGCTCGGCTGCCCCGCCGTCGAATTCCGCACGCACTGGCTCAACCATCAGTCCCGCGAGGCGATTGCCCGGCTGGGCGCCAAACAGGACGGCGTGCTGCGCAGCCACAGCCGCACGGCCGACGGCGTGCTGCGCGACACCGTGGTGTTTTCCATCCTCGAACATGAATGGCCGATGGTACGCAGCGGCCTGGAGTTCCGGCTGGGGAAGCGGCGGGACGAGTCCCGTGGCTAGCCAGCCGGAGGGCGGCGCCGTGAAGCCCATGAACTGGGACGGGGCCGTCAACAGCGACGGGTCTGTCACTTGGGACGGGGCCGTCAACGCGTGGCACGTTGCGGGCAGCGTGTACCGGATGGGCCGCCGCGAATGGCTCACCGAGACCGGCTGGCAGCAGGCATACGGCGGCGGCATCCGGACCGTGATCGACCTCCGCAACCCGGATGAGATCCGCCGCCGCGACACCGATCCACGGGTGGGCGAGGCGACCCTGGCGGCGTTCGACGTCGTGCACGCCCCCACCGAGGATCCCGGCAACGCTGAATTCCGCGCGCTCTGCGTTCCTTACCTGAACAACCCGGCGTCCTATCCGGACAACGCCAGGATCTTCCCCGGCAAGCTCGCCGCAGTGTTCAGGGCCGTCGCGGCAGCCCCCGGCGGCGTCGTGATCCACTGTTCGGCCGGCCGGGACCGCAGCGGCATGATCGCCGCCATGCTCCAGGACCTCGCCGGAGCCGGGGAGGACGCCATCGCCCTGTCCTACGCACGCGCCATGCGGGGCATCAACGAGCACCACCGGCTGTCCGCAACCCCGCATCCGCATGAGCGGTACCTGCCCGAGGAGATCCTCGCGCCTCTGATCGAGGCGCGCCAGGAAAGCCTCCTGCGCTTTGTGCGGCAGCTGAAAACTGCCGAATTTTTGGGCCACAATGGGGTAACGGTTCCTGAGTTGACTGCCATCCGGGGCAAATTGGGGCACTAGAGTAACCGGGTGAAGACTCCCACGTACGCGCTGGTAATCCGGGCAGCGGCGGCTGTCGCCGTTGCGCTCGCGGGGTCGTCTGTGGCTGTCCCCGCCTTGGCAGAGGCCGGGTCCCCCGATCCCGCTACGGCGTCCCCTTCCCCTTCGCCCAGCCCCACTTCGGAGGCGGCCCTCGCGCCGACGGCGCCGGTTGAGCCCGCTGCGTCCTCGCCAGAACCGGGCATCAGCGACGCCGGGCTCGCCGAGGCGATCCGACGGGACCTGGGCATGACCCTGGCGGAGTTCAACGCCGCCGGAGCGCAGGCCAAGCGGGCCGCCGAGGCTGCACCCTCCCTGCGCGGCCTGCCTGGCTATGTCGGGATTGTCCTGCGGGACGGAAAAATCGTGGTCGAAGGCTCCGGCGTGGAGCTCCAAGCCCGGATCGACGAACTGAACCAGGCCGGCCCGGCGGAATTCGCGCTCGAGGCGCCCGCGCTGAAGACTTCCGCGCTGGCCGCTCCCACGGGACCAGGCGCCACGCCGGCCGCAGCCGTGAAGCCGGAACTCGTCGCCGGCAGTGCCGAGCAGCTCTTCCAGGCGTATGTCCGTGAGGTCGGTCCTGCCGGGCTGCAGGCTGTGGCTTACGCCGACGGCCACTTCATCGTCCGCACCGGCGGCACCAACACAGCCGAGGCGTGGACCTCGGCGGCCCTGGCGCCCGGCAGCCTCGACCCGGCGCCGGCGCCCGCCCCCGGAAAGATCTCGGCCGCAGCTTTCGTGTCCCGCTACGCCAACGTGAAACTGGAAAAGGGCGCTCCGATCAAGACCGAAGACGACTACTTCGGCGGGCAGGGTTACGTGATCAACAAGATGACGATCTGCTCTGCCGGCTTCGGGGCTTTTGATCCCGCCGGCCTGCCGCTGGTGCTGACTGCCGGGCACTGCGCCGAAGATGGAACGGCGGCAAAGGCCGACGTCGAGCCGCCCACCGCGGCGCCGGCCGGCGGAGCGACCACCTCACTGCCGGCCGTTCTCGAACCCCTGGGATCGTTCGGGTTCAGCCAGTTCGGCGGACCCGATAACTCGCCGATCACCGGTGCAGAGTCGAGTCCGGGCAACATCGGCACCGACATTGCCGTGATCAAGGATTTGCGGCCCGGGCTCAAGGTGCAGCCCTCCGCCACTACGTGGAAGACCCCGGCCAACCCGGGACAAACCTCCGTCAAGATCATTGGCACCGCAGCGCCGTACCAGGGCCAGGCTGTCTGCCGGTCCGGCCGCACCACCGGATGGTCCTGCGGCGAGGTAGCGGAAACCGGCGTCTACGTGGTGGGAGGACGCACCACCGCGGCAGGAGATGTGAGGGCCTTCAAGGGCTTCTTGTCCTATGACGTCCAATCCAGCGGTGGAGACTCCGGGGGGCCCTGGATCAGCGGAAACTTTGCCGTCGGCACACACTCCGCCGGGGAACCCCGGGGCGCGGCGCAGAACTTTGCGGTCGCGACAACGCTCGACGATGCGCTGGGCTCCATTCCTGGCCCCGTCCAGCTCCAGCTGTTCTTGAACAAGCCCGAACTTGTTGGGACACCGGACACCGGCACGGTGTTGCCGGGCAGCCTCATTCGGGGGCGCGTGCCTGCCGCCCCCGCCTCGGGCGTCGCCGCGAACTCCACGGTCCGCCTGCTTCGCCCGGACCAGGACGCCGTCGAAATCCCGGTGGACGCGGCGGGAAACTGGTCCTTCAACGCGCCAGCGTCGGAAGGAACGTTCCAATTCACGGCTGAGACCGTCAACGGCCACAGCCGGTCAGGGGCCGCAGCGTTCAGGCTCAAGGTCTCCGGGTTGCTCGCGCCGGAGATCAGTGCCCCCGCCTCCGGATCCAGCCTCGCGGCGCTGGATCGCGTCGAAGGAACGGGCACCCCGGGCAACACCGTGGTCCTTTCGGGCCAGCTGACCGGTTCCGCGAAGGTTTCGCCGCAGGGCCGGTGGAGTGTTTCGGTGGGAAGCCAGCGGGTGTACGGCAAGCTCTCGGTCTCGGCGGTCCAGACGGCGCCCGGCCACGTGGACAGCCCGCCAGCCACGCTGGTGTTCACGGTGCCGCCGCCGGCGCCCGCTGTCGCCGGACAGTGGAACGGGGTCTCGTTCCGCCAGGACTTGCTGCCCGATGCGATTTCCGGGACGGGTGTCGACGGCGCAGCGGTCACCGTGCTGATTGACGGACAGCCGATCGGTGCCGTGCAGAAGGGCGGATCTGGCGTGGGGACGAAGTCGGTGTTCCCTTCGCTGGTCCCGCATGTCCTCGTGGCTGGCGGCCGCTGGAGTGTACGGTTCCCCGCCGGCCTGGCCGTGGGGCTGCACACACTGTCCGTAACCCAGTCCGTCGACGGGATCGCCTCGTCACCGCTTAGGGCCAGGTTCACGATCAGCCCGCCGGCGTCCGCAGCCATGGCAGGGAACATTCCTCCGACGGCGGCAGCGGGCGCCCGTGTCTCAACTCCGCAGCAGCCGGGCAGCCCCGCGATGCTCGCCAGCACCGGAGCCAACGGCGTGCTTCCTGCCGCAGCTTTGGCGGCGGCGGCCCTGCTGCTCGGCGGGGCCTGCATCGCACTAGGGCGACGCCGGACGGTGCGTTAGCTGCGCCGGTGCCGGCGGGCGGGGCCGGAAGGCTCCCGCCCGCAGGCGTCCTAACCGAAATCGGCGACGTAGCTGGGCACCCCCACGGCGTCTGTCGAGACGGCTGCGCCGGTGTCATTGACGACGTGGTCCAGGGTCCCGGCGCCGAGGTTGACCGTCAGCAGGCCATGCAGCTTCACGCCGGGCGTTACCGGCACTTCGAATCCGCGGGTGGCGTGGATGGTGGGGTCGACGTTGTTGTAGACGTAGCTGCCGCCGCCCCAGAGTTCGTGCGTCCGAACCGAGTCGGCGACCTTGTAACCAGCCCAGCCCAGTACGCCGTCGTGCTGCCAGGCGGCCTGGTTGGGCGCGTCGTAAGGCAGCTCGTTCTGGAAGAAAATGGTCTTCCCGCGTTCGCCGTTCCAGATCACGTTGTACTGCTGGTAGTGCTCGACGAACAGGCCGGTGGCGGTGACGTTGTCGCCGTTGATGATGACGCCGTTGTCTGCGGTGTTCGTAGTCCAGCCCACGCCGTTTCCGTGGTCGGCGCGCCAGGCCCAGATGTGGTCCAGGAGCACGTCGTCACTGTTGACCTCCAGGCTCAGCGAGGCCTTGCCGACGTGGGGCCCGCCGATCCGGAAGAAGACATCGTGGAGGGTGGTGGGGTTGGCGGGATCGCTCCAGCCGTTGTGGGCGCGGGCGTTGCCTTTTGCGGCACGCTGGGTGCCAACGCGAAGCAGTGCCGGTGAATTCTTCTCGCCGGCGTCCACGGTGACGGCGGCAATTTCGACGCCGGGGACATCCGCGACCGTCAGCGGCACGGAACCGTCGACGGCGGTGAGGGTGGCCATGCCGAGTCCGAGGACGACGGTGTTGGCACGCTTGACTTCGATGCTTCGATCAATGTCGTAGACACCCGGGGTCAGCAGCAGGTTCTTGCCGCGGGCCAGTTGGGAGTTGATGGTCTGGACGGAATCGGTAGGCCTGGCCACGAAGAAGTCGGACAGCGGGATGCTGCGGCCCGCCGTCGGGCCGTTTTCCCACGTGGTTCCTGCGGAATCCTTGCGCACCGAGGGAACAAAAACGTTGTACCCCCCGCCGGAATCCAGCACCAGGTACGGCTTCTCGCGGCTGACCGGGGTGCTGGCCAGGGTGGTGTACGGCGGGTTCGGGAAGGACTGGGCCGGAGCCCCGTTCACCCCGGAGAAGACCTGGTTCCAGACGCCGTTGGACCAGCTGCCAATGCTGCTGTCGCGGACCAGGTATTGCTGCTGCGAACCGTTGATGACCGTGCCGGCTTTTGAATCGGAAATGAAGCCGCCGCTGGCGTACTGCGGGCCGGCGGTGCAGTAGTCCATCAGGGAGAGGTTGCCGCCGGTGATGTTGACCCGCCGCATGGGCGATGCCTGCGAAGCCGCCCAGAAGTTCGCCGAGCTGCGGCAGCCCTCCAGACCGGTGACATTGATGGTGAGGTTGGAGACGGAGCGCCAGAAGTTGTTCAGGGCGATGCAGTTGTCCGCGGTCAGGCACCGGTTGTACGTGTCCACATGGCCGTTGATGGTGACGTCCGTGGGTGAGGCGCCCAGGCCGGCCACTTCGGTCGAATAGCCCACCTGGATGATCAGCGGCGTTTCCGGGCTGCCATAGGTGCCGGGCTTGAACAGCAGGGAATAACGGTTGGTGCCCATCTCGTCGTCGACCTGTTTGGCCGCTATGGCGTCCACCTCGGCCTGGATGGCGGCCACCGGCATGCCGGGATCGAAGATCCGCACGTTGGGGCCGAAGTCGGGGGCCGGCGCAGGCGTGGTCTTCGCCTGGTTCACTGCCGGGTTCATCGCCGGGGGCGGAGCGGCGTTGGCGGCGGGGGCGGCTGCGGCGCCCAGCACGCCAAGCATCACCGCTACCGCGCCGGCCAGCAGCCGTCTCTGGTGGTGCGTTGGCGCCCGGAACGACGTGGATTGGGCCGCGCGGTGGCGGCGGAGGTGGGCTAGCGGCATTGCTTGTCCTGCTCTCGTTGGGGTGCGGTTTTGCACGGGCTGTGGAGTGGAGCAAAAGGGAATCAGGCGCCCGCTGCCGGGAAGGGCACGGTGTGGGAGCGCTCCCGCCGGGAAGCCTAACACCGGCCTCAAGGCCCGGCAAGGGCCCCGATTCCGCCAAGGGCGCCACCTTGACAATTCATTGTGATGTGCGACACCATGCTCGTGGGAGCGCTCCCATGCGAGTCACGGGAGCGCTCCCAGCTCTGGGCGCATCGCCCCGCACTCTTCGTGCCATACCCTGACAAAGGAGTCCCCGCGTGAAATTTTCCCGCAAGCTCGCCGCCCTGTCGGCGTCGGCTGCCTGCCTCACCCTTGCCCTGAGCGCCTGCGGAGCAGACGCCCCCAAAGCCGCGGCACCCACCGGCGAGACGGGGAAGGAGCCTGTAACCCTCACCCTCGCCACGTTCAACGAGTTCGGCTACGAGAGCTTGCTCAAGGAGTACGAATCACTCAACCCCAACGTCAAGATCCAGCACAAGAAAGCCGCCACCACCAACGAAGCGCGCGACAACCTGACCACCCGCCTGGCGGCGGGATCGGGCCTCTCGGACGTCGAAGCTATCGAGGTTGACTGGCTCTCCGAACTCAAGCAGTATCCGGACCAGTTCGTGGACCTGAAGGATCCCGCCGTCGAAGGCCGCTGGCTGGACTGGAAGACCGAGGCGGCGACCACGCAGGACGGCCGCCTGATCGGCTACGGCACAGACTCCGGTCCCGAGGCTGTCTGCTACAACTCGGCACTGCTCAAGGCGGCAGGACTGCCGACGGACCGCGAATCCGTCGCCAAGATGCTCGGCACCACCTGGGACAGCTACTTCGACGCCGGCAAGAAGTTTGTCGCCGCGAAGACCGGCGCGGCCTGGTTCGATTCCGCCGGAGCCATCTACCAGGGCATGAGCAACCAGCTGGAAAAGGCCTACGAAAACGAGGACGGCACTGTCATTGCCGCCGAGAACCCCGCCGTCAAGGACGTCTACACCAAGGTCCTCAACGCCTCGACGAAGGACAACCTCTCCGCGCACCTGGGCCAGTGGAGCAACGACTGGGTGGCCGGTTTCCAGTCCCAGAAGTTCGCCACCACCCTCTGCCCGGGCTGGATGCTCGGTGTGATCGAGGGCAACGCCACCGGCGTCAAGGGCTGGGACGTCGCCAACGTCTTCCCCGGCGGCGGCGGAAACTGGGGAGGTTCGTACCTGACCGTGCCGGCGCAGGGCAAGCACCAGGCCGAAGCCAAGAAGCTCGCCGCCTGGCTGACCGCCCCGGAGCAGCAGATCAAGGCCTTCACCGCCAAGGGCAACTTCCCGAGCCAGGTCAAGGCGCTCGACAGCGAGGCACTGCTGGGGCAGACCAACAAGTTCTTCAACAACGCCCCCACCGGAAAGATCTTCGCCGAGCGGGCCAAGGCCGTGGGCGCCACCCCGTTCAAGGGCCCGAAGTTCTTTGCCATCAACGACGCCATGCAGCAGGCCCTCACCCGCGTGGACGTGGACAAGAAGGACGACGCCGAGTCCTCCTGGGCGAAGTTCCTCACCGCTGTGAAGTCCCTGTAGGTCATGTCGGTAACGGACCGGGTCAGGCCCCAGAGCCAACTGGCTGACGAGGAGATACCCGGCAAGAGGAGCGTCCGGCGGCTCGCGTTCTCGCAACGGATGTCTCGGTGGGACGTCAAACTTTCGCCCTACCTCTACATCTCGCCGTTCTTCCTGCTGTTTGCCCTCACGGGACTCTTTCCGCTGCTCTACACAGCCTGGGTGTCCCTGCACAACTGGAACCTGATCGGCGGGCAGGGCAAGTTCGTCGGGACGGAGAACTTCGGCTTCGTCCTCGCGCAGCCGTACTTCTGGAACGCGGTAGGAAACACGCTGAGCATCTTCCTGCTTTCGTCCGTGCCGCAGGTGGTGCTGGCGCTGCTGATTGCGGCCGCGCTGGACGCCAACCTCCGGGCCAGAACGTTCTGGCGGATGGGCGTCCTGGTGCCCTTTGTCGTCGCCCCGGTGGCGGTCGGGCTGATCTTCAACAACCTGTTCGCCGACCAGTTTGGCCTCGTGAATGAGCTGTTGGCACTCGTCGGCCTTGACCCGGTCCGCTGGCACTCCGAGCAACTCGCCAGCCACATTGCCATCGCCACGATGGTGAATTTCCGCTGGATCGGCTACAACGCACTGATCTTCCTTGCCGCCATGCAGGCCATCCCCCGCGATGTCTTCGAAGCCGCCACCATCGACGGCGCCGGCCGGGTCAGGCAGTTCCTGTCCGTGACGGTTCCGATGCTCCGGCCCACCGTGATTTTCGTGGCCATCACGTCCACGATCGGCGGGCTGCAGATTTTCGACGAGCCGCGGGTGTTCGACCAATCCGGGCTCGGCGGCGCCGACCGGCAGTGGCAGACGCTGACCATGTACATCTGGGAACTGGGCTGGGGACAGCGCAATTTCGGCAGGGCATCTGCGGTCGCGTGGCTGCTGTTCCTGATGATTGTGCTGATTGCCCTCCTGAACTATCTACTCACACGGCGTATCGCCAGCCAGGGAGGCCGCAAATGAGCTCCATCCCCATGATCCGGCAAACCGCCGGCAAAGGTGCGGCCAAGGCGGCGGCCAAGCGGCCGAACCGCATAACCGGCCGGCCGCGCAACCGGGGCGGCGCAGGCGGTCAGCGCCGTCCCGGGGCGCTGACCTACAGTGTCCTCGGCACGGTCCTGCTGGCGTCGCTGTTCCCGCTGTATTGGTCGTTCCTGGTGGGCAGCCATGACAGCACGGTGCTCAGTCGCGGTGTCCCGGTCCTGCCGGGCGGGAACTTCGTGGCCAACGCCGCGAAAGTCTTCGACAGCATCCCGTTCTGGAAGGCCATGGGCAACAGCGTCCTGGTGTCCACGGTCACGGCCGCCTCGGTGGTGGTTTTCTCCACCCTGGCGGGCTTCGCGTTCGCGAAGTTGCGCTTCCGGGGCAGCAGGGGGCTTCTGGTCTTCGTGATCGCCACAATGGCGGTGCCCACCCAGCTGGGCGTGGTTCCGCTGTTCATTGTGATGGCCAAGCTGGGTTGGACCGGTTCCCTCTGGGCGGTGATCCTCCCCGGCGTGGTGACGGCCTTCGGGGTGTTCTGGATGACCCAGTATCTACGGGACGCCCTCCCGGACGAACTCATTGAGGCCGTCCGGGTGGACGGGGCCTCCATGATCCAGGCCTTTTGGTATGTCGGCTTCCCCGCGGCGCGACCGGCCGCGGCGATGCTGGCGCTTTTCACCTTCGTCGCGACCTGGACCAACTTCTTCTGGCCGTTCATTGTGCTGGACCCTTCCAACCCGACCCTCCCGGTGGCGCTGCAGCTGCTGCAGGCCGCACACTTTGTGGACTATTCGGTGGTGCTGGCAGGTGCCGTGCTGGCCACCGTCCCGTTGCTGCTGCTCTTCATCGCCGCCGGTCGCCAACTCGTTTCAGGAATTATGCAAGGAGCAGTCAAAGGATGAGCACCACCGAGCTAACTTTCCCCGACGGATTCCTCTGGGGCGCGGCCACGGCCGCCTACCAGATCGAAGGAGCCGCCCACACCGGAGGGCGGAAGGACTCGATCTGGGACACCTTCGCCCGGGTTCCGGGCGCCGTGGCAGACGGCCACAACGGTGACGTGGCGTGCGACCACTACCACCGCTCGGGCCAGGACGTGGAGTTGATGACGTCGCTGCACCTAAAGGCGTACCGTTTCTCGACGTCGTGGGCACGTTGCATGCCCGACGGCAGGACGCCGAACCCCGAGGGGATCGCGTTCTACTCCCGCTTGGTGGACGAACTCCTCGCCGCAGGCATCACACCCTGGCTGACGCTTTACCACTGGGACCTGCCGCAGGCCCTGGAGGATGAGGGAGGCTGGGCCAACCGCGAGACCGCCCGGCTGTTTGCGGACTACGCGGCCGTGATGCACGAGGCCCTCGGCGACCGGGTCCGCATCTGGACCACGCTCAACGAGCCGTGGTGTTCGGCGTTCCTCGGCTACGCCGCAGGCGTCCACGCCCCGGGACGGCAGGAACCGCGGGCAGCCCTCGCCGCTGCCCACCATCTCCTGCTCGGGCACGGGCTCGCCGTCAGGGAACTGCGCCGGCGTGATCCGGCAGCGAGCCTTGGCATCACCCTGAACCTCACTGTCGCCGATCCTGCCGACCCCGGCTCCGCGGAGGACCGGGATGCGGCCCGCCGGATCGACGGGCTGCACAACCGGATCTTCCTCGACCCGATCTTCCGTGGCCAGTACCCCGCGGACGTGCTGGACGACGTGGCCGGATTCGGCTTCGACACCGTGGTGCAGGACGGTGATTTGGCTGTCATCTCGGCGCCCGTGGATTTGCTGGGGGTCAACTATTACCAGGGCGAGGCGCTGACCAAGGCGGCGGCAGCCGAAGAACGGGTCCAACCGGACACCGTGACCACCACGGCGCAGGCCGCCCCGGCGTCGGCCGACAGGCGTGAGGCAACGCCGTTCGTTTCCGCGGAGGACGTGCACTCCGTGCCGCGCGGGCTGCCGGTGACGGGGATGGGCTGGGAGGTGCAGCCCGAGGGGCTGTACCGGTTGCTGACCCGGCTGCAGCTTGAGTACACCGGCCCGGCCGGCATCCCGATCTACATGACGGAAAACGGCGCCGCGTACCCGGACGCTCCCGACACCGACGGCTTCGTCGATGACCAGGAGCGGTTGGCCTTTTTCGACGCGCACCTGCGCGCAGTGCGCTCCGCGATCGACGCCGGCGCCGACGTCCGCGGCTACCTCGCCTGGTCGCTGCTGGACAACTTCGAGTGGGCGTACGGCTATCACCAACGTTTCGGTCTGGTCCGGGTGGACTATGAAACCCAGCAGCGGATCCCGAAGGCCAGCGGACTCTGGTACTCGGGGGTGGCGGCGGCGAACGCCTTGCCGGCACGGTAGGGCCCGTCCCTGCGGAGACCGGGCATGTCGTATTCTCAAAGTGATGAGCGAACAGAAGCACGCGGGTCTCCGGGCCGGACCGGCGAGACTTAGCCCCACCCTTGAAGACCTCGCGACGGCGGCGGGAGTGTCACGCTCCACCGCCTCCCGGGCCATCAACGGCGGCTCCCGGGTCAGCCCGGAAGCTCAGGCCGCGGTGGACGCTGCGGTCATCTCGCTGGGCTACACCCCGAACCGGGCCGCGCGCAGCCTCGTCACCCGCCGGACTTCCTCGATCGCCCTGGTGATCAACGAACCCGATGCCCGGGTCATGATGGACCCGTTCTTCGCGGCCGTCATCACCGGGGTGACGGAGGCGTTGCGTGAGACCGAAATGCAGCTGGTCCTGCTGATGTCCCGGGCCGGCGGCGATCCCTCCCGGACGCTTCGGTACCTGCGTGGAGGCCACGTCGACGGTGCCATTGTCGTCTCGCACCATAAAGCAGACGGCTGGACCGAGGAGCTTGCCGCCGCGGGGCTGCCCACTGTCTTCATTGGAAGGCCGTGGGATACCGGGCTGGGGATCCACTACGTTGACGTGGACAGCTTCGAAGGCGGCCGCCTGGCCGCGCTTCACCTTGCGGCAGCCGGGCGCACCCGGCTGGCAACCATCACCGGACCGCTCGATATGACGGCAGCCGCGGACCGGCTGGAGGGATGGCAAGCGGGCCTCAGGGAAGCCGGGCTGCCGCCGGGGCCGGTCGCGCAGGGGGATTTCACCCCTGCCGGCGGCACCGAAGCGGCCGAACGGCTGCTGGCCGAGGACAGCAGTGTGGACGGCATTTTCGCTGCGTCCGACCTCATGGCCCGCGGTGCCATAACGGCCCTGCTGGCCGCCGGGCGCACGGTGCCCGGGGATGTCGCCGTCGTCGGCTTCGATGACCACCTGGCCGCGCCGGGCGAGCTGCCCCTGACCACGATCAACCAGCCCACGGTAGAAATGGCAGCCCAGGCGGGCCGCCTGCTTCTTGCGGACATCGAAGATCCGGGGACGGGCCGGGACCCGCTGATATTCCCGGCCCGCCTCGTCGTCAGGGAAAGCAGCACCCCCGGCTAGGCCGGGAATTTCCAGCGAGCAGGCAGGACCGGCCGCTTAGCGGCCGTGCCGGCCGTGATCCCGCCACTTGTCCGAGTCGACTACCTGGACCGCTACGCCGAGGTTGCCCTTCTTGAGGCTGCCCCAGGCGTAGACAATCGTGTTCTTGCCCGCGGCGACCGGAATGTCCGCCGGGCCAATCAGGGGCTTGGTGGTCCCGGCGGCCGCGACCGAGGCGGACACCTTCCCGGCCTTCAGCGTCAGCACTTCCTGGTCCGGGTTCGTCAGGTCCTCGATCACGGCAGTCTTGCCGGCAAGGACGTCGACGGCGGGCGCCGCGGCCACGTGCCTGACCGTCAGCTTCCCCTCACCCCGAGGGCTGGGCGAGGTGTCGTTCTTGAACAGGGTGGCGGTGGGATCCCCGTCCTCATCCAGGTGGGCCACGGCGGTGTAGTTCCGGCCCTCCCTGAGCTTGACCTCGACCGGGCCGATCACCGCGTCGTCGGCGCTCTTGGCGTTGGCGGCCGTGACAGCAATCTTGTAATTGCCGCCCTCGAGCTTCAGCGGGCCCGCGAGCTTGCCGGGCTTGAAGTCGTCCAAGGTGAGCTTGCCATTCACCCATACGTCCACGGTCAGGCCGGGGACTCCGTGCAAAACGGACAGGACGGCATCGTCGCCGTGGTGCCTGCCGCCGTCGTGCTTCCCGCCGGCCTGGGCCGGGGCGGCAAACGCGAGGGCGGCCGCCATCGACACGGCACCGGCGGCATAAACGGTTTTACGCATTTCAAACTCCTCATTGAGTTGCCCGGATCCGGGCGGTGATTTGCTTACACCGTTACTACCGGCCGGCGCCCCTCTTTGGATGCAGACGGTCGGACCTTTTGCCCCGGCCCGCTCAGCCCTTGCGGTCCAGCAGCAGGTTGGTGATCCGCAGCGTGCAGAGCCGCTCCCCGGCCTCGTTGGTGATCAGCACCTCGTGGGTGGTCACCGTGCTGCCGAGGTGGATCGGGGTGGCGGTTATCGTGACCAGCCCCTCGCGGGCGGACTTGTGGTGCGTGGCGGAAACGTCCACGCCCACGGCGGTCTTGCCCAGGGTGCTGGCGTGGATCACCGAGGCCCACGAACCCACGGCCTCGCCGACGGCCAGTGAGGCGCCGCCGTGCAGCAGGCCGAAGGACTGGCGGTTGCCTTCCACCGGCATGGTTGCCACGACGCGCTCCACGGACTGCTCAACGATCTTGACCCCCATCTTCTCGTCAAGTTCACCGAGGGTGATTTTCCACAGCTCGGTACCACTTTGAATGTTGCGGGGGTCGGGCGTCATTGCGTCTCCTCTGGGGCTCTGGCCTGTCATGGGCCGGTCGGGCCCGCCGCTACTAGTGTGCCGCAGGGCTCCTTCATGTACTGTAGACATATTACCGAACGGACGGTCAGTAATGCGCTGGCCGTGTCGATCTTGCCCCGCGTTGGAAGGACCCGTCAACGATGACCACCACTGCAACAGCTCCGGAACCCTCAGTGGGCACCGTCGAGATCGTCCCCAGCTTCATCCGCAACTCGTGGTGGACCCCCGACGCAGCCTCTGCCGCCGGAGCCGCCTCCGTCCTGGACGCCAGCACCGGCGAACTCCTGGCAAAGGTGAGCACCGAGGGCCTCGACCTCGCCGCCGTCGTCGACTATGGCCGCACCACCGGCCAAGCGGAACTGGGGAAGCTGACCTTCCACCAGCGCGCCCTCAAGCTCAAGGAACTGGCGCAGTACCTCAACGGCCGCCGCGACGAGTTCTACGCGCTCTCCGCGCAGACCGGCGCCACCAAGATCGACTCGATGATCGATATCGACGGCGGCATCGGCGTGCTCTTCACCTTCGGCTCCAAGGGCCGGCGCGAGCTGCCCAACGCCCAGGTGGTGGTGGACGGGCCCATGGAGGTGCTGTCCAAGGACGGTTCCTTCGCCGGCGAACACATCTACACCCGGATCCCCGGTGTCGCCGTGCAGATCAACGCCTTCAACTTCCCGGTCTGGGGCATGCTCGAGAAGCTCGCCCCCGCCTTCATCGCCGGCGTCCCCACCATCGTCAAGCCAGCCACCCCCACCGGCTACGTCGCCGCGGCCGTGGTGAAGGCGATCGATGAATCCGGCATCCTGCCCAAGGGCTCGCTGCAGCTGGTCTCCGGCTCGGTCCGCACCCTGTTGGACCACCTCGACTACCGCGACCTTGTCGCCTTCACCGGTTCGGCCTCCACCGCCAACACGCTCAAGTCCCACCCCAACGTGGTCAAGGGTGGCGTCCGCTTCACCTCCGAAACCGACTCCCTCAACGCCGCCATCCTGGGCCCGGACGCGGTCAAGGGGACCCCGGAATTCGACGCTTTCATCAAGTCCCTCGTCACCGAGATGACCGCCAAGGCTGGCCAGAAATGCACCTCGATCCGCCGCGCGATCGTGCCGCAGAACCTGGTGTCAGACGTCGTCGCCGCCGTGGGGGAGCGGATCACCGAACGCGTCGTGCTGGGAGACCCGCGCGCCGAGGGCGTCACGATGGGCGCCCTCGCCTCCCGTGAGCAGCTCGCCGACGTGCGGGCCGCCGTCCAGTCGATGCTCGACGCCGGGGGCGAGCTCGCCTATGGCACCCTCGACTCGCCGAAGGTCACCAGCGCGGACGGGAGCGTCGGCGTCGTCGACGGCGGAGCCTTCATGTCCCCGGTGCTGCTGAGCTGGGCCGACCCCGAAGCCGAGGAGGTCCACTCGCTCGAGGCCTTCGGCCCGGTCTCCTCCGTGATCGGCTACACGGACCTCGCCGACGCCGTCCGCCTCGCCGCGCGCGGTGGCGGCTCGCTGGTCGCCTCGGTCTGCACCAACGATCCGGCGGTGGCCCGCGAGCTCGTCACCGGCATTGCGGCCCACCACGGCCGCGTCCTCATGCTCAACCGGGAGGACGCCCGCAGCTCCACCGGCCACGGCTCCCCGGTCCCGCACCTGGTCCACGGCGGCCCGGGCCGTGCCGGCGGCGGCGAGGAACTGGGCGGCATCCGCTCGGTCATGCACCACATGCAGCGCACCGCCATCCAGGGCTCGCCCAACATGCTCACGGCCGTCACGGGCGTCTGGCACACCGGTGCGGACCGCAACTACACCCTCGAGACCGAGGGCCAGCACCCGTTCCGGAAGCACCTGAGCACGCTGCACATCGGCGACGCCATCCGCTCCGATTTGCGCGAGGTCTCGCTGGAGGAGATCACCAAGTTCGCGAACTCCACCGGCGACACCTTCTACGCCCACACGAACCAGGAAGCGGCGGCAGCCAACCCGTTCTTCCCGGGCATCGTGGCGCACGGCTACCTGCTCCTCGCCTGGGGTGCCGGCTTGTTCGTGGAGCCCGCGCCGGGTCCGGTCCTGGCCAACTACGGCCTGGAGAACCTGCGCTTCATCACGCCCGTCGCGGCCGGTGACTCCATCCGCGTCACCCTGACGGCCAAGAAGATCACCCCGCGCGAGACCGACGAGTACGGCGAAGTGGCCTGGGACGCCGTCCTGACCAACCAGAACGATGAAATCGTCGCCACCTACGACGTCCTGACCCTCGTCGAGAAGTAACCCCTCGCCCCGCCCGTTGCTCTATCACTTATGGCTGCCGCGACGTTCGAATGGCAACCCACAGGTGATAGAGCAACCGCGGAGGGGCGGGTCTTTCCACCTTGCCCCGGCGTAAAATCGTGCTCGTAGGAGGTGGCGAAATGTCCCTAGCACTCAACAAAGCCACAACAGTCCTGCCAGTCGATGATGTAGCGCGTGCCCGGCATTTCTATGCGGACACCCTGGGGCTCCCGCACCGTGGCGTGGCAGACGACGGAAGTGAACTATTTGGTTCAGAAGGCGGCCCGATGCTGCAACTGATGCCAGTCAAGGATGGAAAGCATTCGGAGCACACCACCCTGAGTTTCGAAGTCAGCGAGATCGAACGCACCGTGAGGGAAATGGAAGCCAGGGGCGTCACGTTCCAGGACTACAACCTCCCTGATCTCAAGACCGAGAACCACATTTGCACAACGGATTCCGAGAAGTGCGCCTGGTTCATGGACTCCGAGCACAACATTCTCTGCGTGCACGAGAACATCACCACGGCAGCCGACTACCAGCTCTGAGCGGCGGCTCCGGGCTCCCGGCTGCGGGCTCCCGCTGCAGAACGGAATTGCGGAACGGAATCATAGAACAGCGCCCCGGCCTGCCGGGGCGCTGTTCTATGTCCCGGGCCGGGGCCGCGGCTAGGGCCGGTCGGTCCTGTCCCCGGGACGCACCCCGGGTGTAGCTTGAGACCAGATTCCCGGATGGCGGAGGCGAGGCGCAGACATGACTGAGTCGTCTTCCGGGCCGGTATCCGAAACCCTGGTCCGTCGCGTCGTCTGGTTCCCCACCACCCGGGCCGGCAAGGTGGCTCTGACGCTGGCCTACCTCACGGTGCTCTCGCCCGTCTGGGTGCTCCTGGTCCTGGGGCAGGCCGTGTTCAGGGCGGGAGCCGCCGACGACGTGGTGGTAGCCATGCTGGTGGGTTCCGTCGCGGCGCTCTGGACTGCCCTGCTCCGGGCGAAGGAACGCTCCCTCCTGGTCGCGGCCTTTACCGTGCTGCTGTCGGCTGCGCTGATGTATTTCCTTGGCTGGCTCACTTCGACCCCGGGCGGGGCGGCCCCGTGACGTCGCCTTCCAAGGCGCGCGGCCGCAAGATTGCCTGGCTGCCACGCACCCGCATCGGCAATGTGGCTCTGGTCCTGGACCTCGCGATGGCTGCTTTCCCGGTCTGGGTCCTGCCGTCCTGGTACCTCGTGACGTTACTGGTGGGTGCCGGCGGCATGTTCGAGTCGCCCCGGGCGGTGGTCGCGAACAGCGTTTTCCAGGGCCTCGTGGTGGCCGGCACGCTGGTGGTCAACCTTGCAGCGTTGCTCCGCGCCAAGGACTACTCGATCCTGCTTGGGCTGGCAGTGCTTCCGCTGTCCGCCGTGTTGCTGTACATGGGCTGGTTCGTGGCCGTGAACGGGTTTCCCGGCCTTGCGGGGGCAGGTTGACACGGACCCGCCGGGCTTTGAGGGCGACACCGCCTGCCCGCGGCCGTTAACGGTGCCCCCGGAGGCGGCGTCAGGCTTTGCTGGGGACGTGGAGGCCGTGGAACGCCATGGCGACGACGTCGTCGGCCAGCTTCTCGGGGGAGAGGGACCCGCCGGGCTTGTACCACTCAACGATCGAGTTGATGGTGCCGAACAGCAGGCGGGTGACGGTGCGGGGGTCGATGTCCTGGCGCAGCGAGCCCTCGTCGCCGGCGGCCGAGATCAGGGCGGCCACCTTGTGGTCGAACGTGCGCCGGCGTTCCAGGGCGTCCCGCTCGATCTCGGTGTTGCCGCGCAGCCGCAGCAGCAGGGTGACGAACGGCAGCCGTTCCACCAGGACGGAGATGGTCTCGCGGACCACGAATTCCAGCCGGGCGTCGGCCGAGCCGGTCCGCGCCTCAGGCCGGTCCAGGATGGCTTCGAGGCCGCCGAGGGCATGGTCGAGGGCGAGTTTGAGCAGATCGCCCTTGGACGGCACGTGGTGGTAGATCGCGGACTTGGAGATGCCCAGGTTCTCGGCGAGGATGCCCATCGAGGTGGCGTCATAGCCGTGGCGGTTGAAGACATCGACGGCGATCAGCAGCACCGACTGCTGGTCATAGCCGGGACGGCCGCGCTTGGTGGTGGTTGCTGTGCTGGGCATACTCGCTAGTTTCTCATGAACGGTCGGTCGGCCCGRCAGCGTGGCCTCGAAGGACACTCCTGCCGGGCCGGCCGGTGGCTGGACAAACGGGGCGGGTCAGGCCTTGGGGCGCATGTCGTAGATCCGGCGCAGCTTGCCGTTGGAGCGCTCCAGTGAACCGGGCTCGACGACGTCGACGGTGCAGGAGGAGCCGACGTGGATCTTGATCTGCTGCTGCAGCACCTTCGCCGCCGTCGCGCTGCCCTCGACCGTGACCGACTCGCGGCGTTCGATCTTGACGGTCAGCTGGTCCATCCGCTGCCCCTCCGGACGGGTGAGCTCCAGTTGGAAGTGCGGGCTGAGTTCGGGGATGCGGAGCGCGATTTCCTCGATCTGCGAGGGGAACAGGTTCACGCCGCGCAGGATGATCATGTCGTCGCTGCGGCCAGTGATGCGTCCCATCCGGCGGTGCGCCGGACGGGCGGTGCCGGGCAGCAGCCGGGTGAGGTCCTTGGTGCGGTACCGGATGATCGGCAGGGCTTCCTTGGTGAGCGAGGTGAAAACCAGTTCGCCGGGCTCGCCGTCGCCCAGGACCACGGACGGGTCAAAGGCGTCGATGATCTCGGGCCGGAAGTGGTCCTCCCAGATGTGGCTGCCGTCCTGGGTCTCCACGGCCTCGCCGGCGACGCCGGGGCCCATGACCTCAGAGAGGCCGTAAATGTCGCAGGCCTTGATGTTCATGGTGACTTCAAGCTCGTGCCGCATTTCTTCGGTCCACGGCTCGGCCCCGAGCACGGCGTACTTGAGCGAGGTGGAGGCGGGGTCGATGCCCTGCTTCATCATGGCGTCCGCGATGGTCAGCAGGTACGTCGGGGTGGCCAGGATGGCGTCCGGCTTGAAGTCCTGGATCAACGTGATCTGGCGCTCGGTCTGGCCGCCGGAGATCGGAATGACGGTGCAGCCCAGCGCTTCGGCGCCGGCGTGGGCGCCCATGCCGCCGGTGAACAGGCCGTAGCCGTAGGCGTTGTGGACCTTCATGCCGGGCCGGACGCCGGAGGCGCGCAGCGAGCGGGCGACCAGCTTGGCCCAGTCGGCGAGGTCCTTCTTGGTGTAGCCCACCACGGTGGCGCGGCCGGTGGTGCCGGAGCTGGCGTGGATCCGGGCCACCTCGTGCTGCGGCACGGCGAACATGCCGAAGGGGTACTCGAGCCGGAGGTCTTCCTTGGTGGTGAAAGGGAACTTCCCCAGGTCCGAGAGCTCGCGCAGGTCGGTGGGGTGCACACCGGCCTCATCAAACTTCCGCTTGTACAGCGGGACTCGGTCGTAGGCGTACGCCACGGTGTGCTGCAGGCGGCTGAGCTGCAAGGCCTCGAGCTCGTCGCGGGAGATGGTTTCTTCGCGGTCCAGGACGGCGTCACTGGGGGCGAGGGCAGATTCGGCGGTGGGGGTGGTCATCTGTGTCCCTGTTTCTATTTCTTGGAGATGGTGCGGCTGCGGCCGCGGAACTCGGCGATGAGTTCGCCCGGGGCGATGTCGGAGGGGAGCCCGCCCGGGAGTGTGGTGGCCGGTGTGGAGCCGGCGGGGGAGCCTGCCGGGCCGGGGATGGCAGCGGGGTCGGCGGCGTAGATCTGGATGTCGTACAGCCCGCTGCGGCCGGTGCTGGCGCGGTGGTTGGCGACGGCGGTCAGGATCTGCCCGCGGAAGGCCGGCTTGATGAAGTTGATGTCGACGCCGGACGCCACGGTGATGGTGCCTTCCTCGGCCACGCCCGGCTTCACCGGGTTGCAGGCGAGGGCAAAGGCGGTGTCGCCGAAGGCGAAGATCATGCCGCCGTGGGCCATGCCGAAACCGTTGAGCATCTCCTGGCGGAGCGGCATCCGGATGGTGGCGTGGCCGTCGTCGAGCGCCAGGACTTCAATGCCCATCCATTCGGAGGCGTAGTCGTCTTTCAGGATGGGGTGGGTATCACCGGAAATCGTCAGTTCAGCCATGCGTCATTGCCTCCAGCTTTATTTACCGAATGTTCATTAGGTAATCCCATCCGGGTGCCTGCTGTCAAGGGGTGTAAGTATGCTGGGACACATGGCCAAAGGAATATATGTCAGCGCGACGACGCTGGGATCCGGGAAGTCGCTCATTGCCCTGGGCCTGGCAGACACCCTGCACCGGCACGCGGACCGCATCGGCTTCTTCAAGCCCGTGGTCCACGGCCGCGCCGACGCGGACCCGATGGTTGCGCTGATGAAGTCCCGCTTCGACCTCGACGACGACCGCTGCCGCAGCGGTCTGACCTTCGCCGAGGTCCGGGGCCTGCTCGCGGAGGGAAACCGCGAGGAGATCGACTCGCGCTGCGTCGAGATCTTCGCGGAGATGTCCCGGCACTGCGACGTGGTGATCATCGAGGGCACGGACCTGACCGGCCAGGACGCCGCCGTCGAATTCGACCTCAACGCCCGGCTCGCCAACAACCTCGCGGCGCCGATGGTCGCCGTCGTCGGGGCGAAGGGCCGCACGGTGGCCGAAACCGCGGACGCCGTCGAGGTGGCCCGCAAGGAACTCCTGGCCGAGCGGTGCACCCTGCTGGCCATCATGGTCAACCGTGCCAATCCCGAGGACTTGGAGGCAATCGCCGCGGCGGTGCGCCCGGGCGCCTCCGGCCGGCCGGTGTACGTCTTCCCCGAACTGGAGGACATCGCGCGGCCCACCACCGGCGAGGTGGCCGCCGCGCTGGGCATCGGCCAGGTGGCCGGCTTGCCGGACCTGGAACGCGATGTGCACTCGGTCAAGGTCGCGGCCATGAACGTGGCCAACTTCCTGCACGTGCTCGACGACGGCGCGCTGGTGATCGTTCCGGGCGACCGGGCGGACGTGCTGGTGGCCTGCCTGGCCTCCTCCTTCTCGCCGGAATTCCCGGTGCCGTCGGCGCTGATCCTGACCGGCGGACTGGCCCCGGACCCCACTATCTACTCGCTCCTGGCGCAGGCCCCGTTCCCGATCTTCGCCGCCCCGGACGACACCTACGTGACCGCCAAACGCGTCTCCGAGGTGCGCAGCGAAATCTGGTCCGGCCACCGCCGCAAGGTGGCGTCAGCGCTGGGCCTGTGGGCCAAACGCGTGGACGAGGCGGAACTGCTGGAGCGGCTGCATCTGCCGCGGCCGGAGCGGATGACGCCGCTGCGCTTCCTGCATGACCTGATCGAACGGGCCCGTTCGCAGCGCCGCCACATCGTCCTGCCGGAGGGCACGGACGTCCGGATCCTCCGGGCCGCGGAGATCCTGCACCGCCGGGACGTCTGCGAGCTCACCGTGCTGGGCCGGGAGGCGGACGTGCGCGAACTTGCCGCCACCCAGGGGATCGACCTCGCCGGAATCAACATCGTGGACCCGGCCACCTCCGAGCTGCGCCAGGGTTTCGCGCAGAAATACGCGGAGCTGCGCGCGCACAAGGGCGTGGACCTGGCGAAGGCACTCGAGGTGATGCAGGACGAAAGCTATTTCGGCACCATGATGGTCCAGCTCGGCGTGGTGGACGGCATGGTCTCCGGCGCCGCGCACACGACGGCACACACGATCCGTCCGGCGCTGGAGTTCGTGAAGACCCGCGAGGGCGTCAAGATCGTCTCCTCCGTGTTCCTGATGCTGATGCCGGACCGGGTGCTGGTCTACGGTGACTGCGCGGTCAACCCCGAGCCCAATGTGGAGCAGCTCGCGGACATCGCCCTGGCCTCGGCCGAAACCGCGGCCCAGTTCGGCGTCGAACCGCGCGTTGCCATGCTCTCCTACTCCACCGGCGGTTCCGGGGCAGGCGAAGCGGTCGACGCCGTCCGCCAGGCCACCGAACTCGTGCGCCAGCGGCGCCCGGACCTCGCGGTGGAGGGCCCCATCCAGTACGACGCCGCCGTCGACGCCGCCATCGCCGAGTCCAAGATGCCCGGCTCGTCCGTGGCCGGCCAAGCGACGGTCTTCATCTTCCCGGACCTGAACACCGGCAACAACACCTACAAGGCGGTCCAGCAGTCCTCCGGTGCGGTCGCCGTCGGGCCCGTGCTGCAGGGGCTCCGCAAACCGGTCAACGACCTGTCCCGCGGCTGCACGGTGGATGACATCCTGAACACCGTCGCCATCACCGCGATCCAGGCCCAGTCGGCCCAACCGGCCCAGCCGGCCACGGGACAGGCCGCCACCGGACACGCAACCGTACAGCCCGTCGAAGCCAAGGCTTAGGAGGCCCCATGCTCGTTCTCGTCATCAACTCCGGCTCATCCTCGCTCAAGTACCAGGTCCGCGACGTCGAAGCGGGCAGCGTCCTTGCCGAGGGGCTGGTCGAGAAGATCGGGATGGGCAACGGCGGTGACGTCGACGGCGAGATTGAGGGCCCCCGCGACCACGCGGAGGCCCTGGAACAAGTGGACGGGGCGATCCACGAGGCGCTGGGTGACCGGCCGCTCGACGCCGTAGGCCACCGTGTGGTGCACGGCGGTGAGCGTTTCGCCGAGCCCGTGCTGGTCAATAACGAGATCACCCGCGCCATCGAACGGCTGAACCCGCTGGCGCCGCTGCACAACCCGGCCAACGTCCTCGGCATCCGCGCGATCGCGAAGAAGTGGCCGGAGCTGCCGCAGGTGGCCGTCTTCGATACCGCCTTCCACCGCACCCTGCCCGAACACGCCTGGCGCTACGCCGTGCCGGACGAGCTTTACACCAACCACGGCATCCGGCGCTACGGCTTCCACGGCACCTCGCACGAGTATGTGGCGCACCGGGCCGCGGCGCTGCTGGACCTGCCGGTGGACGAATTCGACGCCGTCATCGCGCACCTCGGCAACGGCGCCTCGGTCACTGCCATACGCGGCGGCAAGTCCATCGACACCTCGATGGGCTTCACCCCGCTGGAGGGCCTCGTGATGGGCACCCGCTCCGGCGACCTGGACCCGTCGATCCTGGTGTTCCTGGGCCGGGCCGGCTGGTCCGCCGAGGACCTCGATTCCATGCTGAACCGCCAGTCCGGGCTCAAGGGCCTCGCGGGGAACAACGACATGCGCTCCGTCGTCGAGGCGGCCGAAGCCGGCGACGCCAAGTCCGCCATGGCCCTCGCGGTGGCCTCCTACCGGCTGGCCAAGTACATCGGCGGCTACCACGTGGCTGTCGGCGGCGCGAAGGCCCTGGTCTTCACCGCCGGGATCGGCGAAAACTCGCACCAGTTCCGGAGCCTGGTCGCGGAACGGCTGGGGGCTCTCGGCGTGGAGCTCGACGCCGGGCTGAACCGAGAGCGGTCCAAGGAACCCCGGGTGATTTCCACGCCCGAGTCGGCCCTGCCGGTGCTGGTGGTGCCCACCGACGAGGAACGCGCGATCGCGGAGGCGACCGCCGCCGTCGTCGCCCGCTCATCGGTTGCTCAGTAACCGCCCTTCTGGCGGCTCAAAACGGCACTGCTGGGCCCACGCCGGCAGGGTTCCCTGACCGAGCTTGCGAGGGGAGGGGGCCGGCGGGGAGCAACCGGCGGGGAACGGGTCCTAGGCTGGGGGCATGACCGAACCGAACCTTTCCTTCCGGCTGCCCCTCCGCACTCGGCGGTTGGTGCTGCGCCGCTTCGAGGCCGGGGACCTGGACGCCTTCCACGCCTACCACTCGCTGCCGGAAACCGCCCGCTTCCTCCCGCGGGAGGCCAAGAGCTACACGCAGTCGATGGAGTACGTGGGTAAGTACGCCAACTTCGTCTTCGAAAAGGAGGGCGACTGGGTGGCGCTGGCAATCGAGGCTGCCGACTCGCCGGGACTGCTGGGCGAGGTGGTGCTCAAGTGGCTCCCCGGCTGCGGCCAGGCCGAGGTCGGCTGGAGCCTGGCGCCGGAAGCCCGCGGAAAAGGCTACGCGGCCGAAGCTGCGCAGGCGATGCTGAAGCTGGGTTTTGAGGACCTTGGCTTCCACCGGATCGATGCCAAGCTGGATGCCTTGAACACCGCCTCCGCGGCCCTGTGTGAGCGCCTCGGCATGCGGCTGGAATCCACCCAGGTGGACAAGTGGCACTACAAGGGCCAGTGGGCCACCGAGGTGGTCTACGCGATGCTCGCCGAGGAGTGGCAGGCCCGCCAGCCTGGGTAGGTGCGCGGGCCCGTACAACCCGGCGATTGCTCCGGCCGACAGCTCCCGACGCTCCCGCCCAGTTGTTCCCGTACCCGCAGCCTCCGGACTCCGGCGGCCCCCGAGGTCCCGCGGCTCGTCTGATCCCGGCCAGGTTCATGCAGCCATGAACTGGGCTGGAGCGTCAACGACGGCGGCCGACAACTCCCGACGGCGGCCTACGGGGCCGGCGGAGCTGAGGTCGTGGTGGCGGGCGAGGCGGTCTCTTCGCCGGGACCCGGCGCGGGGGCCGGCTCGGTGGCGCCGTCCACAGGCTGGCTGGGCTCCGGGTCGAGCGTGGCGTCCGGTGCGGGCGGGACGGTTGCACCCGGGCCGGGCTGGTCCGTCGTGGTAGGCGACGGCGAGGGTGTGGACCCGGGGGTGGCGCCCGGCGAAGCCGTTGCCGGCGCCGTCGGCGTGCCGGCCCCGCCCGGGGTGGCGCTGGGGTCCGTCCGGACGATCTCCATGATCTGTTCCTTGAACCCGTTCAGCTTGCCCTGGATCTCCGAGAGCGGAACGTTCTGCAGGTTCCGCCCGTACTCCGCGATCTGCTGCCACAGCGCGGTGAGCCTGGACATGCCGTCCGGGCTCAGCGGCCCGTCCAGCGTGAGGACCAACTGGCTGGCCAGGGCGTAGGTGAGGCACCTGAGGCAGTTGTAGTTGGCGGCGGCGGAGAGGTTCTCCGGCACGACCACATCCGCCTGGCCCACGATCAGCACCACCTGGAAACCGACTGCCACGGCGGCGCAGTCCTTGCAGCTGGCGAAGGCATACGCCTCGTTGGTGTTGCGGACGTCTTCGCCGTCGTCGGCCCACACCAATGCGAAGGCGACGTCGTACACGACCGAACCGTCTGTGGTGTTGACGGCCAGCGACTGGTTGCCGCCCTCTTCCGGTGCGGCCGGTTTGTCGAAGGGGAACACCCAGGACGGGGCCGCCGTCGTGGTGCCGGATCCGCCGGCTGGGGCAGACCCTTCCCGGGGTACCAACACCATGCTCAGCTGTGGGTCCTCGCGGGTGGGCTTCTTCGCGCCGGCCGGCCAGAGCGCCACGGTACGGCCGGCCTGGCCCTCCTTTATCGCCTTGGTCGAGGCGGCGGGAAACACAGCCGTGGTGATGTCGCTGAGGGTGCCGCGTTCGTAGGGCTGGACCGGGCGGTAGGTCTCGGCGCCGGGCCACCAGGCCCAGGCGAGGCCCGCTGTGACAGCTGCGATGGCGGCCATGGCGACGCCGCGCTGCAGTGCCTTGCCGCGGGTCCGCTGCCAGAGGCCGGTCACGAACTGCCGGCCCAGGCGCAGCAGGATATAGAAGATGCCCAGGACCGGCAGCGCAATGCAGATGATCGCAAGCCCCCGCACGGCAGCATCGGCAAAATCGCCCGAGGCGGCGCTGTGCGAGAGCATGGCCTGCTGCTTCCAACCGTTGTCCCAGGCGGTGCCGAGGATCCGCGGCAGGGTAAGCACCATGGTGACCAGGCTGAAAAGCAGCAAGGGCACGGTGACGAGCACCCAAACGGTGACCACGGCCCGGGCCCAGGGCTTGAGGAGCCGGGCCTCGGGATCGGTTTTGCGCCAGGGAATTAACGCCAGCAGGGTCGGCTTGATCCGCTGGAAGAGGTCCGGGACTCCGGTGGCGTCAGCGAGGATGTGGTACCCGTCGAACCGGACCATCGGCATCAGCTGCCGGACCATTTGCAGGATCTGGGTGACCACCACCAGCAGCAGGGCGTCGAAACCGGTGGCCCACCAGACACCCATGATGGCCACAGCCACGATGGCGTTGAAGTACAGGCCGCCCAGGTCGGTGCGGATCCGGCCGGCGCGGCCCAGCCGGTACGAATCCGTGACGTCGGTGTAGAACGCCGGCCACATCAGGTACAGACCGGTGCCCATGGCGCCCGGCGTGGCCCCTCCGCGGCGGGCCGCGGCGGCATGCCCGAATTCGTGGAAGCCGGCCGACAGTACCGTGACCAGCAGGATCAGCAGCACCAGACCCGGATTGGCAAAGGCCTCATGGGTGGCCGAGGCGAGCCCCTTGACCATCAGCACCCACCAGCAGGTCGCCAGGAAGGCGGCGGTCACGGCCACGACGATCAGCGGGTTGAAGAGTGTGGCGAAGGGGGCGGTAAGTTTCCGCGTGCGTTCCGGGTCCGTCACGGAGTACCGGAAGCGCATGCCCAGGAGCGGGTTGGACTTCTTGACTTCGGGTTGCGAGCCGTCGGCCAGCCGCAGGAGGCCCAGGGGGAGCAGTTGGGAGTCGATCAGTGTCTGGACGTTCCCCGCATTGACTGGCTTGCCGTAGGCGCTGCCGGCGTGCTGCGCGATCTCCTCCAGGCTGCGGCGGCCGTCGATGGCCTCGAGCACCAAGTAGAGCAGGCGAGTCAGCTGGATCGTCTGGCCGTCGGCACGCCGGACCAACGACGGGGCCTGCTTGTAGCCGGAGCCCTTCGTCTCGCCGATCAGCTGGACGCCGTCGGCCAGGGCCGGAGGCGGCAGGGTGCCCGGGGCGGCAGAGACCGGCGGGCCGTCCTGCGCGGACGGCCCGCCATGCAAGGTAGTCATCTAGCTGCTACTGCTGGATGTTCGACTGCTGGTCAGCCGAGGCCGTTGCCTCGCCCTCGATGTTCTGGGTGATGATCGCATCCTGCTGCGACACGGCGAACGCGTTGCTGTCGATCGAGCCGATGTTGGCGGCGACGGCGGCATCGATCGGTGCCGCAACGTTGGCGTTGGCCGCCACCGCACCGTTGATCGGCGCGGTGATGCCAGCGTTGGCGTCGAGGTTGACGTCGACGTTCAGCAGGTTGCCGTTGAGTGCTCCGGTTGCTCCGCCCACGGCGCCGTCCACGGCGCCGCCCAGGTCGGGTGCCGTGCCGTCCGGAAGGACGCCCGTGGCGTCGCCAACAGCGCCGTCCACAGTTCCGTCCGGAAGCACCCCTCCGGCATCGACCGTCGCGGTGGTGCCGCCGTCGGCCGTGGGAGCGGCCGTACCGGCATCGCCGGCGGCGGTGGGTGCGGTGGAGTCGGCGGCCTGGTCGATGCCGCTGTCCTGGACGGAGGTGGCGTTGGCGTCGGCGGTGATGCCCTGGTCGATGATGACGCCCTGGTCGGAGAGGGCCTGCGCCTCCGAGCCAGCGGAGAGGATGTTCGCCGACGCGGCGGCGTCGATCGGGGCCGCGACGTTGGCGTTGGCAGCGACGGCGAGGTCGATCGGCGCGGCGGCCTCGATGCCCAGGTTGAGGTCGGCGTTCAGATCCAGGACCGAGGCAACTTCCTTGTCCGGCAGGGCGGTGGCGCCCTCGGCCATCAGTTCCTCGTCGGACAGCCCGCTCATAGCTTGTTCAGTGCTCACGAATGACTCCAGTTCCGGCACGGTTTCCTGCTGCCCCCAGTGAGCAGTGTCTCCAACTACGTGCCTAGTGCAGGTCAATAGTAAGCATGATGATCAAATTTGGGTACACGGGAGGCTGGATATTCCGTCGGTTGCTCCGTAACGGCCCTTTTGAAGGCTCAAAACGGCGGTTACGGAGCGACCGACGGGGGAGAGGCGACGCCTACTTCAGCCCGGCGCCGGGCAGCAGTTCCGTGGCGCCGAGGGAGTCCGCGACGAAGGCGTAGTCCCAGGCGCGCTCTTTCCACTGCACGTAGCGGCCGGAGGCGCCGCCGTGGCCGCCCTCCATCTCGATCTTCATCACGATCGGCTCGCTGCCGGTGTTCACCTCGCGCAGCCGCTGCACCCACTTGGCCGGTTCCACGTAGAGCACCCGCGTGTCATTGAACGAAGTGACGGCCGCGATCTTGGGGTACGCCGCCGCCCGGACGTTCTCGTACGGCGTGTAGGACTTCATGTACGCGTACACGTCCGGGTCCGTGATCGGGTTGCCCCATTCCTCCCACTCCAGGGCGGAGAGTGGCAGTTCCGGGTCAAGGATGGTGGTCAGGGCATCCACGAACGGGACGGCTGCGACAATCGCCGCGTACTTTTCCGGCGCTAGGTTGGCCACGGCGCCCATCAGCAGGCCGCCGGCGGAGCCGCCCATCGCCGCAATCCGGGCCGGGTCCACCCAGCCGGATCCGGCGAGCCAGTCGGTGGCCGCAATGAAGTCGGTGAAGGTGTTCTTCTTGTGCAGCTTCTTGCCGTCGTCGTACCAGTGCCGGCCCAGCTCGCCGCCGCCGCGGACGTGCGCGATCACGAACACGATGCCGCGGTCCAGCAGCGAGAGCCGGGGAATGCCGAAGCCCGGGTCCATGCTCAGTTCGTAGGAGCCGTAGCCGTAGACCAGCCCGGCCGCGGTCGAATCCTGCCGCACCGAGGCGTGCCGGAGGACCGAGAGCGGGATGCGGGTCCCGTCGGACGCCACCGCCCATTCCCGGGTTGCGACGTAGTCGGCGGACGAGTAGCCGCCCAGCACCGGGCTCTCCTTGCGCAGCAGCAGCTCGCCGGCGGGCGCTTCCGCCGTCGGGAGCACAAAGTCGTAGAACCGCGAGGGCGTGAAGTAGGAGGTGTAGCCCATCCGGATGACGGGGGCCTCATAGTCGGAGCCGGCCACCCCGGCGGTGTACAGCTCCTCGTCAAAGGCCGGCTCCACGGGTGCGCCCTGGTCCGGGGTGCCGAGGCCCGCCAACGGAAGGACCTGCACCCGTTCGATCGTGTCCTTGCGGATGGACAGCACCAGATGGGTGGAGGTGACGCCGGCGCCGTTGACGCGCACCTGGTCGGAATGCGCGACAACCGTAAGCCAGTGCTGCTCGGCGGCGGGCTTGGCGAGTTCGGCCGGGTCCACGAGCGAGACCATCGAGTTGATGGCGTCCTTGTTGTGGGTCAGCAGGATGGTTTCGGACTTGTCGCCGTCCGGGCCGGTCAGCAGGAACGGTTCGGCCTCGTACAGGATGCGCTCGTCGCGGGAAATAACGGTTGTCAGCCCGGCATCGGGGTCATCGAAGCGCAGCAGGCGGGTTTCGCTGAACTCGGAGCAGCCGATGCCCAGGACCAGGTGCCGGCGGTCCGCGGAGAGCTCGAAGCCGAGCCACATGGCGACGTCGTCCTCCTGGTAGATCACCTCGTCCTCGCTGACGGGCGTGCCCAGGACGTGGGACTTCACCTGGTACGGGCGCCAGGACGCGTCCACCACGGTGTAGAAGATCCGGCTGCCGTCGGGGGAGAAGGAGATGCCGTAGAAGACGTTCTCGATCACGTCCGGGAGCAGTTCGCCGCTGCGGAGGTCCTTGATGCGCAGGGTGAACCGCTCGTCGCCGGCGTTGTCCACGGCGTAGGCATACAGGTTCCCGTCGATAGTGACCGCGGAGCCGCCGACGGCGAAGAACGGCTTGCCTTCGGCCTCAATGTTGCCGTCCAGGAGAACTTCCTCGCCCGGGATTTCGACGCCGACCTCGACGGCGGGGGGAGTCCAGTCCGCCACGCGGTCGCCGCTGTCCTGCGCGCGGACGCGGCACTGGATGCCATATTCCTTGCCCTCGACCGAGCGGGTGTAGTACCACCAACCGTCCTTGCGGTTCGGCACGGAGAGGTCGGTCTCCTGGGTGCGTCCCTTGATTTCCTGGAAGATGGCCTCGCGCAGCGGTTCCTGGTGGGCGGTCACGGCTTCCTGGTACGCGTTTTCGGCCTTCAGGAGTTCCACGACCTCGGCGGATTCCTTGTCGCGGAGCCACTCGTAGTCGTCCTCGAACACGTCGCCGTGGTGGGTGCGTGGGGCAGGGACCTTCTTGGCGACGGGGGGCTGCGGGGAAGGCTGCACGGGAGTCTGCGTCATGGACCCAATCTACCCAACCCCCGCGCCGGTCAGTTGCCGTTTTGCAGTTTGTGGGCGGCCACGTAGTTGCTGAGCTTGTTGGCGCGGAGGGCCGCAGCGATCTCTGCGGTGGCGGCGGGATCCTCGAGCACAATGGATTGCCCGTCCGCACTGGTTCCGACCCCCGCCGTCGGCAGCGTGAAGAACACGGCGCCGTTGGCCGGGATGGTGTGGAAGCTGAACGCCAGGCGTGCCAGGGCGTCCAAGGTCAGTCCCGGGGTCACCGTGATGCGGGGCAGTGCAGTGGTCGCCAGTTTGCGGGCGGTGGCGCGGTCGGTTGCGCCCTGCTTGACGACCTTGGTCAGAACGGCCTTGAGGAAGGTCTGTTGATTGCGGACGCGCTGGTAGTCGCCGTCGACGAACGCTTTGCGTTCGCGAACGAAGTCCAGGGCCCGGGCGCCGTTGAGCCGGTTCACTCCGGCCGGAAACCTGACCCCCGGGTCGATGGTCGACTCAAAGGGCAGCTTCACATTAACGTCGACGCCGCCGACTGCGTCCGTCAGGGCGGCGAAAGTCTGGAAATCGACCATGACGGTGTGGTTGACGTGCTGGCCCAGCAGGGACTCGACGGTCCGCGTCACCAGGGGGAGGCCGCCCAGCAGCAGGCTTGAGTTGATCTTGGCTTGGCCGTGGCCGGGGATGTCCACCCACAGGTCACGCATCAGGGAGATGCCGTACGCCTGCTTCCGGTTGGCAGGGATGTGCAGGAACACGATGCTGTCCGCCAGTTGGGTCGACGGCTTGCCCGCAGCGGCCGCGGCCCGCTGGTTGACCCGGCTGTCGCTGCCGACCAGCAGGATGTTCAGCGCGGTGGGCGGAGGCTCCGGCGGCGGGGTGGGCTTGGGCTTCTTGGTCGCCGTTGGTGTGGCGCTCGGGGCCGGGGTCTGCGGCGGGGCCGCGTTCTCCGTCCGCGGTGCCATCAGGAAGGCGGCCGCGGCAATGCCGGCGGTCAGCAGCAGCCCTAGGGCGGCGAACAGGATCCGGCGGCGCCGCCGGCCCGTCGGTGGCGGGGGTGGTGCTGCTGGTGGTTCTGCTGCTTCCGGCGTTGCCATGACCGGACAATATCACCGGCGGCCATGGCTGGTCCGTCTCCTCCGGGCCGCCGGGGCCCCGCGTGTCGGCTGCCGCGGCCAGCGCCGCGGTGCTTGACTCCCTTCCTGCCTTCCGCATATCCTGAACGAACGGTCGGTAATTATTTATCGGAAATGCATAGGAGCAACCATGGCATCGCAGACCCTGCAGTCAGTGCCCGCCGAGCCATCCCCGGCACGGCACGAAACGCGGCATGAAATGAGCCCGGAGGACGCGGCCCGCCGTGATGCCGAGGGGCAGGCCTACTTCGACAAGGTCATGGCGGAGGACTCCCGGATCGAACCCCGTGACTGGATGCCGCCGGCCTATCGCAAGACCCTGCTGCGCCAGATCTCGCAGCATGCGCACTCGGAGATCATCGGCATGCAGCCCGAGGCCAACTGGATCTCCCGTGCCCCGAGCCTCAAGCGCAAGGCCATCCTGATGGCCAAGGTCCAGGACGAGGCCGGTCACGGCCTCTATCTCTATTCCGCCGCCGAGACCCTTGGCCAGCCGCGCGACCAGATGATGCAGGACCTGATGGACGGCAAGGCCAAGTACTCCTCCATCTTCAACTACCCGGCCCGGACCTGGGCGGATATGGGTGCCATCGGATGGATGGTTGACGGCGCTGCGATTGCCAACCAGGTGCCGCTCTGCCGGGCCTCCTTCGGCCCCTATGGCCGCGCGATGGTCCGCGTCTGCAAGGAGGAGTCCTTCCACCAGCGGCAGGGCTTCGAGATCCTGCTCGAACTCTCGAACGGCACCCCCGAGCAGAAGCAGATGGCCCAGGACGCCGTGAACCGCTGGTACGCCCCGGCCCTGATGATGTTCGGCCCGCCGGATGACGATTCCCCCAACTCCAAGCAGTCCATGGCCTGGAACATCAAGCGCTTCAGCAACGACGAGCTCCGCAACCGTTTCGTCGGCATGATGATGGAGCAGGTCAAGGTCCTGGGACTCACCCTCCCGGACAAGGACATCCGTTTCAACGAAGAAACCAAGAAATGGGAGCATGGCCCGCTTGACTGGGATGAGTTCCACGAAGTCCTGGCCGGCCGCGGACCGTGCAACGCCCAGCGCCTGGAACGACGCCGCGAAGCCCACGAGAACGGTGCCTGGGTACGCGAAGCCGCCGCCGCCTACGCGGAAAAGCAGGCCAAAAAGCACGCAGAGAAGGAATCCGCAGCATGACAACCCCCGAACCCCACGCAGGCAACGTCTGGCCCATCTGGGAAGTCTTCGTCCGCTCCAGCCGCGGCCTCTCCCACGTCCACGCCGGATCCCTGCATGCCCCGGACGCCGCGATGGCCCTGCGCAACGCGCGGGACCTTTACACCCGCCGCAATGAGGGCGTGTCCATCTGGGTGGTCCCCGCCGACGCCATCGCCTCAAGCGACCCGGATTCAAAGGGCTCCTTCTTCGAGTCGCCGCAGGGCAAGGATTACCGGCACGCGACGTACTACACCAAGAGCGAAGGCGTGAAGCACCTGTGAGCACCCCCGAAGCAACGACTGAAGCAAACGCCCACGACGCGGGCCACGGGGACATCTCCGTCGGCGTCACCGGGGCAGGAGCCGGCGGCGACGGCATGGCCAGCGCCACCCGGATCACCCCCGGAAATGCCCTCCGCCCGGAGGACATTGCCCTGGCCGTCAGCCGCGGCACCGCCAAGCCCAGCGAAGACGCCGCCGAATTCGCCCTCCGCCTGGGCGACGACGCCCTGGTCCTGGCCCAGCGCCTGGGCCACTGGATCTCCCGTGCGCCGGAGCTCGAAGAGGACATCGCCCTGGGCAACATCGCCCTGGACCAGCTGGGCCATGCCCGCTCCTTCCTCAGCTACGCCGGCGGATTTGACGGCCGCAGCGAGGACGATCTTGCGTACTTCCGCCGCGAGCCTGAGTTCCGGTCTGTCGAGATTTTCGAAATCCCGAACGGCGACTTCGCGGTCACGATCGCCCGGCAGTTCGTCGTGAGCTATTACCAGTTCGAGCTGTACCGCCGGCTGGTGGACTCCACCGACGCCACCCTGGCCGGCATTGCGGCGAAGGCCGTCAAGGAAGTGGACTACCACCGCGACCACAGCGCCCAGTGGGTGCTGCGCCTGGCCCTCGGCACGGACGAGTCCCGCCAGCGGATGATCCACGGCTTCAAGGTCATCTGGCCCTACGTCGACGAGCTGTTCCGCGACGATGAGCTTACCCACCGCCTCAGCGAGTCCGGTGCCGCCGTCGAGCCCTCCAGCCTGCGCGCCGACTTCGACCGCCTCACCGGCGCGGTGCTCGCGGAAGCGGAACTGGAAGTCCCGCAGGTCCAGCCCGCACCGGGCGGCGGCCGCCGCGGACTCCACTCGGAACACCTGGGCTACCTCCTCTCCGAAATGCAGGTCCTGGCACGCGAATTCCCCGGAGCGAGCTGGTAACCATGCCGGACATGTACGTCAGCCACCCCACGGCCGATTCCATGGCACCCGGGCAGCAGAAGACCGCAGACCAGAAGACTGCGGATCAGAAAGCCTGGGACGTCGCCGCCACGGTCTGCGACCCGGAAATCCCCGTCCTCACCATCGAGGACCTCGGGATCCTTCGCAACGTCCGGGTGACGAAGGAACCAAACGCAGACGACGGCGGCATGGTCCCGGCCGTGCAAGTCACCATCACGCCCACCTACTCGGGCTGCCCTGCCATGGACGCCATTCGCGACGACCTCGTGACCGCCTTCAACCGGGAGGGCTATCCCAGCGTCAACGTTGAGCTGGTTCTCTCCCCGGCATGGACCACGGACTGGATGAGCGAGTCCGGCAAGGCCAAGCTGGAGCAGTACGGGATCGCCCCGCCTTCCGGCCACTCCAACGCCGTCCGGCACGCCGGGCCGATCCGCCTGTCCCTCGCCGTCAAATGCCCGCAGTGTTCATCGCTGAACACCAAGGAACTCACCCGCTTCGGTTCCACGTCCTGCAAGGCGCTGTACGTCTGCCAGGACTGCAAGGAACCGTTCGACTACTTCAAAGTTTTGTAAGGAACAGGTGCCTCCATGACTGTTGTCCGCCAGACCGCCGCCGAGTCGGCCGCAGCCACCGGCCGCCGTCGTGCGTCCTTCCACGCCCTGACGGTGGACGAAGTCCGCCGGCTCACCGATGACGCCATCGAGGTGACCTTCGGCGTTCCGGCTGAACTCGCCGGCCAGTTCGATTACCTCCCGGGCCAGTACGTCGCCCTGCGAACCACCCTTCCGGACGAGTCCGGCGAGCCGAAGGAAATCCGCCGCAGCTACTCGATCTGCGCGGAGCCGCGCAGCTTCGCGGACGGCGGCAGCGAAATCCGTGTGGCCATCAAGAAGGACCTCGGCGGCCTTTTCTCCACCTGGGCCAACTCCGAGCTCAAGGCCGGCGACGTCCTGGACGTGATGAGCCCGATGGGCGCCTTTGTGTCCAAGCACGGCCGCGACGGCAAGCCCGTGGAACAGAACGTCATGAACTCCATGAACCATCCGGAAGAGCTGGCGGGGGAGCCCGGATCGTTTGTCGCGATCGCCGCCGGATCCGGCATCACTCCCGTGATCGCGATCGCCCGGACGCTGCTCGCTGCCCACCCGGATACCCGCTTCGACTTGATCTACGCCAACAAGGCCGCCATGGACGTGATGTTCCTTGAGGAACTCGCGGACCTCAAGGACAAGTACCCGTCGCGCCTGGCGCTGCACCATGTGCTCTCGCGCGAACAGCGGATCGCGCCGCTGCTCAGCGGCCGGATCGACGCCGAAAAGCTCCAGGCGCTGCTGGGCACCGCGATCCACGCCGACGACGTCGACGAATGGTTCCTCTGCGGACCGTTCGAGCTCGTCCAGCTGTGCCGCGACACCCTTGCGGCCCGGGGCGTGGAGCCGGAACACGTCCGCTTCGAGCTGTTCAGCTCCGGCAAACCGGACCGCCCCGAGGGCAACATCGGCCGGCCGGTGATCGCGGACGAGTCCAAAGAGACGTACAAGATCACCTTCAAGCTCGACGGACTGCAGGGCGAGGTCGCCAGCCCCACACACGCCCGCGAATCGATCCTCAACGCGGCCCTGCGGGTCCGGCCGGACGTCCCCTTCGCGTGCGCCGGCGGCGTCTGCGGCACCTGCCGCGCCAAGGTGGTCAGCGGCTCGGTCACGATGGACGAGAACTACGCGCTGGAGCAGGACGAACTGGACAAGGGCTACGTGCTGACCTGCCAGTCCCATCCCACCACCGCCGAAGTCACCGTCGACTTCGACGTCTAAGCCTTCACCCATCCAAGGAGCCGCATGATTTCCCTGACCATCGCCGACGGCATCGCCGAGGTTGTCCTGGACGCGCCGCAGAAGCTGAACTCGCTGGACGAGCAGGCGCTGCAGGATTTGGCACAGGCGTACGACGACGCCGCCGACGCCGCCGCGCGCGGGGAGGTGCGGGCACTGCTGCTGTGCGGCGAGGGCCGTGCCTTCTGCGCGGGCAGGGACATCGCCGGCGTGACTCCGGAGAGCGACGACGCCCAGGCCTACCTGGGCGGACTCGTCCAGCCGCTGCTAAAGAAGATGAGCTCCTTCCCGGCACCCACCTTCGCCGCAGCGCAGGGCGCCTGCCTGGGGGTGGGGCTCGGGCTGCTGCTGGCCACGGACGTGGTCTACGTCGCGGACACGGCCAAGTTCGGTTCCCCTTTCGCCAAGCTCGGCGCCACGCTGGACTCCGGCGGGCACTGGTACTTCACCGAACGGCTTGGGATGCACCGCACCCTCGATTTGATCTACACCGCGGAGCTCATGAGCGGCGCCGAGGCGGTGGCGCAGGGACTGTTCAGCCGCGCCATGCCAGCGGAGGAGCTGCTGGAGAACACCCGGGCCATCGTCGCCAGGGTGGCCGCCGGCGCCACCGGAGCGTTCAACGCCAGCAAGGAACTGGTGGCACATATCCGCGACCAGCGCCTTGGCCTCTGGGAGGCTATGGAGGAGGAGAACGCCGAGCAGGCCCGCCTCTGCAAGAGCGAGGACTACGCCGAGGGTTTCCTGGCCTTCCAGGAGAAGCGCGCCCCGGTTTTCAAGGGCAGATAGCCGCTCCTGCGCCTTACCAAGCCCTGGCTGCGCTAGTACTCGTCTTTGCTACGAAGCATTCTCATTTCCGGAACGCGCTTGTAATGTTCGGTTATGACTTTGGGGAAATCTGTAACTAAGGCTGTCATTCCTGCCGCTGGACTGGGCACCCGCTTCCTGCCGGCAACGAAGGCGATGCCTAAGGAAATGCTGCCTGTGGTGGACCAGCCGGCCATCCAGTACGTGGTCGAAGAGGCTGTCAGGGCCGGGCTCACGGACCTGCTGATGATTACGGGGCGGCAGAAGCGCGCGTTGGAGGACCACTTTGACCGGGCGCCCGGGCTCGAGCGGACGCTGGAGCTCAAGGGCGACACGGAGCGCCTGGCCGCGGTTCACGAGGCCTCCGCCCTCGGACCCATCCACTACGTCCGGCAGGGAGAGGCCAAGGGCCTGGGGCACGCTGTGCTGTGCGCCAGCCAGCATGTGGGCGACGAGCCGTTTGCCGTCCTCTTGGGCGATGACCTGATAGATGAAGCCGAGGACCTGCTCACCACCATGATGGAGGTGCAGCAGAAGACGGGTGGATCGGTGATTGCCCTGATCGAGGTGGATCCTTCGCAGATCAGCGCTTACGGATGCGCGGACATTACGGCCATCGAGGGCGAGGAGTTCGTCCGGGTGAACAGCCTGGTTGAGAAGCCGGCCGCCGGCGAGGCGCCCTCGAACCTTGCCGTGATCGGCCGCTACGTGCTGCACCCGTCTGTTTTCGGCGTCCTGGAGGATACCCCGCCGGGGCGCGGCGGCGAGATCCAGCTGACGGATGCGCTGCAGTCCCTGGCCGTCGGTGAGGGCGAAGGTTCCGGCGTCTACGGCGTGGTCTTCAAGGGCCGGCGCTATGACACCGGAGACAAGCTCAGCTACCTGAAGGCCGTCATCACCATCGCCTGCGAGCGCGTTGAGTTCGGCGAAGAACTCAAGATCTGGCTCAAGGGTTTCGTGAACTGACCGGAGCCCTGCGGCTCGGGGCGGCTAGCGGGTATCCAGGTCCTCGAACACCAGGAACGTCTGCGTGTCCAGGACCCCGGGCATGGACTGCAGCTGGTCGAAGATCACCCGGCGCAGGTCCACGTTGTCCACGGCGCGGACCAGCAGAATGACGTCGAAGTCACCGCCCACCAGGGCGATGTGGTGCACCTCGGGAATCGCGCGGAGCAGTTCCCGAAGCTCCCGCCAGGAATGCTGGCGCACCTTCAGCGTCACGTAGGCGGATGACTTCAGCCCGGCCTTGATCGGATCCACGAGCGCCGTGAACTTGGTAAGGACCCCCTCGCCGGTCAGCCGGGCAATCCGGGTGTACGCGTGGGCGCGGGAAATGTGGACATTCTCGGCCACCTGGGTCACAGACATCCGGCCGTCACGGGTCAGTTCGGCGATGATGTTCCGGTCCACGTCGTCGAGCGGTACCGCCTGGTCCGCTTCCGCCTCTGCCATTTGTCCACAACCTCCGCCGGTAATCCAGCTCACATTTACGTTTTGTCTTTCAGGTTAGGGCAAAATCCGGGACTTCTCCATGATTCCGCCCGGGGGTGGATACGAAACGGTCCCCGGGACCATACTGGGAGCGAATAGTGGCTACAGAAAGACGGACCAATGACGATCTCCGCAGACCACCCTGCGCAGCAGCCTGTGGCCGCGCAGCAGCCGGCCCCCGGGCAAGCGGCCTCCGCCGCGACGGAAAATCCCGCCAGCGAGGCCGTGCGCAAGTTCGGCATCACGGTCGAGGACTACATGCTTCCCGCCCGGCACCCGATCCAGATCGTGGGACCCGACGGCGCGCCGAACGCGCACACGGAGCAGGGCGCCCAGCCCGGCCACGAATACGGCCTCCCGGGGGACGCGGAACTGATGGCCGCCTACGAGCAGCTAGTCGTCGGCCGCCGCGTCAACGACCAAAACTCCGCGCTGGTCCGCCAGGGCCGGATGGCCGTCTACCCCTCCAGCCACGGCCAGGAGGCCTGCCAGGTCGCGGCGGCGCTCTGCCTCTCCGACGGGGACTGGATGTTCCCCACCTACCGCGACTCGGTGGCCGTGATGGCCCGCGGCGTGGACCCGGTCCAGACCATGACGCTGTTCCGTGGCGACTGGCACGGCGGCTACGACCCCGCCAAGCACAAGGTCGGCATCCAGTGCACGCCGCTGACCACCCAACTGCTCCACGCCGTCGGCGTCGCCCACGCGGCCAAACTCCGCGGCGAGGACACCGTTGTCCTGGCCATGTGCGGCGACGGCGCCACCAGCGAGGGCGACTTCCACGAGGCACTGAACTTTGCCGCCGTGTTCCACCTCCCGGTGGTCTTCTTCGTCCAGAACAACCAGTACGCCATCTCCGTGCCGCTCGCGCACCAGTCGGTCGCGCCGTCGCTCGCGCACAAGGCCGTCGGCTATGGCATGGCCGGCGAACGCGTGGACGGCAACGACATTGTTGCGCTCCTGGCCGTACTCGGCCGGGCCGTGAAACTGGCCCGCGACGGTTCCGGCCCGCTCCTGGTGGAAGCGCACACCTACCGGATGCAGGCCCACACCAACGCCGACGACGCCACCCGTTACCGTCAGGACAGCGAAGTGGCCGAATGGGTCGCCAAGGATCCGCTGAGCCGGATGAAAACCTACCTGACGGAGCGCGGACTGCTCGACGACGACGGCGCCGCCCGGATCGCGGAAAAGGCCGAAACCGTAGCCGCGCAGCTGCGCGAGGGCCTGGGCGAGGATGTCCCCGTAGATCCCCAGGACCTCTTCAAGTACGTCTTCTCCGCCCCGACCCCGCAGCTGAAGGAACAGTCCGCCATGCTCGCCGACGAACTGGCACGCGACGCCGCCTCCGCCACGACTTCCGAGGAGTCCGCACAATGAGCCCCACCGTCACCACCTCCTCCGAGGCGAACAACAACGTCAGTTCCGCCACGGCCCGGGCCGCAGCCAAGGCCGCCGTAGAAGCCGAAAAGACCGGCCCGCAGACCATCACCCTGGCCAAGGCGCTGAACACCGCCATGGCCGACGCCATGCACGCCGATGCCTCGGTCCTGGTCTTCGGCGAGGACGTCGGCATGCTCGGCGGCGTCTTCCGCATCACCGACGGGCTCACCAAGACCTTCGGGCAGAGCCGCTGCTTCGACACCCCGCTGGCCGAATCCGGCATTGTCGGCATGGCCGTGGGCATGGCCATGAACGGCATGCGCCCGGTCATCGAGATGCAGTTCGACGCCTTCGCCTACCCGGCGTTCGAACAGATCGTCAGCCACGTCGCCAAGATGCACAACCGCACCAAAGGCACCGTGAAGCTGCCGATCGTCATCCGCGTCCCGTACGCCGGCGGCATCGGGGGAGTGGAGCACCACTGCGACTCCTCCGAGGCCTACTACGCCCACACCGCTGGCCTCAAGGTCTTCACCCCGGCCACCGTGGCCGACGGCTACCGGATGCTCCGCGAAGCCATCGACTCGGACGACCCGGTGATGTTCATGGAGCCCAAGAAGCTGTATTGGTCCAAGGACCAGGTGGACCTGGACGCGCTGCGGGCCGAGCACGCCGCGAACGCCGAACGCGGGACCTCCTCCGAGGGCCGCGCCGCCGTCGCCCGTCCCGGCACCGACGCCACACTGATCGCCTACGGCCCGTCCGTCCCGACGGCGCTCGCCGCCGCGGCCGCCGCCGCCGAGGAGGGCCGCTCACTTGAGGTGATCGACGTCCGCTCGATCGTGCCGTTCGACGACGAGACCGTCTGCGCCTCGGTCCGCAAAACCGGCCGCGCCGTTGTCATCGCCGAAGCCCACGGCTTCGCCTCCGTGGCTTCCGAGATCGTGGCCCGGGTCCAGGAACGCTGCTTCCACCACCTGGCCGCGCCGATCCGCCGCGTCACCGGCTTCGACGTGCCGTACCCGGCGCCGAAACTCGAGCACTACTACCTGCCCGGCGTGGACCGCATCCTCGACGCCGTTGACGACCTCCAGTGGGAAGACTGACCATGACCGAACCGAAAGTATTCCTCCTGCCGGACCTCGGCGAAGGCCTCACCGAAGCCGAGCTCGTCAGCTGGCTCGTAGCCGTGGGTGACGAGATCCGCGTCGACCAGCCGATCGCCGAGGTGGAGACGGCCAAGTCCATGGTCGAGGTCCCCTCGCCGTACGCCGGCACCGTCGCCGTGCTGCACGGCGAGCCCGGCCAGACGCTCGACGTCGGCAAGCCGCTGATTTCTGTGACTCCTGTTGGTGTCTCCGTGTCCGGCGGTGGGGCCCCCGGTACGGGTGCCCGGGAGGCCGGCGCGGATGATGCCGCCAGTGGCGCCGCCACAGGCAATGCCGCCCCCGCCCCTTCGCTACCGCGAGGAGGAGAAAGCCGGGTCCGGGAATGTGCTGATTGGGTATGGGACTCCGGGCGGGCACGGGGTTGCTCGGCGGACGCGGGCACCTAAGCGGGCCGTATTGGCCGAGCCTGTGGCTCAGGTGTCTGCGGCGGAGAAGGCTGCGGACGATCTCTTGCTGATGCGGACGCGGGTTCCGGGGAAGCTGGGGGCCGTCATTTCTCCGCTGGTCCGGCGGATGGCGCGGGACCATGGGGTTGATTTAGGGGAGCTGCAGGGTTCCGGGACGAGCGGGCTGATCATGCGCCGCGACGTCGAGGCCCTGATCAAGCCGGCTCCGGCAGCTGGGCGACCCGCGGCGCAGCCGGCGGAAACGGCGCTGCCCGCCGCCGGTGGCACCGATGCGCGGACCGGGCTGGGCATTTCCGGGCGCACCCCGGTCCGGGGCGTGCGCAAGGCCGTGGCCGCGAACATGAGCCGCAGCCGTTCCGAGATTCCCGAAGCCACCGTGTGGGTGGACGTGGACGCCACGGCGCTCGTGGAGCTTCGTGCCGCGTTGAAGAAGACGGATCCGCACCACGCCCCGGGGCTGCTGGCGTTCATTGCCCGGTTCGTCACCGCCGGGCTCAAGAAGTTCCCGGAGCTGAACACCCGGATCGTCACCACCGAGGACACCACGGGCGGGGCCAGCCAGGAAATCGTGGCCTTCGACGGCGTCAACCTGGGGTTTGCGGCGCAGACGGACCGGGGTCTGATGGTCCCCTCCGTGCGGAACGCGGACAAACTCAGCGCCCGGGAACTGGATGCGGAGATCCGGCGGCTCACCGCCGTCGTCCGCGACGGTAAAGCCACGCCGGCGGAGCTGGGCAGCGGCACTTTCACGCTGAACAACTACGGCGTCTTCGGCGTGGACGGTTCCGCGGCAATCATCAACCACCCCGAGGTGGGCATCCTCGGCGTCGGACGCATCATCGACAAGCCGTGGGTGGTCAACGGGGAGCTTGCCGTCCGCAAGGTCACCGAGCTGACGCTCACCTTCGACCACCGCGTGTGCGACGGCGGAACCGCCGGCGGTTTCCTGCGCTACGTCGCCGATGCGATCGAGAACCCGGGGGCCGTGCTGGCCGATCTCTGAGACTGCCGGCTAGTGCACGGTGCCGCGGCCCGGGACCTGGCCCGGCGGCACTTTGGACAGCAACGTCCGCGCTGCCATCTGGGCCATCTTCCGGGTCGCCGGCGACAAGTAGGCGCCCTCCCGCTGGATGAGGGCGATCGTGTCGAACAAGGGCTCGGCGAAAGGGACGGCATGGACGTTTTTCGGAAAACCGGGTCCTCTGACAATCGCCTGGGGGACAAAAGAGTCAGCCGCCCCTGCGGCGACCAGGCCCAGGGCGGTGTCGACATGTTCCACCTCGATGGCCGGATCGATTTTCAGCCCCTTGAGATGGGCGCGTTCCAGAATCTGCCGGCGGGTGGGGTCACGCCAGCCGGCGAAGGCGTCATAGAGGACCAGTTTCGACTCAGCGAGCTCCTCAATGGTGACCGGGCCGCGTGAAGGATGCCGGGTGGCCGACACGAAGAAGACTTCGTCCCGGAAGAGCGGCCGAACCTGAAGGCCCGTTTCCGCCACCGGCAGCACGATCAGCCCGGCCTCTATTTCTCCCGACGCCACGGACTCGGCCACGGTCACCGAGTTCAACCCGACGAGGCGCACCCTGACCTTGGGGTACCGGCGGTGGAAGCGCTGCACCAGGTCGGCGAGGTCGTAGTGGGCTCCGTACCGCAGCACTCCAAAAGTGCAGACGCCTCCCTCCAGCGCCGACATGGACCTCAGCGCCTCGACTCCGTTGTCGAACGAGGTGACCGATTGCAGTGCGTGGACCCGCAGTTCCACAGCCGCTGTGGTAGGAATGAGCCGCCGGCCGCCGCGGGTGAACAGGCTGTGCTGCAGCTCATGTTCGAGCCGGCTGATGAGTTCGGAGACGGAGGCCTGGCTTGTTTCCAGCTTTCGTGCCGCAGCGGTGAAGGAACCGAGTTCGTAGGCCGCTAAGAAGGCCCGGAGTTGCGCGAGTGTCATGGCTAACCCTGGCTCTCAGTAAGACATTCGGCAGGTTTGCGGACAATGGTGCGGGGTGGACCGCTCGGGTGGCGCGGGCAAAATCAGCTGGCTTAAGCATAGGGCCACCCTGTATGAGGCACATGTTTGGGTCCCGTTGTGCGATGGCACACGCGTCAGTAGCTTTAGGCCATGCACATCACCCAGCGTGACAAGGCTCACATTCCGGGAAACTTCACCACCCTCAAGGCGCCCGCCATCGAGGACGTGCCAGCGCAAAGGCTTCCCGAAGTGGTGGCAACGGTATCCGCGATGCTCGGCGAGATCGAGGCCCGCGGAATGGACGCGGTCACCGAGTACGCCCGGGACCTGGACGGGTGGCAGGGCACGAACCTGGAGATCAGCCAAAACGAGCTGGCAAAGACCGGTGAGTCGCTCTCCCCGGAGCTTCGGGAGGCCCTGCTGGCCAGCGCCGAACGGACCAGGCTGTTCGCGGTAGAGCAACGCGAACACCTCACCGATTTTGAAGTCGAGCTCATCCCGGGAGTCTTTACCGGACAAAAGTACGTGCCGGTGGCGCGCGTCGGCGCCTACCTCCCGGCAGGACGGTTTCCGATCCTTGCCAGCGCCTTCATGACGGTGGGGGTCGCCAAGGCCGCCGGCGTTCCCAACGTCCTGGCCTGCACGCCGCCAACCGCCCAGGGCGGGGGCAACCCCGCAGTGCTGTACGCCGCGTACCTGGCCGGCGTGGACAGGGCGTTTGCCCTCGGCGGGGTGCAGGCCCTGGCCGCCATGGCCTTTGGGCTCCTGGGGGAGCAACCGGTCGACATTCTGGTCGGCGCCGGCAACGCGTACGTGACCGAGGCCAAGCGGCAGCTGTTCGGACGTGTCGGCATCGACCTGCTGGCGGGTCCGTCCGAGGTCGCCGTGATCGCCGACGAATCTGCCGATGCGGAGCTCGTGGCCGCTGATCTCCTCGGCCAGGCCGAACACGGCCCGCAGTCGCCGGCTTCCCTCGTAACCACCTCCCACGAGCTGGGAGAAGAGGTCATCAGGCACATCAGCAAGCAGCTGCGGACGCTGGCCACACGGGACATTGCAGGGCCGGCCTGGCGGGACTACGGCACCGTGTATGTGGCCGAGGACCGGGAAACGGCAGTGCGGATCATGGACCTGCTGGCACCGGAACATCTGGAAATCCAGACCTCGGACGACGTCTACTACCACCAGAACCTGCAGAACTACGGCTCCATCTTCCTGGGCCCGTGGTCCACGGTGGCCTACTCGGACAAGGGCTCCTCCGGCACGAACCATGTGCTTCCGACCGGAGGCGGCGCCCGGTCCTCCGCCGGGCTCTCCGTGTCCCGGTTCCTCAAACCCCTTACCTTCCAGCGGGTCGAAAAAAGTGCAACCCCGCGGCTGGCCAACTACGTCACCACGATCTCCGACACCGAGGGAATGGCAGCCCATAAGGCCACTGCCACTCTGCGGCTCGACCGCTTCAACCGGTAGAAATCCATCACTAGCAAAAGGCGCCTCATGATGAATACAAAAATCCTCCGCAAGCGTTTCGCTGCATTGGTGCCCATGGGCGTTGCTGTGGCCCTCGCCATGACCGCCTGTGGCTCCGGAGGCGGCGGGGGCGGGGCCAGCGGCGGCGGTGAGCAGAAGACCATCACCATCGCCACGTCCAACGACGCCCCCTTCTCCTTCACAGACCAAGCCTCCGGCGAGCTCAAGGGCATTGACGGGGAAATGATCAACGCCATCGCCCAGGCCAAGGGCTGGAAGATCAAAGTCTTCACCTCCGAATACGCGACCCTGATCGCCGCACTCAACGCCAAAAAAGCCGACGTGATCGTGGACGCCATGTATATCACCGACGACCGCAAGAAGCAGATCAACTTCACCGACCCCTGGTACACAGAAGGTGAAGCGATGGTGGTCCCGGCAGACTCAACGCTGGCCTCACGCGACGACGTGAAGGGCAAGGTTCTTGGCGCCCAGACGGGCACCGTGTTCAAGGACCTCGTTGACAGCCTTGGCGGCAGCCAGGTCAAGCTGTTCGACTCGCAGGCTTCACTGCTTGCGGCCGTGGAAAATAAGCAGGTTGATGCGGTCTTCACCGACAGCGCCGTGATCGGCTACAGCCTGGTCCAGAAGCCGAACCCCAAGCTGAAGCTCGTCTCACCCTATAAGCCGTTCTACCCGGGCATCATCGGGGCCGGCGTCCGCAAAGAGGATTCGCAGCTGCTGCAGGACCTGAACTCCGGGMTGGCTGACCTCAAGAAGACCCCCAAGTACCTGGAGATCCTCAAGAAATACGGGCTGACCGAAGCCAACGCCGTCAAATAAGTTCCAGCTTCATGCGGGGCCGGCGGGCGTGCGATCCGCAACCGCGGAGCACGCCGGCCCCGCCCGACCCTAACCTAGGGATTTTCAGTGGACTTTATTACCAACACCATGGCCGTGTTCCCGGCACTCCTGCAGGCCGTTCCCGTCGTCGTGCAACTGGCGCTTGGCGCCATGGCGCTGGCCCTCGTGCTGGGCCTCCTGATTGCCCTGGCCCGGATCTCCTCGATCAAAATCCTCCGCGGCATCGCCACGGTGTACCTGGAAGTGATCCGGGGGACTCCGCTGCTGGTGCAGCTTGTCTACATCTTCTTCGTCCTTCCCAGCATCGGCGTGAGCATCGAACCTGTCCCGGCCGGCATCCTGGGCCTGGGCCTCAACTACGCGGCCTACCTGTCCGAGGTCTTCCGCTCCGCGATCCTCTCCGTGGAGCATGGCCAGACCGAAGCCGCGCTGTCCCTGGGCTACACGCCCTCCAAGACGCTGTGGAAGGTGGTTATTCCGCAGTCCTTCGTGGTCTCCATGGGGCCGATTGGCAACTACTTCATAGCGATGATCAAGGACACCGCACTGACGTCGGTGATCGCCGTGACGGAGATCCTGAAGACCGCCAACATCCTCAACAGCCAGACATTCCAGACCACGGCCATCTATACCGCCGCGGCCCTTCTTTATCTGATCATCAGCCTCCCACTCTCACGCGTCGTGGTGGTGCTTGAACGAAAGGCACGGGCCAATGGCTGACGAGACCATCATCGACGTCCGCGACGTCCACAAGACGTTCGTTTCCGAGACGAAACCGACCTTGTGGAGAAGGCTTTCCGGCAAACCGCACGTGCAGAAACGGGTGGAAGTCCTCAAAGGCGTGGACCTCGTGGTGCACCGCGGCGAAACCATCGCCATATTGGGCTCCAGCGGATCCGGCAAAAGCACCCTGCTGCGCTGCATCAACAAGCTTGAAACCATCGACGCGGGACGCATCTACGTCAACGGCCACCTGATCGGCTACGAGGAGCGCGGTGGCGAACTCATCGCCGAGAAGGCGTCCATCACCGCGCAGAAGCGAACGGACATCGGCTTCGTATTCCAGCACTTCAACCTGTTCCTGAACAAGACGGCGCTGGGGAATGTCATGGCGCCGTTACGCGACGTCAAGAAGCTTTCAGCGGCGGAAGCGAGGAAAGTGGCTGTCCCCAACCTCGAAATGGTGGGCCTGGGCGACAAGATGGACAACTACCCCAGCAAGCTCTCCGGAGGCCAGAAGCAGCGGGTGGCCATTGCCCGGGCCCTGGCCATGGAGCCGAGCGTCATGCTGTTCGACGAGCCGACCTCCGCCCTGGATCCGGAGCTGGTGGGCGAGGTTCTGTCCGTGATCAAGAAAATCGCCCAGCAGGGCACAACCATGGTGATCGTCACCCACGAGATGCAGTTCGCCCGGGACATAGCAGACCGGATCGTTGTCATGGATCAGGGAGTCATCGTGGAAGAGGGGCCGCCCAGCCGGATTTTTACCGCGCCGCAGCATCCGAAAACACGGGCGCTCCTCAGCCGCTCGGGCATCCTGCCGGCCTAGACAGCTGGATCCCAGGGGGCAAGTTGCCGGACGCGGACGGGTGCCGCTTCCGGGCTTTCCGTTTGCCCCGCGGGTAGAATCGAGGCCAGAACATCGCACCAACCATGCCGGCGCACCGCCGGAATACGGAGATTTCATGTCACGATGGCTCGAGGTCGGTCAGGACAACTACGTACTGACCACCCAAGGATCCCTGCTCAACACCGGCCTGGTTGTGGGCACCGAACGAGCCATGGTGATCGACACCGGCGGCGGGCCCCGGCAGGGCCGGGAGATCCTCGATGCCGTGCGCGAAAAGACGCAGCTGCCGCTGGTGGTCGTCAACACGCATGCCCACTACGACCACTTCTTCGGCAACGCCATTTTCGCTGACGACGGCGTGACCGAGTTCTGGGGGCACGAAAACTGCGCGGCGGACATCGAAGAGAACGGCGACGCCCAGCGGCACTTCGTCGCGGCGGCGGAACCGGAAATGGCTGCCGGCGAGGGCAGCTCGGTGGAGCTGGTGGTGCCGAACGCGATCGTCAAGGACCAGCCCGTCCTGGTGGACTTGGGCGGCCAGACGGCAACACTGTTCTACCTGGGACGCGGGCACACCGACGGCGACCTGCTCGTGGGGACGGGCACCACGCTGTTCGCCGGTGACCTGGTGGAACAGGGCGCACACCCGTCCTTCGAGGATTCCTTCCCGGAGGAGTGGGCCGATGCCCTGCGGCACCTGTCCGCGTTGCGGCACCGCTACGAATTCCTGATCCCGGGCCACGGCGAACCGTGCAGCGACCAGTTCGTCAAAACCATGGCCAACACCATGAGCACCGCCGTGCGGCAGGCCACCCAGGCCACCCGCGAGACGCCGAACGACGCCACCAAAGCCGTACCGATCCTTCCGTACGGACCGGAGCAGTCCCGGTGGTTCATCCGGCGTCTGCAGGAGACCCGCGCCCACCACTGAGGCGGGCCCCAAGACGGGCCACGGATCCGGCCGAAGCTAAGCGTGCTGGCGACTGCGCCTAGACTGGCTCTTTGAAAGAAGTCACAACAAGCGCCGCAGCGTGCTCCGCTGTGAGTCCTGGGGGAGAAACCAAAAGATGCCCGAATCGGTGGAAGACAACTCAGCTGCCACTGCTGAAAACTCAGGACAGCCTGAACTTCGCCGTCGCCGCGACCTGCGTCGTGCCGATGGTGAGAATCCAGCTGTCCGGACAGGAACCATGCCGGTCGTCAACCCCCGCAGCATCCCCGCGGAGCCCTCGGAAGCCCCTGCCCGTCCGGCCCCGCCGCGCAGCAGCTCCTGGGCCCAGGCCGCCGAGGCCGCCGATGAACGCTTTGGAAACCCTGCTACCGGAGCCACTCCGGTGATCAGCCAGGTCCCGGCGGCGCCGCGGCCGCCCGTCGCCCCGCCGACGTCGGCGGCGCCGGCAGTGCCGCAGGAGCCGGAAGAGTTGGCCGTCCCCGTCCCCGACGCCGCAGCCGCCTCCGTGCCGCCGCAGCCCACCCGCGCCACCCGCTCGGCCAGCCGTGCCGCCGCCCTGGCCGACGCGCCGATGCCGGACTTCATCAGCTCGCCAGGCCTCTTTGTCCGCGAACAGAAGCCCCGTCCGGTCGGCGGCTTCCGCGGCGCCCTCTACAACCTCACGGGCGGCAGCCTGAACCTCGGACCGAGTGCCCGGCAACGCGAGGAGGACGAGCTCGCGCGCCGGATTTCCCGCCAGCTCCAGGGCAGCTACAACACCGCCGTGCTGAGCCTCAAGGGCGGTATCGGCAAGACCTCCACCACGGTGGGCGTCGGACTGACCCTGGCCGAATACCGCGGCGATCCGCCCTGCGCGATCGACGCCAACCCGGACTCGGGCGACCTCGTGGAGCGCGCCCTCGGCGAGGGGATCTACCAGCAGCAGGCCCCGCGGACCATCAGCGACCTGCTCCGCAACGTCGAATCCATCGACTCGCTGACGGCCCTGGCCCGCTACATGCACCATGCCGGCCGCCTGCACCTGATCGCCGGGGAACAGGATCCGGAGGTGTCCGATTCGCTCACCGCGGAGGAGTACCTGCGGATCCGCAAGCTCATCTCCGGCTACTACTCCGTGGCCCTGACCGACTGCGGCACCGGCGTCACGCACAACGCGATGAGCGGGATCCTGCAGTCCGCGGACAACCTGATCATCGCCGCTGGCTACGCCGTCAGCGGCGCCAAGCGCGCACGTAGCACCCTGCACTGGCTCGCCAGCCACGGCTACGAGGACCTTGCACGGAACGCCGTCGTGGTCATCACGGACAAGGACGAAGTCTCCTCGCGCGTGGACAAGGACGCCATCGAGGACCACCTCTCCGGCATCTGCCGCCAGCTGATCGCCGTCCCGCACGACCGCGGCGTGGCCGACGGCGACCTCGTCACGCTCGATTCCCTCCGGCCCGAGACCCGCCGGGCATACCGGGAGATTGCCGCCGCGATCGTCGACGGCTACGTTTAGCCGCTACATTTAGGCCATGAGCAAGTACGCCGGGAACGACGCCGCCATCCAGCTGCAGGACCTCATTGTGGGCACCGAGAACGTCGAGGACTTCCTCGACCGCCTCGCGGAATTTTCCGCGTCCACCCTGAGCCACTCGGTCGGGGCGGACATCGAATGCGGCGTGACGCTGCAGCGGCGGAAGAAAACCATGACCGTGGCCGGCAGCAGCAGCAACGCCGTCATGCTCGACCGGATCGAGCAAAGCCTGGGCGACGGCCCCTGCATCGAGGCGCTGCGGACCCGGGGCATCGTGCTCCTGGCCAATGTGGACACGGACCCGCGCTGGCCCGAATACCAGCAGCAGCTCGCCGCCCACGGCTGCCGCAGCACCCTCGGCGTACCCCTGGAAATCGGCGAGGACTCGGCGGCCGCGCTGAACTTCTTCGCGTCCTCGACCGGAGTCTTCACCGCGGCAATCGTGGCCGAGGCCTCGGGGTTCGCGGACCTCGCCGGCCGGGCGCTGCGCCTGGCCGTCCGGATCGGCACCGCCCAGGCCCGAGCCGAGGACCTGCAGGCAGCCATGGAACACCGCACCTCCATCGACCTGGCCTGCGGCGTCGTGATGGCGCAGAACCGCTGCTCGCAGGACGAGGCGATGGCCATCCTTACCCGGGTTTCCAGCAACCGGAACCAGAAGCTGCGCGACGTCGCGGCGGATGTGCTGAAGAACGTCACGGGCGGCGAAATCCACACCCACTTCGACAGCTGAACCTCCGTCCGGCTGAACCTCCGGCCGGCTGGGCACAGCCGGACCTAGGATGGAAGGGATGACCACGACACGCCCCGCCGACTTCAGCCTCCGCAGCATCGCCGTCCCCGCCTTCGGCCCGGCACTGCTGTTCAGCATCGGCGAAGGCGCGATCCTGCCCGTGGTGGCCTTGTCTGCCCGGGACCTGGGCGCCTCGGTCGCGGTCGCGGCCCTGGTCGTCACGCTCATTGGACTCGGTTCGTGGTTCTTTAACCTGCCGGCGTCACTGATCACCCTGAAGTTCGGCGAGCGCTGGGCGATCGTCGGGGCGGCAGCCGCGAGCGCCGTCGCCCTCGCCGCCGCCGCTGTTTCCCCGCTGGTGCCGGCCGGGATCTGGCTGCTGGCCGCGGCGATGGTGGTGGTCGGCATGGCCGCCAGCGTCTTCAGCCTGGCCCGGCAGAAATACCTGACCGAAGCCGTTCCGGTCATCCTCCGCGCCCGGGCCCTTTCGACCCTCGGCGGGGTCAACCGGATCGGCATCTTCATTGGCCCCTTCATCGGCGCCGCGGTGATGCAGTTCGGCGGCATCACCGCCGCCTACTGGGCCGGCGTCGTGGCAATGGCCGCCGCGGCATGCCTGTCCGTCACCATCCCGGACCTCGTTGTGGCGGCCGGGCCGACGGCCGGCACCCCGGCCCCGCAACCCACGCTGCGCAGCGTCGCGGCCTCCCACGCCGGTGTGTTCCTGAGCGTCGGCGTCGGGGTCCTGCTGCTCAGCGCGTTGCGCGCGTCCCGCCAAGTGGTCATCCCGCTGTGGGCCGAACACCTGGGCATGGACGCCACCCAGGCCTCGCTGATTTATGGCATCTCCGGGGCCATCGACATGCTGGTCTTCTACCCTGCCGGAAAGCTGATGGACCGCAAGGGCCGCCAATGGGTGGCGGTGCCCTCCACGCTCATCATGGGCACGGCCATGCTGCTGATCCCACTCAGCACCGGATTCGTGGGCCTGCTGCTCGCCGCACTCCTGATCGGTTTCGGCAACGGCATCAGCTCCGGGCTGAACATGACGCTCGGAGCCGACTTTTCGCCGGACAACGGCCGCGGGCAGTTCTTGGGTATCTGGCGGTTCATGGCCGACGCCGGCGCCACCGGCGGGCCGGTGCTGCTCTCCGGCGTCACGGCCGCGGCGTCGCTGGGCGCCGGCGTGGGCGCCACCGGCGTGCTCGGCTTCGCCGCGGCCGCCGTCTTCGCCATCACCATTCCGCGGCTCAAACACCGCCGCAACTACTGAGGTGTCAGGTACTCGCCGGGGACGCCGGCAGGGGGCCGGCGCCGCCTGCGCGCCGGAACGCGGCGGCAAAGAGCGGCAGGCTGCGCTCGATCATTTCCTCGCTCGCGGTGAGCGAGATCCGGAAGAACCCCGGCGTCTCGAACAGCGTGCCGGGCAGCACAAAAACCCCGTCCTCCGCGAGCGCGTCGGCGAATGCGTCGTCGTCGCCCCCGCCGGGGGTGCGCACGAAAAGGTAGAACGTGCCTTCGGGCGGCCGGAGCCGGTAGCCCATCGCGGTGAGCGCGTCCACAAACACGTCCCGCTTGCGCTGGAGCCGGCCGATGTCGATTGAAAACTGCTCAAGCCGCGGCAGGACGTACTGCATGACGGCGTTCGGAAAGACCCAGCCGCCGGCCATCTGCAAGGCCGCGATGGCCCCGCGCAACGCGGCGCTGTCCGGCATGGCGGGGGACACCGCGAGGTAGCCGATCCGCTGCCCCGGGGCCAGATGGGTCTTGCCGTAGGTGTAGGCCAGCAGGGTGTGGGGATAGTATTCGGCCGGGCTGTGGAAGCGGGCTCCGTCGAAGATGATGCGGTTGTAAGCCTCGTCCGACACGAGGTAGATGCGGTGCCCGATGCGGGACGACTCGGCCTCCAGCAGCTCAGCCAGCTGCGCCAGGAGGGACGGCGGATAGATCCGTCCGGTGGGGTTGTTCGGGGAGTTCACGATCACCGCGCGGGTGCGCTCCGTGACGGCCGAGCGGATGGCCGCCAGGTCCAGGTCCAGGCTGTCCGCGTCGATCGGGACCTTCACCGGCACCAGCCCGGCCTCCACGGCGAGGGGTTCGTAGAAGAACCACGGCGGCAGGCTGAAGATCACCTCGTCACCGGGATCGCCGACGGCTTTCAGGGCCACGCTGATGGCGGAGAACCCGCCGGTGGTAAGGAAGATGTCTTCCGTTCCGAAGTCCACCCCCACATGCGTCCGCAGCGAGTCGGCCGCGGCGGCCCGGGCCGCGGTTTCGTTGGTTTTGTAGGCAAACCACTTCTCATTGCGCGGGGTGATGACCTCCCGGAGCGCGTCCACGTAGCTTTCATCGGGCATCTCGTGGGGGTTGCCGAAGGTGAAGTCGCAGACCCCCGGGTCGTCCTGGCGCCGGGCGTACACGGAGCCTGTGAGGTAGGCGTTGATCCGCAGTTGGGAGGGTACAGAGGCCAGCCGTGTGGCCCGCCGGGATGCCGGTGATGCATCACTGTAGCTCATGGCGCGTCCCCTTGGTCTGGGCAGGATGAAGGCAAGCAAAACCGAAAGGAGTCAGGGCGCTGCTGAGCCCGTGGAGACTCCGGAGGTGATCATTCTGGGCCTGCCCCGGACGGTTGTAAAGGGAACGACGGCGGCAGCACCGGGCCTGCCGGCCGGTACGGCCCCCGGCGTGGGGCGGGCGCTCAGGCGCCGGAGGCCGCGCGTCGGCGTCGTGCGGCGTGGCCAAACAGCCACACACCGGCGACCGTGGCGAGGTAGCCGGTGATGACGATCAGCGAGGTGCCGGCCCAGAAGTAGTTCGTTGTGCTGCCCTCCTGCCCCGGTCCCGGGGCGATCTTCAGCAGCGAGTACGTGGCCACCGCTGCGGAGGTGAGCCCCGCCAGCACCGGGACGGCAACCCACAGCCGGGCGGAGGCCCAGTGACCGTTGTAGCCGTCCCACACGTTCCACCTGGGACCCTTGCGCATGATCAGCCAGCCAGCCGGCAGCATGAACACCCCGACCACCAGGAAAGCGGCCACCACGTCGGCGGGCCGGTGCCACTGGTTGATGAGCGTGGAGACCCCGGTGGCGACGGCGAAGCTGCCGCCCAGGAAGCCGGCCAGCGGCCGCCAGCGCGGCGAGACCATCAGGAACACCGCGGCCGCGGCTGAGGCGGCCAGGGTGGTGTGTCCGGACGGAAGGGAATTGAATTCCAGTGTTTCGATCCCGCGGAACGGCCGCACCGGGACCAGGTCCTTCAGGACCTGGGTGGCGACGTTGGCGCCCGCAGCGGCGGCGATGGCGATGCCCGCGGCCGCCCAGCGGCGGCGTGCCACGGTCACGAAGATGACCACCACGGACGCGATCAGCGCCGAAAGCGCGGGCAGCCAGTCCAGGAGTTTGTTGCTCGCCTTCCCGGCCGCGCCGTGGATTTCCACGGCCTCCACCAGCGCGGATTCGTCGATGAACTGGCCGGTGGTGGTGCGCACGAAGAAGTAGTAGGTGGCGGCGAGGGCAGCCACGCAGCCAAGGGTGCCCAGCAGGAAGAGGAATCCGGTGGCCCTGCCCGGTCCGCGGGGCGCCGGGCCGGGCGCGGGATTCACGTCCGGTGCACCCGCTGACATGGGTTGAATGCTGCGTGTCTGCCGAAAACTCACCCCTACAGGTTCCCACAGAACGCTGCGAGGCTTCTGAGGGGAAGCTGGCGGTGTCGGGGAGGATTGACCGGCGCCGCGAACGGTACGAGAGTCATGCCATGAACAACCAGGAGCGCCGCGGACCCACCGCCGCGGTGGTTGCGGCACGCCACCCGGACGCTGCTTTTCCCCGCTTCCATCCGCGGCCGGCGCAGGGCTGGGTCGGCGGTCCCGCCGGCCTGTGTTTCCTCGACGGCCGGTACCACGTGTTCTTCCAGTTCAACCCGGACTCGGCGCTGCCCCGCCTGGTCTGCTGGGGGCACCTGAGTTCCCCGGACCTGCTCCGCTGGGAGGAACACCCGGTCGCGCTCCGGCCCCGGCTCCCGGGAACGGACGACTGGCGGCAGGACGGGCAGAACGCGGCGCGGGTGCCGCCGGATCCCCACGTCACCGCGGTGCGCGGTCCGTCCTTCTTCACCTTCCAGGGCCGGCGCTTTGCCCTGCGGGGGGCGGGCCTGGCCTCGGGGCACGCGGCCGTGCTGCTCTACCGCCCCGACGAGCTGCACGACTGGCGGTATGAGGGCATCTGGTTCACCACCGAGGACACCCTGGCCGCCAAGCACCTGCCGGCCGAAATCTGGGAGTGCCCGCAGCTGGTCCGCGTGCCGGACTCCTCCGGAGCCGAGACCTGGCTCCTGATGGCTTCGCTCCGGCCCGCCCCGGACGAACGCCACCATGCCGGCGGCGTGGGCTACCTGCTGGGATCGCTCGCCGAGGACACCGCCAGCGGATTGCCGGTCTTCACCCCGGCGCGGGGCGGCAAGGCGGACCTGGGGCCGGACTTCTACGCCCCGCAGATTCTGGCCCTGCCGGACCGTGCCCTGCTGTGGGGCTGGTCCGACGAGGTGTCGGGCCCGGACGGCCGCACGGGCCGCGGCCAGCCGGCCGCGGACGCCGCGGGCTGGGCCGGCCTGCTGACCTTCCCCCGGCAACTGGCGGTGCACGGRGACGCACTCGCCGTCGAACCGGCACCGGAGCTGCGCGGCTACCGGGGCCGCCAGCGCGCCAAGGGTGCCGCGGGAACCCTGCGACTGCCCGGCCAGACGGAAACCGCGGTCACCGGCGGGGAGGGCCGGATCCGGCTGGTCCTGGCCTCGACCGAGCAGGTCCGGGCAGTCTTCGCGGACACCGTGGCCGGCGGGGACGAACTGCGGATCTTCGTGGACGGATCGATCGTAGAGGTCTACCGTCACGGCTCGGTTCCGGCGACGGTGCGCGCCTACCCGGCGCCGGGTGAGGAATGGCGCCTGGAACTGCCGCACGGGGCGGCTGCCGATGTCTGGGACCTCGAGCAGCCCGGAACCGTCCGGCGCGAGGGCGGCAGCTGGAGCCGCGGGTAGAGTACAGCCATGCCCATCACTGCCGACCGCCCCACCCCTTCCGGCCTGAATCCCGGCGGCGTGGAGGAGCTCCTGGACCTGGCCCGGGTGGTGACCCTGCCGATGCGGGTGAAATTCCGGGGCATCATGGAGCGCGAGGCCCTGCTGCTCCCGGGCCCGCTCGGCTGGGGGGAGTTCTGCCCGTTCCCCGAGTACGGCGACGCCGAGGCCTCCCGCTGGCTTTACGCCGCCGTCGAGGCCGGCTGGCAGGGCTTCCCGGAACCCCTGCGGGACAGCATCCCGGTCAACGCCACCGTTCCCGCGGTCGCTGCCGACCGGGTGCCGGACATCCTGGCCCGCTTCGGCCGGGTGGACGCCGTCAAGGTCAAGGTCGCCGAGACCGGCCAGACGCTCGACGAAGACGCCGCCCGGGTGGCCGCCGTCCGCGCCGCGCTGCCGGACGCCGCGATCCGGGTCGACGCGAACGGGGGCTGGGACGTCCCCGCGGCCGTCGAGGCACTGACCCGGCTGGCCGCCGTCGGACTGGAATATGCCGAGCAGCCGGTGCCGGACATCGCCGGCCTCGCGGAGGTGCGCCGCCGGCTCAGGGCCGCCGGCGTTCCGGTGCTGATCGCCGCGGACGAGAGCGTGCGCAAGGAGGAAGACCCGCTCAAGGTGGCCCGCGCCGGCGCCGCGGACCTGGTTGTGGTGAAGGTGGCACCCCTGGGGGGAGTGCGGCGTGCCCTCGACATCGTGGCACGGGCCGGCCTGCCCGCCGTCGTCAGCTCCGCCCTGGACACCTCCGTGGGGATCCGCGCCGGGCTGGCGCTCGCCGCCGCCCTGCCTGAACTGCCCTACGCCTGCGGGCTGGGGACCGTGTCGCTGCTCGCCGCCGATGTCACCCGTGACTCCCTGGTCCCCGACGACGGCGCCATCCGCCTCCGCGACGTCGCCGTCGACCCGGGCCTGCTGTCGGAATACGCCGCAGCGCCGGAGCGGAGGGACTGGTGGCTGGACCGGCTCCGGCGCGTCTACGCCCTCCTGGCAGCAACGACTGCTCCGTAACGGCCCTTATCGGCGCCGAAAAGGGCGTTTACGACGCAACCGGCGGGCTTCGCGGGAACCGAGAGCGTTCACCCGATTTTCACCTTGGGGACTGCTCCGCGTTGTCCGGCGCTGGCAGGGTGGGGGGACGCATCCCTCTGCCCTGGAAGGTCCCACCCATGTCTGTCTCCTCCGGACGCAAGTTCTCCCTGCTGCCCATGCTGGGCCACACCAAGGGCAAGCGCAGCCCCGTGACCTGTGCACTCAAGTGCGACAACGCCTGCTCCGGCGAGGTCTGCAACAGCAGCTCGAACGGCTACTTCCGCGACATTGCCTCCGCCACGATGTCCCGCCGCGCCGCCCTCGGCTTCGGCGCCGCCGGCGCGCTCGCCGTCGTCTTCGGCAACGCCGTGACCTCTGCGGAACCGGCCGCCGCCGGTGGCCCCGGCCTGGCCGCGGCCGCCAAGTCCGGCTTCGGCAAGTCCAAGCTGCAGTTCACCGCCATTGCCCCGGTGGACGCCGCCGTCGACGCGTTCACGGTGCCGGCAGGCTTCAGCTGGCAGCCGATCATCCGCTGGGGCGACCCGCTCTTTAACGACTCGCCCGCCTTCGACGTGGACCGCCAGAGCGCCGCCGCGCAGGTCCGCCAGTTCGGCTACAACAACGACTACACGGACATCCTGCCGCTCGACGCCAAGGGCCGCCGTGCCGTGCTTTTCACCAACCACGAGTACACCAACGAGAGCATCATGCTCCCGGCCGGCTTCGACGCCGCCGAGACCCGGGCCATCGGGCGCGCCGCCCACGGCCTCACCGTCGTCGAACTGGAGCGCAAGAACAAGAACCAGCCGTGGCGCTACGTCCAGGGCGCCCCGCTGAACCGCCGTTTCCTGAGTGACACCAGCTACGAACTCACCGGCCCCGCTGCCGGCACCGCGCTCGTCACCACCGTTGCCGACCCGGGCGGGCGGACCATCAAGGGCACCCTGGGCAACTGCTCCGGCGGCACCACTCCGTGGGGCACCATCCTCTCCGGCGAGGAGAACTTCAACGGCTACTTCGTCTCCGCCGGAACGTCCGCCGCGGACAAGCGCTACGGCCTGACCAGCAAGCCCACGGCCCGCCAGTGGGAGCTCGATGACCCCCGCTTTGATACCCGCAACCCCGGCTACGCCAACGAAAGCAACCGCTTCGGCTGGATCGTGGAGGTGGACCCGCAGGACCCGACGTCGACGCCGAAGAAGCACTCCGCGATGGGCCGCTTCAAGCACGAAGGCGCCAACGTGATCGTGGCCGCCTCCGGGCACGTCGTCGCCTACATGGGCGACGACGAGCGCTTCGACTACCTCTACAAGTTCGTCTCCAGGGACAAGTACCGTCCCGGGACGACCGCGGCCGACCGCCGGCACAACATGGCCCTGCTCTCCGAGGGCGACCTCTTCGTCGCCAAATTCAGCGGCGACTCCCCGGCGGCCGAGATCGACGGCTCCGGCAAGCTGCCCGCGGACGGCGCCTTCGACGGTGCCGGGGAATGGCTCCCGCTGGTGGTGGGCGGCAAGTCCACGGTGTCCGGGATGTCGGTCGAGGAAGTCCTGGTCTACACCCGCCTCGCCGCGGACAAGGTCGGCCCCACCAAGATGGACCGCTGCGAGGACGTCCAGCCGAGCCTGCATACCGGCAAGGTCTACGTCGCGTGCACCAACAACACGGACCGCGGCAAGACCGGCAAGGAGGGCGCCACCGAGGTCAACCCGCGCACCTTGAACCGTGACGGCCACATCGTGGAAATCACCGAGACCGGCGACCAGACGTCCACGAAGTTCAACTGGAACCTGCTGATGGTCTGCGGCGATCCGGCCAAGAACACGTCCGCGTACTTCGCCGGCTTCCCGGCCAGCCAGGTCTCGCCGATCTCCTGCCCGGACAACCTGGCCTTCGACTCGGTCGGCAACCTGTGGATTTCCACCGACGGCGCGCCCTCGACCACCGGCTACGCCGACGGTCTCTTCAAGGTCACCCTGGCCGGTGCGGAGCGCGGCCGCGTGGAGCAGTTCCTTGCCGTGCCGCGCGACGCCGAGACCTGCGGACCCATCATCCACGATGAGGAACGGCACGTCTTCGTCGCCGTGCAGCACCCGGGCGAGGACGGCAGCTTTGAGGCGCAGAACTCCCGCTTCCCGGACTACGTCGCCGCCGGTGCGACGCCGAAGCCCGGCCAGGCCCGGATCCCGCGTCCCTCAGTCGTCCAGGTCTTCCGGGCCGACGACTAGCCCCTCAAAGTAACGCGGGGTCACTTCGCGCCCATTCCGGGGGGCCTGATGGGCGCGAAGTGACCCCGCGTTGCTTCTGCGGGAGCGTCCGGGCATGGCGGGAACTGATAATTTGAACAGTGTGAATAATCCGGCCGAAATGGTTGTCCCCAGAGTCCAGGCAGCTATTGCCCACGCGTTCGGCGAGGAGTTCCGCCAGACGGACCCGGTGATCCGGCCCTCGCAGTTCGCGGACATCCAGATCAACGCCGCCATGGCCCTTGCCAAGAAAGTCGGCCTGCCGCCCCGCGACGCCGCGGCGAGGATCGTGGAGGCCCTGGACCTCGACGGCGTCTGCAGCCTGGTGGAGATCTCCGGGCCAGGCTTCATCAACCTCACCTTCGACGGCACCTGGATCGAGGAGCTGCTCAACGCTCCGGCCCCCACCGGCGGGGGTGCGCAGCCCGCGCCACTGCACCGCGTCGTCGTCGACTATTCCTCCCCGAACGTGGCCAAGGAAATGCACGTCGGGCACCTGCGCACCACCGTGGTGGGGGACAGCATCGTGCGCGTGCTCGAGGCGCTGGGGCACACCGTGATCCGGCAGAACCATATCGGCGACTGGGGCACCCCCTTCGGCATGCTGATCGAGCACTGGCTCGAGGTGGGCGAGGACTCGCCCGAGGCCGCCCTGCTGGTCGATGACCCGAGCGCCTTCTACCAGGCCGCGCGGGCGAAGTTCGACGCCTCCGCCACGGACCCGGACGGCTTCGCCACCCGCGCCCGGCTCCGCGTGGTGGCACTGCAAGGCGGGGACCCTGAGACGTTCGCGGTCTGGCAACGGCTCGTGGCCCAGTCGAAGCGCTACTTCAACGCGATCTACGCGATGCTCGGCATCAGCCTCACCGACGACCACATTGCCGGCGAAAGCTCCTACGACGCGCACCTGGCACAGCTGTGCCAGGAACTCGAGGAGCGCGGCATCGCCCGGATCAGCGAGGGCGCGCTCTGCACCTTCCCGGCCGGCTTCACCGGGCGGGACGGCGATCCGCTGCCGCTCATCATCCGCAAGTCCGACGGCGGCTACGGCTATGGCACCACCGACCTCGCCACGATCCGGTACCGGGTCCGCGAACTGGAGGCGGACCGGGTGCTGTACGTCGTGGGCGCGCCGCAGAACGTCCACCTGCGGATGGTTATGGCCACCGCGCGCGACGCCGGCTGGCTGCCGGACACGGTCGAAGCCACCCACGTCCAGATCGGCAACGTGCTCGGCGAGGACGGCAAAATCCTCAAGTCCCGCGCCGGCAACCCGGTCAAGCTGATGGCGCTGCTGCAGGAGGCCGTGGACCGGGCCCGCGCCGTCATCGACGCCAGCCGGCCCGAGCTCAGCGACGCCGAACGGGCGGTCACGGCGCGGCAGGTGGGCATCGGCGCCGTCAAGTACGCCGACCTCTCCACCGGGCACGACACCGAGTACGTTTTTGACTTCGACCGGATGCTCGCGCTGACCGGAAACACCGGCCCGTACGTCCAGTACGCGGCCGCCCGGATCCGCTCGATCCTGCGCAAGGCCGGGGCCCTGGACCAGCACCTCGACGGCGCCGCCGCCGCGTCCGCAGCGCCCGCGGCGGCGATCGCCGTCGTCGAACCCGCCGAACGCGCCCTGGCCCTGCACCTGCTCGAATACGACGCGACGCTGCAGAAAGTCGGCGAACTGCTCGAACCGCACCGGCTGTGCGCCTACCTCTTCGAGCTCGCGCAGCTTTTCACCTCTTTCTACGACCAATGCCCCGTGCTCAAGGCCGACGAAACGGTCCGGGAATCGCGGCTGGCCCTGTGCGGACTGGTCCTGCGGCGGCTCTCCAGCGGCCTGGAGCTGCTGGGCATCGAGACGCCGGAGAACATGTGAGCCCGGCCGGGGAACCGGCCGTGCCTGCGGGCGGCGGGCTGGGGGCGGTCGAGGCCGCACGGGTGGCCGTCGCGGCCCTGATCGGCTCGGGGGTGCGCTACGTCGTGGTGGCCCCGGGGTCCCGGTCGGCGCCGATGGCCTATGCCCTGGCAGAGGCCGATGCCGCCGGCCGGGTGGAGCTGCTGGTCCGGATCGACGAACGCGACGCAGGCTTCACCGCGTTGGGCCTGGCCCTGTCCACCGGCGCCCCCGCGGCCGTGCTGACCACCTCCGGCACGGCGGTCGGGAACCTGCTGCCGGCCGTGATGGAGGCCAACCACGCCGCCGTGCCCCTGGTGGTCCTTTCCGCCGACCGGCCCGAGGAACTCCGCGGCACCGGGGCCAACCAGACCACCGTCCAGCCGGACCTCTTCGGCGAGCATGTGCGCTTCGCCGCCGACGTGCCCGCGGGCGACAATCCGCTCCGCGCCGTCGAGACCGCGCTGAGCGCCGCCACCGGAGCCTTCGAGGACATCCCGCCCGGGCCGGTGCAGCTGAACCTGGCGTTCCGTGACCCGCTGGTCCCGGCCGCCGGCGACGGCCTGGGGGAAGCGTCCGGCCGCAGGATCCACCAGGCCGCGCGGCATCCGCTCGCCCTGGATTTCCCGGCCGCGTCCGCGGCGCTGCCCGAGCGGCGCACCGTGGTCCTGGCCGGGCACGACGCCGGCCCGGTCGCCGAGGCGTTCGCCCGCGCCCATGGCCTGCCGCTGCTCGCCGAGCCCTCCTCCAACGCCAGGTTTGGTCCGAACGCGGTGGGCCCCTACCGGCTGCTGCTGGAGCACTTCGGCCCGGAGTCCGCCCAGCCGATCGAACGGGTTGTACTGTTCGGGCGCCCCACGCTGTCCCGGCCGGTGTCGGCCCTGCTCGCCCGCGCCGACGTCCCGTCCGCCCTCTACCAGCCCGTTCCGGTGGCCTGGTACGAGCCCGGCCGCCGCACCGAACTGCCGCTGGAGACCCTCGCCGACCTGGCCGACTTCGCCGGCCGGGGCCCGGCGTCCTGGCTCGATGCCTGGCTGCTGGCCGGCGCCGCCGCCCAGCACACCCTGGACCTGGTGCTCACCGGTCCCGCCGCCACCGGCCCGGCGGTCGGCGCCCTGGTCTGGGAACACGTCCGCGGGCAGCTCGTGCTGGGCTCCTCCAACGGGATCCGCGACGTCGACCTCGCAGGCGCCCCGCCCCAGGAGCCCCAGGCCACGGTGTTCGCCAACCGGGGCCTGGCCGGGATTGACGGCACCCTCGCCACAGCCACCGGCATCGCCGTCGGCGGCCGGCAGGAAACCACCGTGCTGCTGGGCGATGTGACCTTCCTGCACGACGCCGGCGGGCTGCTGCTGGGCGCGGGGGAGACCGTGCCGGCGCTGCGGATCGTGGTCCTGAACGACGCCGGCGGGGCCATCTTCGGGCTCCTGGAGCACGGCGCCGTCGAACGGACCGGGCGCTACGGCACCGCCGTCGAGCGCCTTTTTGGCACCCCGCACACGGTTGACCTTGCCGCCCTCGCCGCCGCGTACGGGGTCGCGCACCGCGCGGTCAGTACGACGGCGGACCTTGCGGCGGCACTCGGGGAGCCCGTGGTGGGCCGCAGCATCATCGAAGTGCGGACGGACCGCCACGGCCTCCGCGAGCTGCACGGGCGCATCCGCACTGCCGTCTCCGCCGCCGTGGCCGGGGTCCTGGGCCGGTAGCACCCGGTTTTCGCTACGACTCGCCGTCGGCCCGGCGCGGCGCCCCGAGCCTGGCGACGCGCACCGAGCATGGCGACGCGCGAAATACCTTGCGAGGCCCGAATACCAGCAGCGCCAGTTGCTTTGCGCAGCGCGGAACGAGAAGCGCGTCGTGTTGTCCACATGCTGGCGCCGCGGGATGGTGCGGCCGCCGCAGGACTGGGACCGTCGATCCATGAATGAATTGCCCAGGCTGATCCTCACCCGCGATCACATCCAGCGGGGAATGGCTCCCAAGGAGTTGGCTAGCCGCTGCCGGTCGGGTGCGTTGGTCCGGGTGCGCCAGGGCGTCTACGTTGATGGGGGTGCCTGGCGGGCGTTGAGTCCCTGGGACCAATACCGGGTCCGGGTCAGTGCGGCCGCGGAGACGTTTATTGCGCCGACGATCTTTGCCCGGCATTCCGCCGCTTCAGTATGGAGGATTCCGACTATTGGACTCCGGCACCCCGTTCACGCCTTAACCCTGCAGAACGACGGCGGCCGCTCCCGGGCCGGCGTGCTGCGGCACTATGCGCCGCCGGCCGGATTGGAGTACGTCGAACGGGACGGGCTATTGGTGACCGGAAGGGTGCGCACAGTGCTGGACATTGCCGCCTTTACACCGTTTGCCGAGGCAGTGGTGCCGCTTGACCACGTGCTTAGGCCTGAGGTCGAGCAGCGCCTGCCAGCCTTGACGAAGGAGCAGCTTTCGGCCGGAATCGAGGGAAATTACTCGGCCGCGGCACGGCGGCGGATCCTGACGGCACTGGATTTTGCGGATCCGAGATCCGGATCCGCAGGCGAATCATATAGCCGGGCGCTCATGCGGATAGCCGGGTTCCAGGCGCCGGAACTCCAGTATGCGATTCGCGATGGTGCGGGCCTCGTGGGCTACGCGGACTACTTCTGGGGCGGAGTCCGGGTTGCCGGCGAGTTCGACGGCGTCGAGAAGTACGTCAAGCCCGAGTTTCTGTTGGGCCGGACCCCGTCGCAGGCCGTCGTCGCCGAGAAAGACAGGGAGAACCGGATCCGGGCACAGGGAAACGGCGTGGTCCGGTGGGTCTGGTCGGACCTGATGGAGCCAGCCCGGCTGGAACGAAAGCTGGCAGCCGCCGGCGTGCCCCGCCGTCGTGCGCGCTCCGCATGCTGAAGGTGATGCGCAAACCATTCCACGACGCGCAAAAGCCCCTGCGCTACCGAATTCCGGTAGCGCAGGGGCTTTTGCGCGTCGCCCAGCGGATTCCGCCGCTTTACTCCGCGATGTCGATGTGCGTCGGGTCGAGCACGCGCCGGAGGAATTCCTTGGTGCGCGGCTGGGTGGGGGCACTGACGACCTGCTCGGCTGCGCCTTCCTCCACCACAACGCCGCCGTCCATGAAGACCACCCGGTCGGCGACTTCGCGGGCGAAGCCCATCTCGTGGGTCACCACCAGCATGGTCATGCCTTCCTTGGCCAGGTTCCGCATGACGGCGAGCACATCGCCCACGGTCTCCGGGTCCAGGGCCGAGGTGGGCTCGTCGAACAGCATCAGTTCGGGGTCCATGCTCAGCGCCCGTGCAATGGCCACCCGCTGCTGCTGGCCGCCGGAAAGCTGGTCCGGGAACCTGTCCGCGAGGTGGTCCAGGCCCACGCGGGCCAGGTTCTTCCGGGCCACGTCGGAGGCGTCGGCCTGGCTGCGCTTGAGCACCTTGGTCTGCGCGATCGTGCAGTTCTGCAGCGCGCTCAGGTGCGGGAAGAGGTTGAACTGCTGGAACACCATGCCGACCTTGCGGCGCATCTTGTCGATGTCCACGTCCGGGTCGGTCGACTCGAATCCGCCGACGTGGATGGTGCCCACGTTGGGCTTCTCCAGCAGGTTGACACAGCGCAGCAGGGTGGACTTGCCGGAGCCCGAAGGCCCGATCAGGCACACGACTTCGCCGGGAGCGACCTCGAGGTCGATGCCCTTCAGGACCTCGTTGGCGCCGTACGACTTGCGGAGGTCCTTGATGGAGACCCCGGCGGCCTGGATCTGCTTCGCGGCAGCCGATGACGTTGATTCAGTCATGGTCCTAGCCCTTCGTCTTGGCGGTGCGGGATTCAAAGCGGCGGGCCAGAATTCCGAGCGGAACGGTGATGATCAGGTAGCAGGCGCCGGCGATCACCAGCGGGGTCAGGCCGGCGTTGGGCTGCGTGATGCCGTCGCGGCCGAACTTGGTGAGTTCGTACTGCGACGCTGCCAGGCCCAGGAGGTAGACCAGGGAGGAGTCCTTGGTGAGCAGGATGACCTCGTTGGTCAGCGGCGGCAGGACGATCTTGAACGCCTGCGGGATGACAATCGAAACCATGGCGCGCCAGTGGGGCATGCCCAGCGAGCGGGCGGCCTCGAGCTGCCCCTTCGGCACGGCCTGCAGCCCGGCCCGCAGGGTTTCGGCGATGTACGCCGCGGCGACCATGCCCAGTGCGAGCATCACGGTGACGTAGATGTCGAAGCGGACGCCGAACGCCGTCGGAATGCCGAAGCCGAAGGCAATGAAGACCAGCAGGGCCGGGACGCCGCGGAAGAACTCGATGTACAGCGTGGCGATCCAGCGCCAAACGGCCACCGAGGAGAGCTTCATCAGCGCCAGCAGCAGGCCGCCGGAGAGACCCACCACAAAGCTCAAGGCGGTGTAGATCAGCGTGTTCTTCAGCGCCAGGGTGATGATCTCCGGGAACTGCTTGACCGCGGAATCCCAGTTGAAGAACGCCTTGCCGATGGAGGCCCAGTCGGCGAAGAGGATGAACAGGACGACGGCGAGTGCCAGCAGTCCGTACTGAACGGACCGGCTGACGCGGGCCCGTTGGCGAACAGTCATTGCCATGTGATTGCCTTTTACATGTTGCGGGGCGGTTCCGGGCCAGGAGTCGGCCGGAGCCAACGACTGATCCGGAACCGCCCTGCTGTGGTCGGTCCGGGCGGGTGGGTTACTTGGCGGCTTCGCCGAACCAGGTGGTCTTGAGCTTGGTCATGGTGCCGTCGTCGGCAAGGCGCTTGAGCGTCTTGTCCACGGACTCGGTCATGGCCTTGTTGTCCTTCTTGATCGCGACGCCCAGCTTCTCGCCGGTCTTGTAGGTCTCTGCGAAGACCAGGCTGTTGTCGCCCTTGGCGGCGAAGCCCAGAACGGACTGGTTGTTGATGGCAGCGTCCACGCCGCCGGTCTTGATCGCCTGGATCAGCAGGCCGGTGTTCTCGTACTGGATCGTCTCCAGACCCTTGGACTTGGCGTATTCTTCGCCGGTGGTGCCCTGCTGGACGCCGACTTTCTTACCCTTGAGGTCGGCCAGGGTCTTGAGCCCGGACGCCTTCGTCACGAGCAGCGAGAGGTCGTCGTCGAGGTACGGGGTGGAGAAGTCCATGACGGTCTTGCGAGCATCGGTGATGGAGATGCCCGAGATGGCGACGTCGCACTGGTTGGTGTTCAAGGCCTGGCCCGACTGGATGCCCTCGAAGGCCACGGTCAGGACGTTCGGCTCGACCTTGAGATCCTTGGCGATCTCGGATGCCAGATCCATGTCGAAGCCGACGTTCTTGCCGTCCTTGACGAACTCGAACGGCTCGTAGGGGATGTCCGAGCAGACCGTGAGCTTGCCGGATTCAATCAGCTTGACGCCGGAATCGGTGGTCGTCGAGCCGCCGGAAGAGCTGCAGCCGGTCAGGGCAAGGGCGCCGACGGCCACGAGGGCAGCCGCCTTGGCCGCGGAGCCGGCCAGGAAGGAACGGGAGATCAGCATTTCTTTACCTTTTGTTGCAGGGGCATGCGAGTCCAAAACGACTTGTAGTCTATCGCCGAATAAGAGATGTGCATCACAGGAAACTTAGTTTCACTATTGGATAACTAATTGCCGCCAAATATCAAGGGGCCGCACCCGGCGGTTGTCTGTGATTACGGATTCCCGCGCGGGCCGGGGCGCGCGGGCCGGGGCGGCCCCGCCGAGGCGGCCCAAGCGGGCCAAGCGGCCCGTCGGGGCCCAGGGCCAGCTGCTGATGGCTAGCTGCTGATGCCGAGGGATTCCAGCATCGGCCGGAACTTGGCCCACGTCTCTGCCAGTTCGGCCTCGGGGACGGAGCCCTCGACGACGCCGCAGCCGGCATAGAGCCGGACGGTGTCCGGCCCCTCGATGACCGCGCCGCGCAGCGCGATGCCCCACTCGCCGTTGCCGGCGGCGTCGAGCCAGCCGACTGGGCCGGCGTACGGGCCGCGGTCCAGGTGCTCAAGTTTGCGGATGAGGGCTCCGGCCACGGTGGTGGGGGTGCCGCAGACCGCGGCCGTGGGGTGCAGGGCGTTGATCAGGGCCAGGCAGGTGGGCACATGGCCTTCCACCTCGGTCAGTTCGGCCTTCACGTCCGAGGCCAGATGCCAGACGTTCGGCAGTTCCAGGATGAACGGCTCGCTGTGCGCATTCATGGCCTCGGAGAAGGGCGCCAGCTGCGTGGTGAGCGACTGGATGGCAATGTCGTGCTCATGCCGCTGCTTCTCGGACCCGGCCAGCACGCGCTCGGCAAACTCCATCGGCGAGCCGGCCATCCCCTCGGCGTCGCGCCGGTCCAGGGTCCCGGCCAGGACGCGCGCCTGAGCCGTGCGGCCCTCGACCTGGATCAGCATTTCGGGGGTGGATCCCACCAGCCCGTCCACGCCATAGGTCCAGCATTCGCGGTACCGGACCGCGAGCTGGCGCAGGATCTCGGCGGCGTCCACGCCGTCGGGCAGGGTGGCCACAATGTCCCTCGCCAGGACCAGCTTCTCCAGCGCCCCGGTGCGGATTTCGGCGACGCCCTCGGCAACGGCGGCCATCCAGTCGGCCTCGGTGAGGGACCCGGTGCTGAGCTTGGCTTCCCGCGACGGCGTCTGCCCCGGCGCCGCTGCGCCGTCCACGTCGAGCCAGCGCCGCAGGGCGGCGCGGGCGCCCGCCTCGGTGAGCTCGCCGTCGTCGAACGTGAGCTGGGTGAGCCAGGCTTTCCCGTCGCGCAGGCCCACCACGATTTCGGGGACGATCAGCCGGGAGGCGTGTTCGGAAACTTTGGAGAAGGCGAAGGAGCCGAAGGCGACCGGGCCGGTGCCGGGGCAGCCGACGGCGTCGGTGATGTCCGCCTCGAGGACCAGGTGCCGCCACCAGATGTCCGCCTCGAGGAACCGCTCGGGGCCGGTGGCGCTGAACCGGGCCACCTCGCCGAAGCCGACCAGGCCGGCCTCGCGTCGCGTCCAGCAGAGTACGTCGTCACGGACCAGAAACGACGGCAGCCCCCCGGGGAACGAATCGGCATCGAGGGGGACTGTCAGGGTCCTGATAATTCTGGTATGGAACGCGCTCGTCATGATGAGATAACACTACTCCCGCCTCGCGCCGCGCCCCGGCCCGGCCCGTGGTTAGGGGGTGCGTCGAAGATTTGAGACAATAACGGGGTGAACCGAGCATCCTTGGATAAGCGTCCGGACGAAGTAGCCACGATGTTTGACGACGTCGCCCCCAAATACGACGTCGTCAATGACGTCCTGTCCATGGGACAGACGCGCCGTTGGCGCAGGGTCGTCGTTGAAGCCATGGATGTGAAGCCCGGCCAGCGCGTGCTGGACCTGGCCGCCGGAACCGGCACGTCCAGCGAGCCGTACGCCGACGCCGGCATCGACGTGATCGCCTGCGATTTCTCCCTCGGCATGCTCAAGGTCGGCAAGCGCCGCCGCCCGGACATCGATTTCATCGCCGGTGACGCCACCCGCCTGCCGTTCGCGGACAACACCTTCGACGCCAGCACCATCTCCTTTGGCCTGCGCAACGTCAACGAGCCCAAGAAGGCCCTTGCCGAGATGCTCCGGGTCACCAAGCCCGGCGGCCGCCTGGTCATCGCCGAGTTCTCCCAGCCGGTGGTGCCGCTCTGGCGCACCATGTACACCGAGTACCTGATGCGCGCGCTGCCCGCGATCGCCGTCAAGGTCTCCTCCAACCCGGACGCCTACGTCTACCTTGCCGAATCCATCCGCGCCTGGCCGGACCAAGACCACCTCGCCGCCTGGTTGCAGGAAGCCGGCTGGGAGTCCGTCACGTACCGCAACCTCAGCGGCGGCATCGTCGCCGTCCACCGCGCCCAGAAGCCCGCGGGCCCGGCTGCCGGACCCGCTGCGGGCGCCTCCGCGCTTGCCAACCACACCGGCCCCGTGGCCAAGCTGCGCCGCAACATCACCCGGCCCGAACGTTAGCCGACAGCTGCCGTGAAAGTACTGATCGTCGGCGCTGGTCCGGCAGGATCCACCGCCGCGTTCTACCTTGCCCAGGCCGGCCTCGACGTCACGGTGCTGGAGAAGACAAGCTTTCCGCGGGAAAAGGTCTGCGGCGACGGGCTGACCCCGCGCGCGGTCCGGGAGATCCAGAAGCTTGGCCTGCCGCACCCCGAAAGCGAGGGCTGGCGGCGGAACAAGGGCCTGCGGCTCATTGCCGGCGGCCGCACCATCGAACTTCCCTGGCCCGAGGTCTCCGACTTCCCGCAGTACGGCCTGATCCGCACCCGCCTCGGCTTCGACGAGGAGCTGGCCCGGCACGCGCAGTCGGCCGGCGCCGTCGTGCTGGAACGCCACAGCGTCACCGAGGCGCTGCGCTCCGAGGACGGCCGGGTCACCGGCGTCCGCGCCGCGCTGCTTGACGACGCTGGCCGCAAGACCGGCGAAACGCGGGACTTTAATGCGGACGTCGTCCTCGCCGCGGACGGGAACTCGACCCGCACCGCCGTCTCGCTCGGCATCCACAAGCGCGATGACCGCCCCCTGGGTGTGGCCGTCCGCACCTACTTTACGAGCCCGCGGCACGACGACGACTGGATGGAAGGCTGGCTGGAGCTTCCGGGCCGCGACGGCAAGCTGCTGCCCGGCTACGGCTGGGTATTCGGCGTCGGCGACGGCACCTCCAACGTGGGCCTGGGCATCCTGAACTCGTCCAAGGAATTCGGCAAGCTGGACTACAAGCAGGTGCTGCGCGAGTGGACCGCCGCGATGCCCGCGGACTGGGGTTTCACGCCGGAGAACCAGGTGGGCGAGATCCGCGGCGCCGCGCTGCCGATGGGCTTCAACCGCACCCCGCACTATTCGCCGGGCCTGCTGCTGCTGGGCGACGCCGGCGGCATGGTCTCCCCGTTCAACGGCGAGGGCATCTCCTACGCCATGGAATCGGCCCGTTTCGCGGCCGAGTTCATCATCGACACCGCGGCGCGCTCCGCCTCGGCGGCCTGGAACGGGGCCGACGCCGACGCCCACCTCGCCGGCTACGCCGACTTCGTAAGGGATCAGTGGGGTTCGCACTTCACCCTGGGCCGGGCCTTTGCTGCCGTGATCGGCAGGCCGGCCGTGATGAAACTGGCGCTCCGGACGGGCATGCCCCTTCCGGTGCTGATGAAGTTCGTCGTCCGGCTGCTGGCCAACCTGACCGACCCCTCGGCCAAGGGGATCGAGGACCGGATGATCCGGGTCCTGGAAGCCCTGGTCCCGGCCACCTCCAATACCCGGCCCGTTCCAGACTCAAATCCGCGGATTCCGCAACAAAAAGTTAGGGTTAACCCGTGACCAACTCTGCAGACCAAAGCTGGACGCACGCCGGACACGGCCTGCCGGGCTCCGAACCCAGCCTCAACACCACCGCCATCGCCACCGGACTGCAGCTGCCGGCCGGTTTTGCGGCCATCGCCGGGGACCCGGAACTCGGCCCGGCCATCACCACGAACCTCGCGCGCGTGGAGAAGAAACTGCGCGAGGCCATCGCCAACTCGGATCCGCTGGCTGACGCAACGTCGCGCCACCTCGTGGAAGCCGGCGGCAAACGCATCCGGCCGCTGCTGACCCTGCTCTGCGCCCACCTGGGTGATGCCTCGCTGCCGGCCGTGGTGCAGGCCGCCGTCGTCGTCGAACTGACGCACCTGGCCACCCTGTACCACGACGACGTGATGGACTCCGCCCCGTTCCGCCGCGGCGCCCCCACCGCGCACGAGGTCTGGGGCAACTCCGTTGCCGTGCTGACCGGCGACCTCATCTTCGCCCGGGCCTCCATCCTGGTCTCCGAGCTCGGTTCGCGGGCGCTCGGCATCCAGGCCCGCACCTTCGAGCGGCTCTGCCTGGGCCAGTTGCACGAGACCGTGGGGCCGCGCCCGGACGAGGACCCGGTGGCGCACTACCTCTCGGTGATCGCGGACAAGACCGGTTCGCTGGTGGCGGCCTCCGGCCAGCTCGGTGCGATCTTCTCGGGAGCGGATGAATCCTACGAGGCGCTGCTGGTGGAGTACGGCGAAAAGGTCGGCGTCGCCTTCCAGCTCGCCGACGACGTCATCGACGTCACCGGCGTCAAGGTCAAGTCCGGCAAGTCCCCGGGCACCGACCTGCGCGAGGGCGTGCCGACGCTGCCTGTCCTGCTGCTGCGCAAGGCCGCGGCCGACGGCGACCAGTCCGCCGTGGAGCTGCTGCAGCTCATCGATGGCGACCTCAGCTCCGACGAGGCCCTCGCCGCCGCCGTCGCCGGGCTGCGCGAACACCCCGTCACCGCCGAGTCCTGGGTTGTGGCGCGGGCCTGGGCCGACGAGGCCATTGCCGCCCTCGCGCCGCTGCCCGCGGGCGTGGTCAAGGATTCGCTGACCAGCTTCGCGCACGCCGTGGTGGACCGCAGCAGCTAGCGGTATCCCGCCTGAGTCTTAAACCGGAATGGCCCCGGTTCCTCACAACGTTACGAGTCGTCCGTTGTGCGGAACCGGGGCCATTTCTCCGTTCGCATCAGATTCACCGGAGGCATTTGGTGAACCCATGAACAACCTTATGACAGTCGTGTCATGTTGTCTAGTGATTCTGTAAATTGCCTGTCACGGATTTGCTGGGCGGCCGGGGCGGGGGACTCTCCCCGGTTTTGGGCGCCGCGGACGTCGGATTACCGGCAAGTCGCGACGACCCGCCGTCGGGCGTCTCCGAAGTTGGGGAGAAGCAGCCCGCCAGTTTGTCCACATAGCAGCCGGGCAGCCTCCCCGCTGTGGGTGTGGGCAGGTCTGCTGGACGCATGGATGTCACGACCTACCTGAAATTTGCCGGCTCGGTAGCACGGACCGGAACGCTGCTTCAGGCTGGGTTCTCGGAACGGAGTATCCGCAACTTGCTTACCTCCGGGGAAATACTCCGGTTGCGCCATGGTGTCGTTGCGTTGCCGGGTGCGGCGCCAGACCTGGTGGCCGCAGTCTTGGCTAATGGCTTGCTGTCCTGTGTCTCGGCGGCGGGACATCACAGGATCTGGAGACTCCACGAACCGGCGCAGCTGCACCTTTTCTGCCGCCATGGTTCGGCCTTCGGGGTGGTTGTCCACCGGGGCAGTGTGGTCCCGCCGGAGTTCCCGCGGCCCGTGGCTGGGCTGACGGATACTCTGCTGCACGCCCTGCGATGTCGGCCGCCCATGGAATCCGTGGTCATGGTGGAAAGCGCCCTCCTGCAGGGTCGAACCACTCTCGAATATCTCAGAGGGCATCTTCCCGGCAACCGCAACGGTTCGGCCCGGGCGGCGCTGGAATTGGTGGACGGTTCGGCAGGATCCGCGATCGAAGTTGTAGCCAGGCTCCTGTTCCGGAGCGAAGGGAACTTCACGCAGACCCAGGTCGATCTCCCGGGGATCGGGATCGTGGACTTCCTGCTGGAAGGGTTCCTCATTGTGGAGATCGACGGCGGCACGCATTTGGAACCGGCGCAGGTCAAGAAAGACCGTCGGCGCAACAACGCCAGCACCCTTACCGGGTACGCGGTGTTGAGGTATGGCTACCGGGACGTCGTTTTCAACCCGGAGAAGATCGTCGCGGAAGTGTGGCAGGTGCTGCGCGGCAGGGTCGTCCACTAAATCTCCCCATGTTTGGTCAGCAAGGGCCGCAATGGACCGGCGGTTCTGCGCAACACGCCGGCCGGCCGGCTCAAACCTGGGGAAACTCGGCGCCCCGGGGCGTGGGCAGCCGGGAGGGGGCTCTAGTCCTCGTCCTCTTCGTTGAAGGCCCACTCGAACATGTCGAAGACAAACTCGGAGAAGGTGCCTTCCTCGCTCTTCCACTGGCCGCGGGCGTTGTTGCGGCGGTACACGATCGGGTCCGGGACGCTAAGATCGCCCACACGGAAGCCCCAGGTGAATTGTTCTTCCTCATCCTCGAGGAACATCAGGAAGCCCTCGTCGTCGACCTCAAGTTCCTCGGGGTCCCAGAAGTAGTGGTAGGCCTCCATCAGGTCCTCGCAGCCGCCGAGGGCCAGGTAGAACTCCCGGAGGACCAGCGGGACCTGGAACTGGTGCTCGGCCAGGGCCGCATCCAGCTCGTCTGCCGGCAGCCCGTCCTCTTCCTGCCATTCGTCTTCGAGATACTTCGGAACAAGCGCGCGGAACTTCTCGAGGAACATGTCAGTCATGCTCTTATCCTAGCTAATCCCGGGGTCCACTTTCGGCCGCGTCCAGGCCCAGGCGGTGCCAGCCGCGGACCGCCAGCGGCACGTACCAGTGGCGCCGCCAGGCGGTTACGCGGAAGGCGAAAACCACGGCCGCCACCGCACTCGCCGTCACCGCGGTGAACACCCCGGAGACGGACAACGCCACCGTCAGCGCGGCCCCCGCAAACGCCGGCAGGGCGTAGATGTCCTTGGGGTCGAAGAGCTGCGGCACTTCGTTGGCGGTGATGTCCCGCAGCAAGCCTCCGCCAACCGCCGTCGTGACCCCCAGGAGCACCGCCGCCACCGGGTGCATGCCCGCGGCGAGGGCCTTCAGGCTTCCGGTGATGCAGAACAGGGCCAGCCCGCCGGCGTCGAACAGGACCAGCAGCGAGGTGAAGCGCTGGACACTGGAGAACAGGAAATACACCAACACCGTGGCCAGCAGCGGGGGAGCGAGGTACGCGGGGTTGGTAAAGGCCGCCGGCGGCCCCGCGTTGATGATGATGTCGCGGATGACGCCGCCGCCCAGGCTCACCACGGAGGCCAGCAGCAGGGACCCGACAATGTCGAACTGCTTCCGCGCCGCGAGCAGCGAACCGGAGACCGCGAAGAAGAAAACGCCGGCCAGGTCCAGCCAGACCATAACGAGGCTAAAGGAGAAGGTCATGGGGCGTCCCGGTCGGTTGCAGGGGGCGGATGGGGCGGCTCCAAGGTTACGCTAACGGCTATGAATAGCCCCATCATGATCGCCTGCGCCCACGGCACCTCCAGCACCCAGGGGGCCGCGGAGGTCAATGCCCTGCGGGCCGGGATCGCCGCGCTGCGCCCCGGGCTCGACGTCCGCGAAGCCTACGTCGATGTTCAGGACCCCGAGCTGCCGGCCGTGGTGGCGGGGCTCCCGGCGGGGGAAGCCGCCGTCGTCGTGCCGCTGCTGCTGAGCGTGGGGTACCACGTCAAGGTGGACATCGCCCGGGCCGTGAAGAGCCGGCCGGGCACCCTCGCCGCGGCGCCGCTGGGCCCCGACCCGCGGCTCGCGGCGCTACTGGACCAGCGGCTGCGCGAGGCCGGAGTGACCGACAACGACGCCGTGATCCTCGCTGCCGCGGGATCTTCCGACGCCACCGCCGCGGAAAACGTCGAGGAACTCGCGGGCCAACTGCGCTCGCTCCGTTCCAACCGGATCGTGGCCGCATACGGCGCCTCGGCGACGCCGTCGGTGCCGGACGCCGTCGCCATGCTCCGCGAGGAGGCGGCGGGAGGCGCCGGCGCGGGGCTGTCCGCCGGAGCGGTGGACCTGGGCGGCCGCGTGGTCATCGCCTCCTACCTGCTCGCCCCGGGGTTCTTCCACGACCAGCTCGCCAAGGCCGGTGCCGACCTGATCACCGCACCGCTGCTGCCCTCCCCGGTGCTCGCCGAGATTGCTCTGGCGCGTTGTGACGCGGCGGTCGCCGGCAGCGCTTCATGACGAAATGTTGCCCTAGGTGACCCCGCGTTTCTGACCCTTTGTGACGCCATTGCGGCCACCCCTACAGTCGATCCATGACTGATACAGCTCTAGCCGGAGCGTCCCCGGACCAGGCTGACGCAGGCCGCGCCAGACGACCCGCCCGCCCCGCGGCCAAGCCGCACGGGCAGTGGAAAGTGGACGGCACCGCCCCACTGAATGCCAACGAAACCTGGAAACAGGAAGACAACGGCCTCAACGTCCGCGAGCGTATCGAGTCCGTCTACGCCAAGCACGGCTTCGACTCGATCGACGGCACCGACCTGCACGGGCGCTTCCGCTGGTGGGGCCTCTACACCCAGCGCAAACCCGGGATCGACGGCGGCAAGACCGCCACGCTCGAGCCGCACGAGCTCGAGGACAAGTACTTCATGCTCCGCGTCAGGATCGACGGCGGCGCCCTCAGCACCGAACAGCTGCGCGTTATCGGCCAGATCTCCGTGGACTTCGCCCGCGGCTCGGCCGACCTCACCGACCGGCAGAACATCCAGCTGCACTGGATCCGGGTCGAGGACGTGCCGGAAATCTGGCGCCGCCTCGAATCCGTGGGTCTGTCCACCACGGAGGCCTGCGGTGACGTGCCCCGCGTCATCCTTGGCTCCCCGGTCGCCGGCATCGCCAAGGACGAGATCATCGACCCGACGCCGCTGATCCACGAGCTCGCCGAACGGTTCATTGGCGACCCGGAGCTCGCCAACCTGCCGCGCAAATTCAAAACCGCCATCACCGGCCACCCCAGCCAGGACGTCGTCCATGAGATCAACGACGTCGCCCTGGTGGGACTGGTCCACCCCGAGCTCGGTGCCGGCTACGACCTCTGGGTGGGCGGCGCCCTCTCCACCAATCCGATGCTGGGCAAGCGGCTCGGCGCCTTCGTCCGGCCGGACCAGGCCGCCGACGTCTGGCTCGGAGTCACCAGCATCTTCCGCGACTACGGGTACCGGCGGATGCGCACCAAGGCCCGGCTGAAGTTCCTGCTGGCCGACTGGGGGACGGAGAAGTTCCGCCGGGTCCTCGAAGACGAATACCTCGGCTACAAACTCTCCGACGGTCCCGCGGCGCCTAAGCCCGCCACCCCCGGCGACCACGTCGGTGTGCACGAGCAGAAGGACGGCAAGTTCTTCATCGGTGCCACCCCGGTGGCCGGCCGGCTCGCCGGCAGCCAGCTTGTGAGACTCGCCGACACCCTGGAGGCCCGCGGCTCGCAGCGGCTGCGCACCACGCCGCACCAGAAGCTCGTGGTCCTCGACGTGCCCAAGGACGAGGTGGAACCGCTCGTGGCCGAACTAGACGCCCTCGGCCTCTCCGCCCGGCCGTCGGTGTTCCGCCGTGGCACCATCGCCTGCACCGGCATCGAGTTCTGCAAGCTCGCCATCGTGGAAACCAAGGTCACCGCCGCCACCGCCGTGGCCGAGCTGGAACACCGCCTCGCCGACCTGGTTGAGACTAAGCAGCTTCCGCAGGCCCTGTCGCTCCACATCAACGGCTGCCCCAACTCCTGCGCCCGGATCCAGACCGCGGACATCGGCCTCAAGGGCATGATGCTTCCCACGCCCGACGGCGACCCCACCCCGGGTTTCCAGGTCCACCTGGGCGGCGGGCTGGCTTCGGACAGCCGCGAGGAAGCGGGTCTGGGACGCACGGTGCGCGGTCTCAAGGTCACAGCCGAAGAGCTGCCCGACTATGTGGAACGTGTGGTCCGCAAATTCGTGGCCGACCACGTCGAGGGCCAGACCTTCGCCGAGTGGGCCTTCGCCGCCGATGAAGGTGATCTGCAATGACGGCCGCCCTCCGTTCCCGCGACGAGCTCAAGGCCCTCGCCAAGACCGGCGCCGCCGAGCTCGGCTGGGACGCCCCGGCCGGCGAGGTCATCGCCTGGGTGGCCCGCAACTTCGAGCTGCCAGCTGTCGCCGTCGCCTGCTCCATGGCGGACGCGGTCCTCCCGGCGCTGGTCGCGGACCAGCTCCCCGGCGTCGACGTACTGTTCCTCGAAACCGGCTACCACTTCCCGGAAACCCACGCCACCCGCGACGAAGTGGCCGCGAGCCTGCGCGTCAACGTCGTCGACGTGCTGCCGGAGACCACCGTGGAGCAGCAGGACCGGCTCCTGGGCAAGGACCTCTTCGCCCGCGACCCCGCCCAGTGCTGCGCCCTGCGCAAGGTGGCGCCGCTGCGCCGCACCCTCGCCGGCTACGAGCTCTGGTTCACCGGAGTCCGCCGCGACGAGGCCCCCACCCGCACCAACACCCCGCTGGTCACCTGGGACGAAGCCAACGGCCTGGTCAAGGTCAACCCGGTGGCGGCCTGGAGCTTCGACCAGCTGGTGCAGTACTCCGATGACAATCTCCTGCCCGTCAACCCGCTGCTTACCCAGGGCTACCCGTCCATTGGCTGCCGGCCCTGCACCCGCAAGGTGGCGCCCGGCGAGGACCCCCGCGCCGGACGCTGGGCAGGAACCGACAAGACAGAATGCGGACTACACGTATGAGCACTCAAATCACCAACGAGGACCTGGAGCTGTCCGGGACGGACCATGACGCTACTGAGACGCCGATTGCCGCCCCGGGAGTGGCATCGGGCCTGTCGGAGCCGCGCGCTGGGCTGATCGAAGATCAGCCGCGCGGCGCAGGGGCGGGGGCGGCAATCGGCGTCGCAGCGCCGGCCCGCCTCTCGTCCCTGGACACGCTCGAGTCCGAGGCCATTCACATCATCCGCGAGGTGGTTGCCGAGTTTGAGAAGCCGGCGCTGCTTTTCTCCGGCGGCAAGGATTCTGTGGTGATGCTGCACCTGGCTACGAAGGCGTTTTGGCCCGGGAAGGTGCCGTTCCCGGTGCTGCATGTGGACACCGGGCATAACTTCCCGGAGGTGATCGCGTTCCGTGACCGGACGGTGGAACGGCTGGGCCTCAGGCTCGTCGTCGGCAGTGTCCAGGAGTTCATCGACTCGGGCGAGCTGGCCGAACGCGCGGACGGAACCCGCAACCCGCTGCAGACCGTGCCGCTGCTGGACGCGATCCAGCGCAACAAGTTCGACGCCGTCTTCGGCGGCGGCCGCCGGGACGAGGACAAGGCCCGGGCCAAGGAACGGATCCTGAGCCTGCGCGACGAGTTCGGCCAGTGGGACCCCCGCAACCAGCGCCCCGAGCTGTGGAACCTCTATAACGGCCGGCACACCGTGGGCCAGCACGTCCGCGCGTTCCCGATCAGCAACTGGACCGAACTGGATGTGTGGCGCTACATCGAGCGCGAGAACATCGAGCTGCCGGGCCTGTACTATGCCCACCAGCGCGAGGTCTTCGCCCGCGACGGCATGTGGCGCGCGGTCGGTGAGGTCTCCCGGCCGCGCGAGAATGAGCAAGTCATCACCAAGACGGTCCGCTACCGGACCGTCGGCGACATGTCCTGCACCGGCGCCGTGGAATCCGCGGCCGCCACCGTTCGCGACGTCGTCATTGAAGTCGCAGCCTCCACCATCACCGAACGTGGGGCCACCCGGGCCGATGACCGGATCTCCGAGGCCGCCATGGAAGACCGCAAGAAGGACGGCTATTTCTAATGAGCACCACCGCAACTGTGCCTGAATCCGCCGCAGCAAGCCTCGGGCTCTCATCCGCTTCACTGTTCAGGTTCGCGACTGCCGGCTCGGTCGACGACGGCAAGTCCACCCTGGTGGGCCGGCTGCTGCACGACTCGAAGGCGATCCTTTCCGACCAGCTCGACGCCGTTGCCCGCACCTCCGCGGACCGTGGCTTCGGCGGGGCCGGCGCAGCCGGTGTTCAAGCGATTGACCTCGCGCTCCTGACCGACGGCCTGCGTGCCGAACGGGAACAGGGCATCACCATCGACGTCGCCTACCGCTATTTCGCCACAGACCGGCGCAGCTTTATCCTCGCGGACTGCCCCGGGCACGTGCAGTACACCAAGAACACCGTCACGGGCGCGTCCACCGCGGACGCCGTCGTCGTGCTCATCGACGCCCGCAAGGGTGTCCTGGAGCAGACCCGGCGGCATCTGTCAGTGCTGCAACTGCTGCGTGTGGCCCACGTGGTCGTGGCCGTGAACAAGATCGACCTGGTGGATTTCAGCGAGGACGTGTTCCGCGGGATCGAGGCCGACGTGCAGATGGTCGGCCGCGAACTGGGGCTCGGCGCCGATGGCATCACCGACCTCCTGGTCATCCCCGTTTCCGCGCTCGACGGCGACAACGTCGTCGACCGCTCGGACCGCACCCCCTGGTACCGGGGCCCGGCGCTGCTGGAGGTCCTCGAGACGCTGCCCGCCGCCGACGAACTCGAAAGCCACCTGGAGAGCTTCCGTTTCCCGGTCCAGCTGGTCATTCGGCCGCAGGGTGCACTGGCGCCCGACGCCGTCGCCGGCGGACTCGACGTCGAGAATTACCGTGACTACCGGGCCTACGCCGGACAAATCACCGAAGGCTCGGTACAGGTGGGGGATCAGGTCAGTGTCCTGACCCCGGGCCAGGCGCCGCGCACCACCACCGTCACCGGGATCGACTTTGCGGGCCGCGGACTTACCGAGGCCGTGGCACCGCAGTCCGTAGCGCTCCGGCTCGCGGACGAGTTCGACGTCGCCCGCGGCGACACGATCGCGGCCGCGGGGCCCGCCGGGGGCGAAATACCGGGCTCCTCCGCCGACCTGTACGCGGCGCTGTGCTGGCTCTCGCCCAAGCCGCTCCGCGAGGGCGCGAAGGTCTTGGTGAAGCACGGCACCCGCACGGTCCAGGCCTTGGTCCGCAACGTGACGGGCAAGCTGGACCTCGCCAACTTCCAGCTTGAGCCCACCAGCACGCTCGAGCTCAATGACATCGGCCACGCCCAGCTCCGGCTCGCAGCGCCGCTGCCGCTGGAAAACTATCTGCACCACCGGCGGACCGGGGCCTTCCTGGTGATCGACCCGCAGGACGGCAACACGCTTGCCGCCGGCCTCGTCAAGGACCACCCGGGCGACCACGAGGACGAGCGCTACTCGATCTGAGGCGCGCACCGGTCCGGGACGCCGTCCTGCTGTCCTAGGCTTTGCGATAGCTCAAACCGGCGCCCTTGGATACCCTGCTGAGTAGAGGCGCTGCGCGTTGATCCGAGGGGGAGCGGTTGGAAGACCATGATTCCGTTGTTGCCAGGTCCCTGGAGCAATACAGTGTTCTGCTGCCCCGGCTGAATGCGGCTTCGGACGCGATCGGGGATGCCATCCGCGCCCGGCTCCGCGACGATGGTCTCAACCACCACACCGTGCAGGCCCGGGTCAAGGACCCAGGCTCGGTCAAGGAAAAGCTGGACCGCCTCACCGCCGACGGCAGATTCAAATACGAGCGCGGGCTCGAGCAGCTCGATGACCTCATCGGTGTCCGGATCATCATGTTCCTGGAACCCGACATCGCGGACGTTGCCACGGCGCTGAAGGGGCAATTCGACTGCCGCGAGGACGACGACAAGACCAGCTCCCAGCGGCGGAACGGCCAGATCGGTTACGCCGGCCGGCACCTCATCCTCGAAGTCCCTGCCGGCAACGTGCCGGTGGGCTGCCACACGTTCATCGGGGAGCGCTTCGAAGTCCAGATCCGGACGGTGCTGCAGCACGCCTGGGCGGCCTTCGAGCATGACATCCGGTACAAGGGACTCGCGGAGGCCAACGCGGAAGTGGACCGGGCGTTCACCATGGCGTCGACCCTGATCGAACTCGCCGACGCCCAGTTCTCGGCAATCAACGACATCGTCAAACGCCGCCAGGCCGAAAGCACGGCCGAGTTCGCCGCGAATCCCGCCACCGAGCTCACCGGGGACATCCTCCACGACATGCTTGCGCGGCTGCTCCCCGAACACCCCCGAAGCCAGGCCCGGCAGTACGGCTGGCTGGGGGACGTGCTGGCGGCCAACGGGGTGCGGACCGTGGCCGACGCCGAGAAGCTGTTCGGTGCCGCCGACTGGTCCGGCGTGGCGAAGCGGATGGACTATAAATTCCCCGCCGGCCACGTCCGGATTGCCGACGACTTCCTGCTCAAGACGTGGGGAACGGACTACATTGCGCGGACCAAGTCCCTGGGCGGCGACCCCAAACGGGAGGCGAAGCTGACGTACCGGCTGGAGCGTATGCAGGACTGAGCCTGCCGCACCCGAAACAATCAGGTGCCCGGCGGCCGGTACTTGATCTGCTCGGCCTTGGCCAGTGCTTCCATTGTTTCGTCGACCGTCAGGAGCACGGTCGTCTCGAAGGAGCTAAGTGCGCCGCCTCCGCTGATTGCGAGTGCAACGGCGGCCATGGATACGTTGTCCGGCGCCTCCCACAGGTTGTAGCCGTCGTGGGAGCCAAAGGCATACCAGAAGCCGTGGAGCTTCCCGCCCACCGATTCGATGTAGGCCTGGGCGGCCTTCCTGCGGTCCTCCGGTTTGCTGATCAGTCTCGCCCACGTCTCGGGTGTGTAGCTGAACTTCGACAGATAGAGGGGCATCGTCTCGTCCTTTCCTGCGTGTCCCGGTTCAGTAAGAATGGCAGTCGGCTGCGTGGCCAGCAATGGCCGCGGGGCCCGTCAAAGCCGGCCAAGTCGCCGAAACGGTCGTCCCTTGCCACCCGGCCCCCGGCGGACCATCATCGTCGTGGGAGGGCAGAGCGTTGGAAGCCATCAACAGCCGTCTCTTCAGCTGGGCATCGATCCTGGACGACGAGACCCGCAGGCAGGCCCTCGCCACGGCCCAGTTGCCCATCATCTACCCGCACCTGGCGCTGATGCCGGACGCCCACCTGGGCAAGGGGGCCACTGTGGGCTCCGTCATCCCCACCGTGGGCGCGATCATCCCGGCCGCCGTGGGCGTGGACATCGGTTGCGGCATGATCGCCGTCCGCACCCAGTACGCGCACAAGGAGCTGCCCCGGGACCTGCAGCGGCTGCGCGAGGCAATCGAGCGCGCCATTCCCTTGTCCGCCGGCCACTTCAACCGCAGGATCTCTGCCACCGCCGGACCCCGGCTCGCCGAGTTGCGGCGGCTGGCGGCGAAAGCGGGCTTTGACCCGGCCAAGTACGCGGCGAACTGGGAGCTGCAGCTTGGCTCGCTGGGCTCGGGCAACCACTTCATCGAGGTGTGCGTGGATGAGAACGCCGCGGTGTGGCTGTTCCTGCATTCGGGCTCCCGCGGGGTGGGCAACAAGATCGCGCAGCGGCACATCGCCGAAGCCCGGAGCATGGCCCTGCGCCGGCACATCGCCCTGCCGGACCGGGACCTGGCCTACCTCGAGGAAGGCACCCCCGAATTCCTCCGGTACCTCCGGGAACTGCGTTGGGCGCAGCACTTCGCCTTGCTGAACCGTGAGGAAATGATGGACCGGGTGGTCCAGCAATTCGAGTCCTGGGTCGGCGGCCCGGTCCGGGAACTCGAACGGATCAACTGCCACCACAACTTCACCGCGCAGGAAACGCATTACGGTAAGTCCGTCTGGGTCTCGCGCAAGGGCGCGATCAGGGCCCAGGCCGGGGATCCCGGGCTGATTCCCGGGTCCATGGGCACGGCGTCCTACATCGTCGTCGGGCGGGGGAACCAGGCGTCGCTGAACTCCGCACCGCACGGCGCCGGCCGGGAGTATTCCCGCACCGCCGCGCGGAAAGCGTTTTCGCTCGCGCAGCTGAAGACCGCCATGCAGGGCATCGAATTCCGGCCCCGCGAGGCCTTCATCGACGAGATCCCGGCCGCATACAAGCCCATCGACCTGGTGATGCGCGACTCTGCTGACCTGGTCAGCGTGCGGCACAAGCTCCGGCAGCTCGTGAACATCAAAGGCGACTGAGCCCCCGGCCGGGTGCGAATGCAGGGTCCGCATATGACGCTGCATGAACTTGCGTGACCCCGGGTTTCCGCACCATTGAACCCGGTTCGTGACCCTCCCTAGGGTGAGTCCATGACTACTCCGGAACGGTTCAACAGCCCCTCCCTCAGGGCACTCCAGGGGCGATGTCGCCGGCGCTGACCACCCGCCCGGCCCACCCGCACCCCACGAACAGGATCCTCCCATGTCATCCACGCCCAAGAACCCCACCCCCGGCACCACCCGGATCGTCGCCGGCGAACCGGCCAAGCCGAAACGCAGGCGCACCGTCGAAATCGGCGTCGCCGTCGGCCTCGCCCTGCTGATCGGCGCCGGCGCAGCCGTCGCCTCGACGGTGTCCCGCACCAACGACGCCGGTGCAGCACCGGCCGCCGGCACCGCCCCGGCGGCGGAACTGCGGCTCGGCTACTTCGGCAACATCACCCACGGCCCGGCCCTGATTGGCGTCACCAAGGGGTTCATCGCCAAGGAACTGGGCCAAACCAAACTCAGCACACAGGTCTTCAACGCCGGCCCCGCCGCGATCGAAGCGCTCAACGCCGGCGCGATCGACGCGACCTACATCGGCCCCAACCCGGCGATCAACTCCTACGTGAAGAGCAAAGGCGAATCCATCAGCATCATCGCCGGCGCCACGGCCGGCGGTGCGCAACTGGTGGTCAAACCCGGCATCAACTCGGCCGCCGACCTCAAAGGCAAGACGCTCGCCTCGCCGCAGCTCGGCGGCACCCAGGACGTGGCCCTGCGCGCCTGGCTCGGCCATCAGGGGTTCAAGACCTCCACAGACGGCAGCGGCGACGTCACGATCAACCCAACCGAGAACGCCCAGACCCTCAAACTCTTCCAGGACGGCAAGCTCGACGGCGCCTGGCTGCCGGAGCCGTGGGCGTCACGCCTGGTGCTCCAGGCCGGCGCGACGGTCCTGGTCGATGAGAAGGACCTGTGGGAGAAGGGCGAGTTCGTCACCACCGTCCTGATCGTCAACAAGACGTTCGCGGCCGAGCACCCGGCCACCGTGCAGGCGCTCCTCAAGGGCCATGTTGAATCCGTCGACTGGCTGAACGCGGCTCCCGCCGCCGAGAAAGCCACCGTCCTCAACGACGCACTCAAGGCAGCCGCCGGCAAGGCGCTGCCGGCCGACGTCATCGACCGGTCCCTGAAAAACATCGTCTTCACCACCGACCCGCTCGCCGGGACCTACAAGAAACTGCTCCAGGACGGCGTCGACGCCGGAACCACCAAGCAGGCCGACATCAACGGCATCTTCGACCTCACGTCGCTCAACAGTGTCCTGGGCGAGACTGCGGCCGGCAAAAAGATCTCCGCCGGAGGGCTAGGCAAGGACTAGCTCCCTAGCCTCCAGCCACCCGCCACAACAGTAAGGAGCCGACCATGCCAGTCGTACTGGAAAACCTGGGCAAGCGCTTCGGCGACGGCGCCCCGGTACTGGACGACGTCAATGCCGCCATCGGGCAGGGCGAATTCGTCGCCCTGCTCGGTGCGTCCGGCTGCGGCAAGTCCACCCTGCTCAACATCATGGCGGGACTGGAAGCCCCGACGTCGGGCGCGCTCGAAGTGCCCAGCGACGGCGCGGCGTTCATGTTCCAGGACGCGGCACTCTTCCCGTGGCTGACCGCCCGGGAAAACATCGAGCTGGCCCTGAAGCTGCGAGGCATCGGGAAAGCCGAGCGCAGGATCCGGGCGGGGGAGCTGCTGGACCTGGTGCACCTGGGCGGCGCCGGCGACAAACGGCCCCACGAACTCTCCGGCGGGATGCGCCAGCGGGTGTCCCTGGCCCGTTCCCTGGCCCAAGACCGGCAATTGCTCCTCATGGACGAGCCCTTTGCGGCCCTGGACGCGATAACCCGCGACCTGCTCCACGACGAACTGGAACGGATCTGGAAGGAAACCGGCCGCACCATCGTCTTTGTCACGCACAACGTCCGGGAAGCCGTCCGCCTGGGCCAGCGCGTGCTGCTGCTCTCCTCCCGGCCTGGCCGCGTGGTGCGCGAATGGCAGGTCAGCGAGGAACACCGCACCGACGCCGGCCTGGCCGGCCAGCTCACCGGCGAAATCACCGCCCGGCTGCGAGAGGAAATCCGTCGCCATGCCAAATAGCCAACTTCCCGTGGCGGAARCTCCGGCCGAGACCCGCAAGGTCACCGCCGCCCTGACCCGTTCCTCCAGCGGAAAGGAAGACCTGCGCGAGCTCGAAGCAGGCCTCGATTCCCTGCAGTCCGACGCCCTCCGCAGGGCCCGTATCGACTGGGGCCGGATCCTGCTGCCGGTGGCTGCGCTCGCGGTGCTGGTGATCCTCTGGCAGTTGTACGTATCCCTCGGTTTCAAGCGGCGCGACGTCGTGCCCGGGCCGCTGGATGTCATCGGCCAGGTCGGCACCCTCTGGAGCGAAGGCAAGCTGCAGGAGGCTGTCTGGACCTCGCTGCAGCGCGGCGTGCTGGGCTTCCTGATCAGCGTGGTCATTGCCACGCCGGTGGGGCTCGTGCTGGCGCAGGTGGCACCCTTGCGGCGCGCCTTCGGGCCGCTGATCTCGGGCCTGCAAGTCCTGCCGTCTGTGGCCTGGGTGCCGGCCGCCATTCTTTGGTTTGGGATCACTGATGCCACCGTGTACTTCGTGGTGTTCATGGGTGCCATCCCGTCGATCATCAACGGGCTGGTCTCGGGCGTCGACCAGATTCCACCGCAGTACCGCAGCGTCGGAAAAGTACTGGGCGCTTCCCGACTCCAGTTGGCCCTGCAGATCATCCTGCCGGCGGCCCTGCCGGGCTACCTCGGCGGCCTCAAACAGGGATGGGCGTTCTCCTGGCGCTCGCTCATGGCCGCGGAAATCATCGCCGTTGGCGGCACCATCGGCTTCGGCCTCGGCTCGATGCTGGACCAGGGCCGCGTCCTCTCCGACATGACCATCGTCATGTCCGCCATCCTGCTGATCCTCGGCGTCGGGATCCTGATCGAACTGCTGGTGTTCGCCCCGATCGAGAAGCGCCTGCTCCGCCGCCGCGGCCTCCTCGCCGGTAGCACCCGTTAGGTCTCTGGCGCCCCAGACTGAACAAGAAAGCCCGACGGCGATTATCGCCGTCGGGCTTTCTGGTTTCCGTTTGTCAGCCGCGCGTCAACGTGCCGCAGCCGCTGACTTCGAAGCCACTAGTTCCGGCGGGGACGGTGACGATCGTTCTGGCCGCACCGTAGTAATTGTCGATGATATCGCTCAACGTACCCCGGAAACCGCGGAGCGTGGCCCAGTAGCAGGACTTCCCTGCCCCGTAGCCGTAGTAGGTGCCCGGCAGGATATCGATGCCGACGCGGTAGGTGCCGTCGGTAGTGATCCGGCTGGACCTGGCGCCGGTGGACGGGACGGTCGTCCAGGAGCCGCAGCCGTCCGAGCTGAATCCAACATCTCCTGGAACGATCTGGACGTAAGTCCGCGCCGATCCATAGTTGTTGGCCTTGATCTGGCTGAGTTTTCCGGAGAAGCCGCTGAGCCTCTCCCAGTAGCATCCACTGCCCGTCCCCGTAGCTTTGTACAGGCCTGGCCTGATGTTGACTCCGACACGGTACGTGCCGTCGCCGCGAAGCACGGTGACAGCCCAGACGGGAAGCTTTACGGCCGCACTAGAGGCTGCCCGGGTTTCGTAATATGGCCTGGCAGCCCAGACCTTCACGGAAATGGACCGGCCGTTGTCCGCTGCAGCCACCCTGTAGGTGCGGTACCTGGCGCCGGGGATCGAAGCTCCATTGCGGTACCACTGGTATGCGAAGGACGTCGGGGCCGGAGCGAAGCTACCCGGCGCCGCTGTAAGCGTGCCGCCCAGCCCACGCCCGCCACTGATTCTCGGAGCGGACCTTACGGTCAGGAGCGCCTTGCCAACCACCACGGATTTGGTGACGACGGTGCGGGCGGCGTAGCCAGGCTTCGTGACGGTCACCTTCACAGCGACCCGAGCGCCGACGTGGCCGCCGCCGAGACGCAGGGCCGACCCCGTGGCTCCCCTGAGAGCGACGCCGTTCCGGTACCACTGGTATCGGATCGTCGAACCGGCAGTCCAACCCTGAGAAACTCTCACCGTCTGGCCATAGCGGTGGGTTCCGGTTACCGTCAGCGACCGGGTGGCCACGATGGTCCCTGCAGCAATCGCGCGGGCGGCGGAGTAGCGGTCCAGCGTTGTGTAGCCGGGCTTGGCTGCACGCACCCTGACCTTGAGCGTCTTCCTGTAGTCGAGTGCAGTTGTGGCGTAGGTGCGGCTGACTGCGCCAACGATGGCTCCCGTTCCGCGATACCACTGATAGGACAGCGTGGCCCCGGTCGGCGCCCACGTGCCGGCATTGGCGCTCTGCAACTGGCCCACTTTCGCTACACCGCTGACCGTCGGAACCGGCGCCGCCACAAAGCTTCCCTTGCCGGCGGTGACTTGGGCGGAAGTGAGTTCCACTGAGGTGAAGCCCGGTGCGGAGAGCATCACCTTGGCCCACAGCTTCTGTGCGACATCGGCGGCCGCGGCGGTGTAGCTCGGCCCCGTCGCACCAGTGATGGGGTCAAGTCCGCGGTACCACTGGTAGCCGATTGCTGCACCTTGGACGGCGGCGTCGCTCCACGTCGGTGCGCTCAGCGACAGCGCTTGCCCGACGACGGGTTTGCCGGCTACGGCGTTGTTCCAGCTGACCCCCGCGAAAGTTCCCGGACGAACCGTTACCGGCGTCGCCGCCAGCTCGGTGCCGGGTCCCTGGGCCTCCAGTGAGGCCAGCACCGTCAGTTGGACCGATTTGCCTGCCATGGACGGGTCAAGGTGCAGCACGTCAGCTTCACCAACCGCGTGGTCGGCGGCTTGAACTGTGACACCTTCGACGATCCAGCTGTACTTGATCCAGCCGGCGCCGTTCCACTGGCCGCCTGTCGAGGTGAGTGTGCCTCCCGCGACAGGGTCACCCTCGATAACCGGCGGGCTGACGTTTTCCGGAGCGGCGGGCGTTACTTCCGCCGGCGGTGTTTCGACGGGTGATATTTCCGCCGGCGGTGTTTCGGCAGGCGTGTCCGCAGGTGCCGGTGCGGGTGTCGGCTGTTCGGCGATGATGTCAGTTTCCATCGGCAGCGCCTGCGCTGCCGGAGCCATCAGAAGACCGGCAAGCAGTGCGATGCTCCCGGCTGTGGCTACTGCCCTGGTCGTTCGGCCAGGGCGCGTCCGAGTACGGACGTTTTCGCGCAGAGACAACTAAGTCCCCTTCCCCCATTTCGGGACCGGCTAGCCCGGTCGGAGCAATTGTATTGGGGAGTGGCGACAATGAGCGGATGCACCCGCAGAGGGCAGCCACTGCCTGCCCTGGACCGCTACATCGCTCTAACGCCGCCACCCCCTTGCTCCGCCCCGACCGCGTGCCTACACTCACGGCTATAGGCCGGGCTGCCGGCCAAACCATCCCAATTCCAAGGAGGTAGCCGTGGCACCGAAATTTGGAGTGCTGGCACTGGTCGAAGCGAAAGCGGGGAAGGAACAGGAAGTCTGGGACTTCCTCAACGGCGGCAGGGAGATCGTGCTCACCGAGCCGGGCACAAGGACCTGGTACGCGTTCCGGGTCAACGAGAACACCTTCGGCATTTTCGACACTTTTGACACCGAGGAGGACCGGCAGGCCCACCTCAACGGGGCCATTCCTGCTGCCCTCGGCCAACACGGCCCGGTGCTGCTGGCCAAGGATCCTGACATCAAACTGGTCGAAGTCATTGCGGTGAAGTAGGGACGAGGGCTCTTTCGGAACTCGGCGCCTCACCCAAACATCGGCCGGCCCCCGCCAGCCGGAGGGGCCCCAGGTTACGCCCCGTTACCCTGCGTGAACGGGTGTTTCCGCACCGTTGTTCCGCTCTCGGACGCCGCCCTATCGTCGATGCATGGCAATTCAGGACATTTACCCCACCGCGCTGCGCCTGCTCGGCCGGCCCGTGCTGGTCGTAGGCGGCGGACCCGTCGCCGCACGCCGCGCCAGGGGACTGCTCGACGCCGGCGCCCGAGTCACCGTCGTGGCGCCGCTTGCCTGCCCGGCCCTAAACGACCTGGCCGACGCCGGGCTCCTCAGCTGGCAGCCCCGCCCTTACCGCAGTTCCGACGTCGACGGCGTCTGGTTCGTCCAGACCGCCACCGGTGACGCCGGCGTGGACGCGCAGGTCGCCGCCGACGCCGAGGCGCAGCGGATCTGGTGCGTCAACGCCTCCGACCACGAGGCCTCCGCCGCCTGGACGCCGGCCGTCGCCGTCGTGGATGACGTCAAGATCGCCGTCAACGCCGGGGGAGACCCGCGCCGGGCGATGGCCCTGCGCGACGCCGTCGCCACCGCCCTGGCGGCCGGAGACCTGCCGCTGCGCCGACACCGCGCTTCGGGCACGGGCCCAGGCGCCGGGGACGGCACGGTGGCGCTCGTGGGCGGCGGGCCGGGCGATACCGGACTCATCACCGTCCGCGGCCGGCGGCTCCTGGGCCAGGCCGACGTCGTCGTCGCCGACCGGCTCGGCCCGCGTGAGCTCCTGGCCGAACTGGCTCCCGACGTCCGCGTGATCGAGGTCGGCAAGACCCCCGGCCACCACCCGGTCCCGCAGTCCGAAATCAACCGGATCCTCGTCGACGAAGCCCTCGCCGGCCACCGGGTGGTCCGGCTCAAGGGCGGCGACCCCTACGTCCTCGGCCGCGGCGGCGAGGAAGCGGAATTCTGCCGGCAGCACGGCGTCGAGGTTGAAGTGGTGCCCGGCGTCACCTCGGCGATCTCCGTCCCCGCCGCCGCCGGGATCCCGGTCACCCACCGGGGCCTCGCCAAGGGCTTCAGCGTAGTCACCGGCCATGAGGAGCTTTCCGAGGTGCCCGTCCGCTCCGACCACACCGTGATTCTGCTCATGGGCGTGGGACAACTGCGCGATTCCGCGGCCTCGCTGGAACGCGCCGGTTTGCCAGCCGGGACGCCTGTTGGCATCGTAGAGAATGGATACCTGCCCAACCAGCGGGTGACCATCGGAACGCTCGAAACCATCGCGGACCAGGCGGAGGCAGCAGGCGTCGCGAATCCTGCCGTGATCGTGATCGGCGACGTGGTCCGCGTCAGCCCGTTCGCGCCGTCGCACTTTAAGACCGCGGACTACAGCACCACCTCCCCGAACGCCCCGCGCGTCGCCGCCCGCTAGTTTCACCCGCAGCACCCGGATCGAACCAAAGGAACACAGCCGTGTCAACGAACACCCCTGTAGGAACCGCCGCCCGCCCGCTGCGCGTCGCCGTCGTCGGCTCCGGCCCCGCCGGCGTCTACGCCGCGGACATCCTGACCAAAAGCGAGGCCGTCAAGAGCGGCGAGCTCACCGTCAGCATCGACCTCTTCGACCGCTACCCGGCGCCCTACGGGCTCATCCGCTACGGTGTGGCGCCGGACCACCCGCGGATCAAGGGGATCGTGAACGCCCTGCACAAGGTGCTGGACCGCGGCGATATCCGATTCTTCGGCAACGTGGACTACGGCACGGACCTCACGCTCGAGGACCTCCGGACCCACTACGACGCCGTCATCTTCGCCACCGGCGCCATCAAGGACGCGGACCTGAACATCCCGGGCATCGAGCTTGAGGGATCCTACGGCGGGGCCGACTTCGTCTCCTGGTACGACGGGCACCCGGACGTGTCCCGCGACTGGCCGCTGGAGGCCAAGGAAATCGCCGTGATCGGCAACGGCAACGTGGCCCTGGACGTCGCCCGGATGCTCTCCAAGCACGCCGATGACCTGCTGGTCTCCGAGATCCCGGACAACGTCTACCGAGCGCTGAAGGACTCCCCGGTCACCGACGTCCACGTCTTCGGCCGCCGCGGCCCGGCGCAGGTGAAGTTCACCCCGCTGGAATTGCGCGAACTCTCCCACTCTAAGGACGTCGATATTGTCCTCTACCCGGAGGACTTCGAGTTCGACGCCGAATCTGACCGCCAGATCCAAAGCAACAACCAGACCAAGACCATGGTGGGCACGCTCACCAACTGGATCGCCGAGCAGCCGGAGGATCTCTCCGAGCTCACCGCGTCCCGCTGCCTGCACTTGCACTTCCTGCACAGCCCGGTCGAGATCTTCGACGACGCCGCCGCCCCCGGCCGCGTCGCCGGCATCAAGTTTGAGCGCACCGAACTGGACGGCACGGGCAACGCCCGCGGCACCGGCGAGTTCATCGACTACCCGGTCCAGGCCGTCTACCGCGCCATCGGCTACTTCGGTTCGGCCCTGCCCGAGGTCGAGTTCGACCACAGCAAGGGCGTTGTCCCGAACGACGGCGGCCGCGTGCTGGACGCCTCCGGAGCCCACGTGCCCGGCATCTACGCGACCGGCTGGATCAAGCGCGGCCCGGTGGGCCTGATCGGGCACACCAAGGGTGACGCCCTGGAAACCGTGACCTACCTGCTGGAGGACCGCGGCAGCCTGCCGCCGGCGGCGGCACCCGCGCCGGAGGCGATCGTCGGACTGCTGGAAGACCGGGGCGTGCAGTACACCAGCTGGGAGGGCTGGCTGGCCCTGGACGCGCACGAGCGGTCCCTCGGCGAAAAGGCAAGCGCCGGCGCGGGCAGCGTCCAGCGCGAACGCATCAAGGTGGTCCCGCGCGAGGACATGGTGGAGATCTCCCGCGGCGGAGTCGCTGCGGAGGTCTGAGCGGCCGCCTCACAACTGCAACGCGGGGTCACATCGCGCCCAAAATCCCCTCCGGGACGGGCGCGAAGTGACCCCGCGTTGGTTGTTAACGGCGCATTCCCGGCGGGTAGTCAGTAGGCTTACCGTCATGGACACTGCCAGGCACCCAGGATCCGGCCGATGAGGCTCCGTCACAGCAACGCGTCCGGCCGCGGCTACCGCCGGGTTCCCGCCGGGAGCGGGTTCAGCTACAAGGACCTGGACGGGTCGACCCTGCCGGCCGGCCCGGTGCGGGAGCGGCTGGAAAGCATCGGGATCCCGCCGGCCTGGACCGACGTCTGGATCGCGCCGTATGAGAACGGGCATATCCAGGCCACCGGGGTCGACGCCGTCGGCCGGCGCCAGTACATCTACCACCCAAGCTGGCGGGAGCGGAAGGACCGGCTGAAGTTCGACCGTTCGCTCCAACTCGCGGAAACCCTGCCGTCCGCGCGCCGCCTGGTGACCTTGGACCTGCGCTCCGAAGGACTCACGCGGGAGCGCGTGCTCGCGGCCGCCTTCAGGATGCTGGATAGCGGATCGCTGCGCGTGGGCTCCGAGCGGTACACCAACGAGAACGGCAGCCACGGACTGGCCACCCTGCTCTGCGCCCACGTGAACGTGCGCAAAGACGAACTCCGGCTCAGCTTCCCGGCCAAGAGCGGCAAGACCTGGGAGTCCCGGATCGACGACGCCGACCTCGCCGCCGTCGTGCGCTCGCTCAAGCGCCGCGGCGGCAACGCCCGGCTGTTGGCCTACAAGAACGGCCGCAGCTGGCATCCGGTCACCAGCGCCGAGATCAACGAGTACGTCAAGGAACGAACCGGCGCGGACTTCACCGCGAAGGACTTCCGCACCCTGCGCGGCACCGTCGCGGCGGCCGTGAGCCTGGCGAAGAGCGGCCCGCAGGCCAAGGTCTCGGCCCGGAAGCGCGCCGTGAGCCGCGCCATGGTCGACGCCGCGGCGGTGCTGGGCAACACGCCGTCGATCGCCCGAAAGAGCTACGTCGATCCGCGCCTGCTGGACCACTTCGCGGCGGGGGAGACCATCGATCCGAAGCGGCTGGATTCGGCCGAATCGGAGATCCGGGCGCTGCTGTACCAGGAGGGTGCGGTCGTCCCGCTGCGCTGACCGGTGTGACGCTCAGGACCCGGCGCGTCAGAACTCGGCGTTGATGAATCCGATGATTATCGCCGTCCACCAGCACGCCTGCGAGATAACCAGGCAGACCAGCAGGTGGGTCCGCTGACCGGCGCTTAGGCCCCGGAACGGGGTTTCCGGAGGAAGATGAACCAGCCGCCGCATCAGCGGGATCAGCATGATGCCGTTCAGACTGAGAACCAGCACGGCGGCCAGTTTGACGTCTGTCATCGGGTTGGTCAGGTGCGGGTTCAGGAACACGCCGGTGGCCAGCAGGCCGGCGAGACCGGCCCAGATCAGCGGCGTGGCAGCGCCGTCGAGCCGGATGGTTTCAGCCAGTTTGCGGCGGCCGACAAGCCACAGGAAGCCGTGCCAGTCGACCAGGATGATGGCGCCGAAAGACACCACCAGGGACAGGACGTGCAGGACGACGGCCAGGTCGTGGGCGTAGCCGCCCACCCGGACCGCCGTGGACATCGTGACCGAAAGCAGCCACGCCACTGCCGCCGCCGCGGACAGGACGATCACCAGGCGCCGGGTGGACCGCTCGGACTCACGGTGGCGCCGGATGGTGCGCCTGCTGACTGGGACGTAGCTCATGGCCATACCTCGAAGAACCGACCACCGGGGGCGTGCGCGGCACTTGTCGGAAGAGAAGGGAACGCCGTGCCGGGTAGCTAAAACGATATCCCCGGCTCCGCTCGGCAACAAGGGAGGAAACCTGCGCTACATCCGGCCGAACCGGGCGCGGATCAGGGCGAAAACCCCGTAGGCCATAAACCCTGCGCCAATGGCCAGCAGCAAGTATGGCCCGAACGGGTGGTGCTGCAGCGCCTTGAGGCTTCCGTCCAGCCCGGTGGACGAGCCAGGGTCATTGGTGGCCGCGGCCATCACGAACAGCAGACCGGTCAGGACCAGCGCCAGGCCTTTGGCCACGTGGCCGGCCACGCCCAGGCCGCTGATGAGGTGGCCGCGGTGCGTGCCTTCGAAGTGGCGCAGCTCCTCCTTGAACTTCTTGCCCAGGCCCTTGACCACGAAGAAAACGCCGATCCCACCCACGGTCAGTCCCAGTCCGATCAGCAGTGGTGCGCCCAGCGGCCGGTTCATCAGGGCTTCGCTGAAGGCCGCGGTGGAATCCCCCGAGTCGCTGCGGAAACCCAGGGCGAAGCTGGCAAAGGTGAAGCCGACGCTGCCGTAGGCGATGGCCAGGAAGCCCGAGGAGACCAGCTTGCCCAGCCGTTCACCGCGGGGCAGGTGCCTGGCCCGCAGGGTCGCCTCGCTCAGCTGCCACAGGGCGAGTCCGGCGCAGCCGGTGAAGCAGAGCCACAACACCGCCGGACCCCAGGGGTTGGCGGCGAGCTGCTCGATCGCTCCGGTGGGCTCGGCCTGGCCCGGCGCCCCCAGGACCAGCGCGACGGCGATCACGCCGATGACAATGTGGAGCAACGCCATCACGGCGAACCCCCACCGCGCGACGACGTCGAGCACCCTGCTGTTTGAGGCGGCCTCTGCGGCATCGGCGGCTTCGCCGATGCCAGCCGCGTGGCGCGGCACGGCCTGCCCTTGCGGGAGCTCCCTGCTGATTTCTTCCATTGCTTCGAGCTTACGCGTAACGGATCGGCTGCCTGGAAGCTCCGTCCGGCGGTCGGCGGCCCGAAACCGGGACTACCAACTTGTTGGTAAGTGTGCTTACTATGTCCGGGGTGCGGCGTCGCATGTGGCCGCACCATTCCGGATTCGAATTCACACGATAGGAAGCTCACCATGGCAGGTAATCTTGTTGCCCGATCCATCCACGACCTGACCGCCGGCGCGTGGTTTGGCGGTTCGCTGATGGGCGCCATCGGGCTGAACGGCGCGACGGCGGAGGCCAAGGATCCCGCCGAGCGCACCCGTCTGTCCAGCCTGGGCTGGAAGAAGTGGGCCCCGTACCAGACGGCCGCATTCGGCGCGCACTTCCTTTCCGGCCTCGCCATCATGTGGGAGAACAAGGGCCGGATGACCAAGCAGGACGGCGTGACCCGGCTGAGCATCTACAAGTCGATCGTCACCCTGGCCGGTGCAGCCGTGACCCTGTACGCCGGACTGCAGGGCGCGAAGGTGGACAAGCTCGCCGCCGAGGGTGCCGAGGGCGCCACCGAGCCCAAGCCGGGCGCCTCGGAGGAACTTCGCTCTGCCCAGCAGCAGCTGAAGATCCTGCAGTGGGCCATCCCGGTCTTCGCAGGGTGGGTGATCGTCCTGGGCGCCAAGCACGGCGAAATGCAGCGGCCGAAGAACGTCTTCAAGGGCCTCTCCCGCTAGCCGCGCTGGTTCCACTCCGACGCGGGGTCAGAACGTTCCCACGGCAATTGCCGGATGGGCGCGGTCTGACCCCGCGTTGTTGGAGGCGGGGGCTGGTGCGTCAGCGCGGCTGCCGGGCGCTGAGCCGCTGCACGGCCAGCGCCAGCCAGAGCTGGACCCGGTCCGCGGTCTGCGCCGGGTCGTAGCCGGTCAATTCGGTGATTTGCGCCAGCCGGTAGCGGACCGTGTTGCGGTGCAGGGTGAGCTCCTCGGCGACGGCGGCGACCGAACCGTTGTTGCTCAGGTAACTCTCCAGTGTGGTCATCAGTTCGGCGCCGTGCGCGGCGTCGAAGTTCCGGAGCGGGTTCAGTGACTCGTTCGCCATGTCCGCCAGCGGAACGTCCTCGCTGGCCAGCAGCAGCGAGGTCAGGCTCAGCCGCTCCGGCTCGTTGACCGGCAGTCCGTGGCTGGCGGCGTCGCGGGCCTCGAAGTAGCTCCAGCGCAGGCCGTTCGGCTTCGTGTACGCCCCGCCGATGCCGATCGTGGCGTGGATGCCCGCCTCGGCGAGGTGGTCGCTGAGGCTCCGGGCCAGGGCGCCGGCGCCGCTGCCGTCGTCGTGCACCAGCACCACCAGGTCCTTGCCGACGACGGCGGTCACCGCCGCCGCCAGCGGCTGAGGCAGCGAGGAGCTGCCCAGCTGCTTGGCGTGGGCGGCCGATTCCGCCAGCAGGACCACGTTCTTGCGGGTGCTGTTGACGCCGATGCCGGCGAGCCGGCGGGTGGCTTCGGTGGCATCGAGGGTCCCGTGGATCACGTCCTCAAGCACTTGCCCGGCCAGGGCGCGCTGCGACTGGCGTTGCTTGACCATGTTGTTGAGCTCGACGCTGATCAGGTTCTGCGCATAGCCGATGATTCCGGAGTCTTCGAACGGGTGCCTGACCCACAGCGTGCAGGCGTCGCGGCGGCCGGTCGGGATCGGGTACGAGGCCCAGCCGTCCGACGTGGGGGAGGGGTTGCCGGCGGCGCTGTTGTAGAGCTGCGCGGTGAACTGGGTCAGGACGATCTCGGTGCGCAGCATGGAGCCGAGGTGCCTGAGCAGCTCGGCGAGGCCGCCGCCGGTCAGCAGGGCGCGGGCCAAGACCTGGTGCCCCGCGATCAGGCGCTCCAGCTTGGCGTAGTGGTCCGCGGACTGGGCGTCGGCCACGAGCTTGCCGATGGCGATGAAGGGTGTCTCGTAGGGCACTTCCACCACCGGAAGGCCCCAGCGGTTGGCCTCGGCGATCAGGGCCGGCGGCACCGCGTCGTGTGTCAGCCCGATCCCGAAACCGATGCCCACGGCGCCGGCGCGTTGGACCTGGCGGACGAAGCGGCGCTGCTCCGGGGCGGTCCTGAGCCGCATCCCGGTGGTGAGGACCAGTTCCCCGCCGTTGAGGAAGCGCTGCGGGTCTTCCTGCTCCGTCACCGCGACCCAGTGGATGTCCTGGTGCCAGGTGGTCTCCGCGAGGCCCGATTTCGTCAGCTTGAGGGACGGAACCCCCAGCAGGGCCGCGAGTGAAATTGCCATGGAATCAGGATAGCCGGGGGCTGGTCAACCGCACTAAAGTCGCGCTGCTTCGGTGTGCAGCTGCCTATTCCCTGCCTTGCGTGCCTGGCATAGGCTCGGAGCAGTCGCAGATCCCCTCATACCTGCCTTTCCGAGGCCAGCACGAAAGAGGTTGTACACCGTGGTTCAAACCTTGCAGAACTTCATCAACGGCGAGTTCGTCACCCCCGCCGGGACCGCCCTGCTGGACATTGTCAATCCCACCAACGGGGAGGTGGTGGCCAAGTCGCCGGTCTCGGTGCAGGCCGACGTCGACGCCGCCATGACCGCCGCGAAGGACGCCTTCGCCAGCTGGAAGCACGTCACCCCCGGCCAGCGCCAGCTCATGCTCCTCAAGCTCGCCGACGCCGTCGAAGCCAACAGTGACGAACTCGTCGAGGCCCAGCACCGCAACACCGGCCAGGTCCGCTCCCTGATCGCAGCCGAGGAGGTTGCCGCGGGGGCAGACCAGCTGCGCTTCTTCGCCGGTGCCGCCCGGATCCTGGAGGGCAAGTCCGCCGGTGAATACCTCGAGGGCCACACCTCCTACGTGCGCCGCGAACCGATCGGCGTCGTAGCGCAGGTTGCCCCCTGGAACTACCCGTTCCTGATGGCGATCTGGAAGATCGGCCCCGCACTGGCCGCCGGCAACACCGTGGTGCTCAAGCCTTCCGACACCACGCCGGAATCCACCCTGGTCCTGGCCCGCCTCGCCGGCGAGATCCTCCCCGCCGGCGTGCTCAACGTCGTCCTCGGCACCGGCGAGACCGGCGCCATGATGGTGGAGCACAAGGTCCCGGGCCTGGTCTCCATCACCGGTTCCGTCCGGGCCGGCATTGCTGTCGCCACCGGCGCCGCCAAAGGGCTCAAGCGCGCGCACCTGGAGCTCGGCGGCAAGGCACCGGCGATCGTGTTCAAGGACGCAGACATCAAGAAGAGCGCCGCGGCCATCGCCGAGTTCGCCTTCTTCAACGCCGGCCAGGACTGCACGGCAATCACCCGGGTCCTGGTCGAGGATTCCGTGCACGACGACGTCGTCGCCGCCATGGTGGAACACACCAAGACCCTGCACACCGGCTCGCAGAACGACGAAGACAACTACTTCGGCCCGCTGAACAACGTCAACCATTTCAACGCGGTCACCAACGTTGTTGAGCACCTGCCGGCGAACTGCAAGATTGAGACCGGCGGCCACCGGGCGGGGGAGAAGGGCTTCTTCTTCGAGCCCACCATTGTCACCGGCGCCAAGCAGACCGACGACATTGTCCAGAAGGAGACGTTCGGCCCGGTCATCACGGTGCAGAAGTTCAGCACCGAGGCCGAGGCGATCGAACTGGCCAACGACGTCGAATACGCCCTCGCCTCCAGCGTCTGGACCACGGACCACGGCACCGCCATGCGGGTCAGCCGCGACCTGGACTTCGGTGCCGTCTGGATCAACACCCACATCCTGCTCACCGCCGAGATGCCGCACGGCGGCTTCAAGCAGTCCGGCTACGGCAAGGACCTCTCGATGTACGGCGTCGAGGACTACACCCGCATCAAGCACGTCATGAGTGCGCTCGATGCCTGACGCGGCTGCCTAACGCTCCCGCCAGACCCGGCCCCGCCGACCCATACACGTTTAGAAAGGCCTTCCCCATGACCACCACAGCAAACGACCTCACCTACCGTCTGGAGCAGAAGCGCCGCGTCCAGGCCGACTTCCCCGGCCCCAAGTCCGTGGCCCTGACCGAGCGCCGCAAGGCGGTCGTCGCGTCCGGCGTCGCCTCCAGCGTCCCGGTCTACGTCGCCGACGCCGACGGCGGCATCATCCAGGACGTCGACGGCAACTCTTTCATCGACCTCGGCTCCGGCATCGCCGTGACCAGCGTCGGCGCCTCGGATCCCGCCGTCGTCGGCGCGGTGAAGGAAGCCGTGGAGCACTTCACCCACACCTGCTTCATGGTGACGCCCTACGAGGGCTACGTCGCCGTCGCCGAGCAGCTGAACCGGCTCACCCCGGGCGACCACGAGAAGCGGACCGTGCTGTTCAACTCAGGCGCCGAAGCCGTGGAGAACGCCGTCAAGGTGGCCCGCCTCGCCACCGGCCGGGACGCCGTCGTCGCCTTCGACCACGCCTACCACGGCCGGACCAACCTCACCATGGCGCTGACCGCCAAGGCGATGCCGTACAAGACCAACTTCGGCCCGTTCGCGCCCGAGGTGTACCGGATGCCGATGAGCTACCCGTACCGCGAGGAAAACCCGGAGATCACCGGCGCCGAGGCCGCCAAGCGTGCCATCACCATGATCGAGAAGCAGATCGGTGGCGAGTCGGTGGCCGCGATCATCATCGAACCCATCCAGGGCGAGGGCGGCTTCATCGTCCCGGCCGAGGGCTTCCTGCCGGCCCTTGCCGCCTGGGCCAAGGAGAAGGGCATCGTCTTCATTGCCGACGAGGTCCAGTCCGGGTTCTGCCGCACCGGCGAATGGTTCGCCGTGAACCACGAGGGTGTCATCCCGGACATCGTCACCATGGCCAAGGGAATCGCCGGCGGCATGCCGCTCTCCGCCATCACCGGCCGCGCCGACTTGCTCGACGCCGTCCACCCGGGCGGCCTCGGCGGCACCTACGGAGGCAACCCGGTGGCCTGTGCCGCGGCGCTGGCGGCCATCGGCTCGATGGAGCAGTACGACCTGAACGCCCGGGCCCGCCACATCGAGGAACTTGCCCTGGGCAAGCTGCGGGAGCTCGCGTCCGAGCTCACCGTGGTCGGTGACATCCGTGGCCGCGGCGCCATGCTCGCGATCGAACTGGTCCAGGCCGGCTCCAAGGAACCGAACCCGGAACTGACCAAGGCCGTTGCCGCCGCCTGCCTCAAAGAGGGTGTCATCATCCTCACCTGCGGCACCTACGGCAACGTCATCCGGCTGCTGCCGCCGCTGGTGATCAGCGACGAGCTGCTGCTGGACGGACTCGAGGTGCTGGCCGCGGCGGTCCGCGCCAACGCCTAAGCGCCGGCGGGACAACCCCAGCGGGACAACCCCGGCGGGACACCCCCAGCGGGACACCACAGAGCAACATGAACGAGCCGCGGACCGAGAAGTCCGCGGCTCGTTCGCGTCCGGGCCTACTTCCAGGAGCTGGCGTCGAGCTGGATCGCGACGACGTACAGGTGCCGGCCCTGCTCGATCTTCTCCACCTCGTAGACCCGCACCTTGGTCTGCTGCACGGCGGTACCCGGGCGGCCGACGCCGATCCCATAACTAAGGACCCCTTCGAAGTCCCCGGCCGGGGCGTAGCGGGTGAGTGCCCGGTAGCCGATCGACGGGGCAGGGCTGCTCTTGACGGTGCTGCCCTTCCCGTCTGCGGTGTGCGCCTGGGCGCCGTGGGAGACAACTTTCAGGATGGCGCCCGTCCCGGGCATCGGCACGGGCAGGCCGCTGCCGTCGGCGATCAGTTCGGGGACGAACGAGATGTCGTAACTGGGAAAGGCACCGTTGAACCGGAAGCTCAGCTGGTCATAGGGCGGGGTGTCCGAGGGGTGCTGGCCGGCGCCAATGGCGTACAGCGTGGGCAGGGGCTCCGCCGGCGGCGGGGCCAACGGTACGGGATTGCTGTGCGTGGTCTTGAACGGCGACTTCGCTCCAGGCCAGGCCCAGTCATGGGTAATAGTCGAGGAGATCACGCGGTCGCCGTCCTGCGGGGCTTTGGTCTCGTCGGAATCCGGAGACGGCGTCGCGGAGGCCGACGGCGTCGCCGAGGCGGTGGATGAGGGCGTCGCAGTGCCGGAAGGTGTGGAGGTCGACGTCGCCGATGCCGTCGCTGATTCCGTCGCCGACGCGGGGCTGCTCCCGGAGGGTTGGGGCGAAGAAGGGGTGCAGCCGGTCAGCGCGAACAGGAAGATCAGCACTCCCAGCCCGCTCGTTTTTGCCGCGAACCCGGTGTTCCTGGTCAGACTCATGGTGAGCTCCCCTCCACGGCTTCAGCGTAGTCGCGGAAATTTGCGTGCCGCAGGGCCAAAAGTCACCCACTATTCCCCGCAACGCTGGGCTAGAGTCGTTCCTACCACTGCAGGAACGCAGACCGGCCGACGTCGCCCGGAACCCCGGAGCCAAGCTGGATTCTGCCCCAGACCCATAAGGGGTTCTTACATGCGATACGTAGTTGGCTACACACCCAACGACCGCGGCGCCGACGCCGTCGCCCTGGCTTCCGCCATGGCCCGCGCCCAGGGCGCGCACCTGGACCTGGTTCATGTGGTGGACCGGAACACACCCTATGTCGCGCTGAACCCGCAGGGAAACCGCGTCAGTGCCGCGGAGCAGTCCGTGCTGACGGCGGAGCGGCAGGGCCTGTCCCTGGTACCGGAGGGCCTGGAGGCCAGGTTCCACGTGCGCCAGGCTGATTCCTTCGCCGCGGGACTGATCGACGCCGCCAAGGAATACCGCGCCGGCCTGATCGTCGTGGGTGCCGCGAACAGCGGCCTGTTCAAGCGGTACAGCGTCGGCAGCGTGGCCAACGCCCTGCTGCATGCCTCACCGGTGCCGGTTGCGCTGGCGCCCCGCGGCTACCGCAACACCGACCCCATCACCCGGCTGACCCTCGCCGTCGGCCAGCGTACCGGCGCGGAGGCGGCGATCGACGTCGCGATTGAGTCGGCCGAGCGCCGCGGCGTGCCGCTGCGGCTGGTCTCGCTCGTCGAACTTGACGCCGAGGGCGACGGCGGCGAAAACGTCAACGCCGCGCATGTCCACGCGAACACCGTCCTGAAGGCCGCGGCCGAGCGCCTGCCGGCGGGACACCACGTCACCGTGGAGGTCGCGCACGGCCGGACCATTGAGGAAGCCATCGATGACCTCGACTGGGACGACGCGGAGATTATGATAGTCGGTTCGTCCCGCCTGGCGGAGAAGAACAAGCTCTTCATCGGCAGCACGGCCAACAAGGTGCTCCGCGCCCTGCCGGTCCCCATGGTTGTAGTGCCGCGCGACTACGTGCGCATCGACACCAGCCCGGACGACTAAGCCGGCGCCGCCGCCTGGGCTGGCCTGCCCTAGGCGGCGGCGCGGGCCAGCCTGCGGGTGACGGAGTTCTTCCGGGCCGTCCGCAGCATGTCCGCCGTGAGCAGCAACAGCGCGAGCCAGACGACGCTGAAGCCGATCCAGCGCTCCGGGGTCATGGCCTCCTTGAACACCACCAGCGCCACGATGAACTGCAGTACCGGGGCGAAGTACTGCAGCAGCCCGATCGTGGTCATCGGCAGCCGCCGCGCGGAGGCGCCGAAGAACAGCAGCGGGACAGCGGTGATGACGCCGGACGCGGCAAGCAGCCAGAAGTGTCCGGCGCCGTTGGTGGTGAGCGAGGCGGCGCCGGTCAGGGCCAGGACGATCATGGTCACGCCGGCGATCGGCGCCAGCACGATGGTTTCCACCGACAGGCTGGTGATCGCGTCCGCCCGCGGACCCACACGTTTCTTGACGAAGCCGTAGAGGCCGAAACTGAACGCCAGGGTCAGGGCGATCCACGGGAGCTTGCCGTAGGAATATGTCAGTACGCCCACCGCGATGAAACCGACGACGACGGCGGCCCACTGCAGCGGCCGCAGTTTTTCCTTCAGGACAAAGACGCCCAGCAGCACGGACACGAGCGGGTTGATGAAGTAGCCCAGCGATGTTTCGACGGCCTGGCCGGTGGTCACGCCGTAGGTGTAGGTCAGCCAGTTGATCGCGATCAGGACGGCCGCGAGGGCCAGCGGACCGATCACGGTACGGTTCCGGAACGCGGCGCCGATCACCCGCCAGGCGCGGGTGACGGTGATAAGCAGGACGCAGAAGAGCAGGGACCAGACCACGCGGTTGGCCACGATCTCGACGGCGCTGGCCGGGTGCAGCACGAAGAAGTACAGCGGGAGCAGGCCCCACAAGCCGTAGGCGCCGATGCCGAACAGGATCCCCGCCGTCGTGTCCTTGTCCACTGCCTTGAGTCCAGGTGCCGCGGCGGGGCCAGCGGCGTCACCGGCGGCTCCGGCAGCGGGGGCAACGCCGCCCGGGGAAGTCAGGGATGCGGGAGCGGGGGATCCGTCGGAGATAGGCACAAGACCCATAACACCACCCCCGGCGCGGCTATTCCTGCCGCGGAGCCCGGCAGGGCGGCCGCGGCGTCTGCGATGTCCGTCACCTGCGTTCTCCCTTACCGGGGACCACCCCACCGCGGGGGCATTTAGAATAGGGGACTGTGCGCTGTATCTGCCGGCGCACCCGCCAAGACTCAGAAGGGCTCCCGGTGTCCAACTCGGCCGAAACCTCGCCTGAAAGAACGACCAAACGTCCCCTCCGCGTTGCGATTGTCGGCGCCGGACCGGCCGGTGTCTACGCCGCGGACATCCTGACCAAGTCCAACGAGGTCAAGGACGGCGACTTCGAGGTCAGCATCGACCTGTTCGAGGCCTACCCGGCGCCCTACGGGCTCATCCGCTACGGCGTGGCGCCGGACCACCCGCGGATCAAGGGGATCGTGAACGCCCTGCACAAGGTGCTGGACCGCGGCGATATCCGCTTCCTCGGCAACGTCAGCTACGGCCGGGACCTGACCCTGCACGACTTCCGCGCTTTCTACGACGCCGTGATCTTCGCTACCGGCGCCATCAAGGACGCGGACCTGGACATTCCGGGAGTCGGGCTCGAAGGCTCGTTCGGCGGGGCCGACTTCGTCTCCTGGTACGACGGGCACCCGGACGTTCCCCGCGACTGGCCGCTGGAGGCCAAAGAAATCGCGGTGATCGGCAACGGCAACGTGGCCCTGGACGTCGCCCGGATGCTGGTCAAGCACGCAGATGACCTGCTGGTTACCGAGATTCCGGACAACGTCTACCAGGGGCTCAAGAATTCGCCGGTGACGGACGTGCACGTCTTTGGCCGCCGTGGACCGGCGCAGGTGAAGTTCACGCCGCTGGAGCTGCGCGAGCTCAGCCACGCGAAGGATGTGGACATCGTGCTCTACCCGGAGGACTTCGAATTCGACGAAGCCTCCGACGAGGCCATCCGCACGAACAACCAGATCAAGACCATGGTGAGCACCCTTGGCAACTGGCTCGTCGAGGAGCACGCCGAGGCCGAGGAACCGTCCTCCCGCCGGCTGCACCTGCACTTCCTGCACAATCCGGTCGAGATCCTCGGCGAAAAAACAGGCGACGCTGCGCATCCCGGCAAGGTGACGGGCATCAAGTTCGAGCGCATGCGGCTGGACGGCACGGGCAACGTCAAGGGCACCGGCGAGTTCGTCGATTACCCGGTCCAGGCCGTCTACCGCGCCATCGGGTACCACGGCTCCCAGCTCGACGAGCTGGAGTACGACGCGCGGCGCGGCGTCATCCCCAACGAAGGCGGCCGCGTGCTCGGCGCCGACGGCAAGCCCGTGCCCGGCATTTACGCCACGGGTTGGATCAAGCGCGGCCCGGTCGGCCTGATCGGCCACACCAAGGGAGATGCGCTGGAGACCATCGGCTTCCTGCTCGAGGACCGGCTGACCCTTCCGCCGGCCCAGAACCCGGATCCGCAGGCCATCATCGACCTGCTCGAAGAGCGCGGCATCCAGTACACCACCTGGGAAGGCTGGAACAAGCTGGACGCCCACGAGCTGGCCCTCGGCGCGGCGTGGACCGCTTCCCATCCGGACGACGGCGTGGTGCGCGAACGCATCAAGGTCGTGCCGCGGGAAGAGATGATCCGGATTTCCCGGGACTGAACCGCCGAACCGCAGTAGGCGTTGACCTGTTCCTGCGCTGCGCCCGGACGTAGAATTCACCCGCGGGGACTGCAACGGCTCGCTCATAGCCCCGGGTCCCCCTCCGGGAGGCAGCCGTGGATGACGAACTTCGGTGGATGGACGGGACAGGGCAGTCCGATCTGGTCCGCTCCGGCCAGGTTAGTGCGGCAGAACTCCTCGCCGAGGCGAGGGAACGGATCAGGGTACTGAACCCAGCCCTGAATGCCGTGATTGTCGAGCTGGACGGGGACGCTCCCAACACCGGCAGCGCCCAGCCCGGTGACGTCTTCTCCGATGCTCTTCCTTTCCCCGGCGTGCCGTTCCTCGTCAAGGATCTGGCGCTGGAAATTGCCGGAACGCCCTTCTCCGAAGGCTCCCGCTGGCTTGCGGGGAACGTCTCCCGCCACGACCAGGAGCTCGCACGCCGCTTCCGCCGCGCCGGACTGGCCGTCATCGGCAAGACCAACACCTGTGAGTTCGGCCTGAGCCCGCACTGCGAACCGCTCCTGCACGGGGCTACACGCAACCCGTGGGACTTGTCCTTGTCCACGAGCGGATCGAGCGGCGGGTCGGCAGCGGCAGTCGCGGCGGGGATCGTTCCGATGGCCCACGGCAACGACCTCGGCGGGTCGCTGCGCTATCCGGCGGCATGGTGCGGAGTGTTCGGTCTCAAACCGACCCGCAGCCGTGTGCCGCTGGGGCCGGAATACGGCGACGTTGTTGGCGGCCTCGCTGCCGAATTCGCCTTGACCCGCACGGTCCGCGACGCGGCGGCGCTGCTCGACGCCGTCGCGGGTGCGGCTCCGGGGGACCCCTACCGGGCCCCGCCGCAGCTCCGTCCCTATGTGGCCGAAACCGCGACACCACCGGGACGGCTGAGGATCGCGGCCACTGCTACCCCCAACCGCGGCCAGCCGGTTCATCCTGACTATCTACGGGTCTTCGACGCGACCGTGGACTTGCTGAGCGACCTCGGTCACGAGCTCGAGGAAGGGCGCCCGGCGCCGCTGGACCGGGCCGGACGCCGGGCCCTCCGCGACGTGTACGCTGCTGCAGCGGCCTGGATCGAGGGGTACTGGACCCGGCGACTGGGGCGGGGGCCCGAACCGGGCGAGCTGGAGCTCTACACCGAAGTCCTGTTCGGGCGCGGCCGGAACGTCGGCGCGGGGGACTACCTGCAGGGCGTGGAGGAACTGCAGCGTTTCAGCCGCCGCGTTGCCGGCTTCTTCGAGCTGTACGATCTCTGGCTGACGCCGACGGTCGGCTGGCCGCCGCTTCCGCTGGGCACGCTCACGGCGACTCCGGAGAACCCCCTCCGCGGGGAGCAGGAGGCCGGCCGTTTCCTGATGTTCGACGGCGAGTACGCAAACGTCACAGGCAACCCGGCCATGTCCATTCCGCTGGGCACGGATTCCGCCGGGCTGCCCGTCGGGATGTCTTTCCTCGCGGGTTTCGGCGCCGAAGCAAGTCTCTTCAGGCTTGCTGCCCAGCTTGAACAGGCCAGACCCTGGGCCGGGCGACGGCCCGCAACCACTGCGCGGTGAGCCTCCGCGAGGACCGCGCCGGAGAAACCAAACACCGCAATCAATGCAAAGGAGACAGGCAATGTATCTGGGAATGTACAGCTTCCGCGGGAACCCGGCGGAGCTCCTTGCAGCACACGACCGGATGCTGGCGCTCTTGCCCGCCGGCCAACTGGAATTACATCTTTGCGTGCAGACCGATGAAGGCATCGCTGTCCTGGATACCTGCCCTAGCAGGGAGGTTTTTGACGGCTTCAGCAGCAGCGCGGAATTTCGGAAAATGACTGCCGACGCCGGCCTGCCCAGCCCCGAGATCCGGGCTCTTGGCGAGATTCAAAGCTACGTTCTGCCGTCGGACGCCACCGGCTGAGGCCCGGGCGGGTGCATTCCCAATCTCCCGGCACGGAACTAGACTGGGCCGGACGACGCTGCCTCCGGCACGCCGTCGCGCGCTCAAGAGCGCGCCAGCCAGGTGGGAGTTCAATGAGGAATCCAGTCGAGCAGACGGCCCCGCGCGGCTCCGGCCACGGCCTGAGCCCGGAGCTGCGCCAGCAGTATGCCTACGCGGGGCACGAGCAACTGGACTCCATAGGCCTGGCCGGTGAGCAGCCGCCCGGGCTCCGCAGCCTGATCCGGGAATCCTGGCAGCGCTCCGCGCAACTGCACGCCAACCCGGACAACCCCGAAGCCCCGCTGGCCATGGACCGCGAGGAACTCGAGGAATACCGCCGGCAGCACCCGCTGGCCGCGATCATGCCCGTGATCCACAAACTGCTGGTCCTGCCCAGCCACGACAGCGGCATGCTGGTGGCCGTCGGGGACGAGGTGGGCCGGCTGCTCTGGGTCGAAGGGGACCCCGCCATGCAGCGCCGCGCCGAGGGGATGATGTTCGTCCCCGGCGCAGACTGGTCCGAGGCCACCGTGGGCACCAGCGCCCCCGGCACCGCGCTCGCCCTTGGCCGCGGCATCCAGATCGCCGGCGCCGAACACTACAAACGCTCCGTCCACCCCTGGAGCTGCACGGCCGTGCCGTTCCACGACCCGGATTCCGGGGCCCTGCTGGGCGTCGTCGACATCACCGGCACCGAATCCGCCGTCGCGCCGCACACCCTGACCCTCGTCGAGGCGACCGTCGCCGCCGCGCAGGCGCACCTGCGGGTGGAGCGCCTCCAGCTTGCCGCCGCCCGGCAGGCCGCCCCGGTTCGACGCCGGCAGACCGCCGCCGCGTCTCGCGCCGGGTCCGACGCCGGGTCCGACGCCGCGTCCGGCGGAGCGCGGCCCGCCCGGGCGGGCTCCAGGGCGCCCGGCAGCCTGTACCGCAACAGCCTGCAGCTGCTCGGCCGCGATCAGGCCGTATTGAGCATCGACGGCCGCACCGTCACGCTTTCGGCCCGGCACAGCGAAATCCTCACCCTGCTGAGCACGCATCCGGAAGGCCTCAACGCCGAGGAGCTGAGCTCGCTGCTCTACCCGCGCGACGGCTCCACCATGACGTTGCGCGCCGAGATGGTGCGGCTGCGCAAGGTCCTGCAGCAGCTCAATCCGGACGCCGTCCCGGAGTCCAGGCCGTACCGCCTCCCGGTGGACCTCGTGCCGGACTCCGGCCAGGTCCTCAGCTGCCTGCAGCGCGGCGCGCACCGGATCGCGCTGGAAATCTACCGCGGCGCAGTCCTGCCGCGCTCCGAGGCGCCGGGGATCACCGAGCTCCGCAGCCGCGTCTCGTCCCTGCTGCGCGAGGCCGTACTGACCGACGGCAGCGCCGAATCGCTGCTGAAATATGCCGAACTGCCGGAAGCGCGGGACGACGTCGAGGTCCGCACCGCCGCGCTGAAGCTGCTGCCGCCGCGCTCGCCCAGGCGCGCCGCCGTCGTCGCGGACCTGGAGCGGCTCGAAGCCGAATTCGGCGCCTGAGCAGGACGCGCTCTCGGCGCTGCATGGCGCACAAAGAAGTCCCCGCCGGCGTCGTCTGCGCCGGCGGGGACTTCTTTGCCGAGTATCGCTAGTTGGTGCGCCCGGCCCAGAGGTCGTCGAAGCTGACGGTCAACGGGGTCGGCGTTCCGGTGGTGCTGAGGTAGCTGTAGATGCCGATTCCACCGGCGCTCTGCAGCGTGGCCGTGCTGTCGGTTGTGCTCAGTTGCCAGTTCGCCGGTTCCGCGGTGCCCACCTTCCAGACCTTCGCCCGGATGGTGGTCGGTGCGGTTCCGGTAACCTGCAGCCGGAACTGAAGCCGGTCCCCGGTATTGAAGGTCAGCCCGGACACTGTYGCGGCACTCATGTTCGTATTCGTGCTGCGGGTCAGGTGCAGGCTCACCGCGCCGGCGGAATTAACCACCACCCGTGCACCGTAGGTATCCGCACCCACCCGGCGGCCGATCAGGCCGGTGTAGATGCTGCTGGCGGTCGGCCGGTTGAAGCCGATCGTTGCCCGCACCTCCGTGTCRGTGGAGGAGACACCGTCAAGGTAGGCGTAGCGGTTGGCGGCAGCGGGGCTGGCAATCGTGGCCGCACTGCCGTTGACGGCGAAGTTCGAGGCTGTCCCGGACAATGTCCAGGGCCCGCCCGTTTCCGCCGTCCCCAGACCGCCGGTGACCGTGCGGGTAAACGTGTCCTGAGCCAGGACACTGCCCGCCGGCGGCGCGGCAACGCTTACCGAATGGCTGACCGTACCCTTGGCGCCGCCGTTATCCGTCACGGTCAGGGTGACCGTATACGTCCCCTCGGCAGCGTAGGTGTGGCTCGCCGTCACCCCGGTCCCGGTCCCGCCGTCACCGAAGTCCCAGGCGTACGAGGCGATCGTGCCGTCCGAGTCCGTTGAACCGGCCCCGTTCACGTTCGCCGTCAACCCGCTCACCCCACTCGTGAACGCCGCAACAGGCGCCACATTYGACGGCGGAGTCCCCTTCGTGTTTGCCAGTCCCGGTGTGCCGCCGGTGGTGGACACCGCGGTCCAGTTCGACGCAACGGAGTTGTCCGCCGTCGGCGAGGTCAGCTCCAGCGAAGGGCCGGCGCCGTCTGCTGCAGTCGGCCACGGCGCCGCGTTCGAGTAGGTCACGGAGTCCACCACCCGGCTGCCGTCGCGCAGCACTATGGCTTCGCCGGCGTCGTCGAGAGTGCCCGTGAACGTGCCGCCCACAAAGCGGTTCGCCCCGGTGTAAGCGAGGCGGAACGCCTTGTCATTCGCCACGAACACCACGCGTCCGCCGGCGGGGATCACCGTGCCGGGCTGGATCTTCAGGCCGACCGCATCGATCGTCCAGCCCGAGATATCCACGGCCGTGCTGCCGGGGTTCGCCAGCTCGATGTACTCCCCACCGCTTCCGGCCGGGTGGTACTGGATCTCATTGACCACCACGTTCGCGTCGGCCGCCTGTGTGGTGGGCACCGGCAGGCCCGGGCCCGTGTTGCCGTTGATCGTGTTGCGGCGATCCGCCAGGCCGGCCAGGAACGCGGTCCGCGCCGACGCCGGCGTGTACCCGCCCCACTTAGCGCGGTCCAGGTTCCAGTCCGGCGTGGTCTGGGCCGATATCGCGTCCCACTGCGCCTCGTACTGCCCGGCCGGAAGGAACTGGTCGGCCAGGGTACGCAGCCGCCGGTAGAACATTTCCTTGATCTCCGGGTAGCTCAGCATGGCCTGAGTGAAATTGTTGGAGGTGTCCGGGGTCAGGAAGACGCCCTTGCCGTCCGAGGAGGGAGTGGTGAAGATCCAGTTCAGGTCCCACTGCCACATCTCCCACCGGCCGGTCCCGTCGGTGTCGCGGGCCAGCCACCAGTTGTACCAGCCGCTGTCCTGGTGCCGGACGATCGAGTTGATCGCCATATAGTTGACCAGCTCCGGCATGTTCACATTCTGGTAGATCCAGGCCTGCTGCGCCGCTGAGGGCGAGGCGTCGACCGAGTTGGACAGGGTCCAGACGTCGGAGAAGTCCTCGTCCTTGCGGGTCTTCTTGTCCAGCCAGCCCGAGGCCTGGAGCGCGGCCGGAGACGACGTGGCGCCCACGCTGCCGCCGTCGCCCTTGTAGATCGCCCAGTTGGACACGCCCTGGTCATCCCGCCAGCGGCCGTCCTCGGTCTCCATGATCCGGCCCAGGCTCCAGAAGGTGCCATTGCGCTGCGTACGGACCGGGACGATGTTCAGGGCCCGGTCGCCGCCGGCCTTCACGGTCGCCCAGCCGACGTCTGCGAAGTTGTCCGCGTAGTTCTGGAGCGCAAATTCGTCCAGCGGATAGGGCAGCTTGCCGCCAAGATCGAAGATGTAACCCTTGGGCAGCTCGACCTTCCAGCTCACCTTCGCATTGCTCCGGGAGGTGTTGCCGCGCACGTTCATCAGGGCGCCGTCGATGACCTGGCCGTTGTAGGCCCAGACCGCCGCGCCCTGGTAGTCGTCGTAGCGGTGGTTGGCCAGAATGTCGTTGTACACGGCGTCATCCATGAACCACTCGATGACAGGAAGCGAGCTGCTGACCGCGGAGTTCAGGACGACCACGCCGCGGTAGCGCACCGAGTCACCTGCCGCAGGTTCCGAGTAGCCGGTACCGCCCGCGGAGGCATCGACCCGGTAGCGGATCAGGTTGCCCGCGCTCTGACCCGGGATGGTTCCGGAATACACGCCGTCGCCTGCCCCTCCGGGGCTGGCCGCATCATCGACGAACGGAACCACGACGTCGGCGCCGAACATCACCTTGTAGGTGAGCTGAGCTGTGGAGCCGGTCCGGAGCCGGGCCGTAACGGCCACCGGCTGACCGGCGGCCGGCCGCGCCGGGGTCGCCTTCAGCTCAGCGACGACCGGCGCCGGCCCGGTCCCGTCGAGCGAGTTCTTGGCCCCGGGGGTGCCGCCCGCTGCCAGGCTCGCGCCCCAGCTGTCGGGCTGTGTGTTGTCCAAGGTCAGGTCGCGCAGTTCGAGGGTGGGGCCCGTCCCGTCAGGCGTCGATGGCCAGGGCGCGACGTCCGCGTAAGTGACGGTGTCCACGACGTTCAGCGCCGCATCGACCAGCGTGACCGCTTCGCCGCCGTTGCTCAGGTTTCCGCCGTAGACGGCGTTCGGGGCGAACCCGTATGTGGTCTGGAACTGGGCGGCATCCTTCGCCACCACAAAGTAGCCGTTGGCGGGAACCACGGTGCCCGCAGCGAAGACGGCCGTGACGCCGGCGGTGAAGGACCATCCCGAGATGTCCAGCGGAGCGCCTGATGTGTTGGTCAGTTCCAGGAAGTCGTCGGTATCCAGATCCGATCCGGAATGGTAGTTGAGTTCTGAGATCACCATCCCGCCCGACGTCGCCGCACTCGCCGGGACAGCCTGCGAGACCACGAAGGTGCTGGCCATCGCCGAAGCCAATGCAATGGCCGACGCCATCCGCCAGCCTCTTCCTCCTGCTTTTGTTGCCGTTTTTACCACCATGCCAAGAGCCCCCTCAATGAAGGTGTGAGCGCCGTTGGTGAGCAGCTGGACGCCCACGCCGCAACAGCCTGCGGCGTCACGCTGAGTATCGGAGGGGGCTCCAGCGGTGTCCATAGGTATTGCGGGGTGGAGGTAAGTACCAGAACACGGGCCCATTGCCTGGATAGTGGCCGCATTCCTGAACGAGCCCAGCGCAATGAGAGTCCGCGTGATCCGGCTCACATGGTTGCAACCTGCTCGCAACCTCCCGGCTCCTAGGCTGGTGCCAGCGGCGGCCGCAGAGATCCTGGCCGCTTCCGCCACCAATCTTGCACAGCAAAGGAGCTAGCAATGACTGTCTACGCACAGCCCGGTACCGAGGGCTCGAAGGTCACCTTCAAGGACCGCTACGAGAACTGGATCGGCGGCGAATGGGTTGCCCCGGTCAAGGGCCAGTACTTCGAGAACATCACCCCGGTGACCGGCAAGGCCTTCTGCGAGGTCGCCCGCGGCACCGCCGAGGACATCGAGCTGGCCCTGGACGCCGCGCACAAGGTCGCCCCGTCGTGGGGGAAGACCTCCGTCGCCGAGCGCGCGGCCATCCTGAACAAGATTGCCGACCGGATCGACGAGAACACCGAGATGCTCGCCGTCGCCGAGTCCTGGGACAACGGCAAGCCGATCCGCGAAACCCTCAACGCCGACATCCCGCTCGCCGCGGACCACTTCCGCTACTTCGCCTCCGCCGTCCGCGCCCAGGAGGGCCGGCTGTCCCAGCTCGACGACGACACCACCGCCTACCACTACCACGAGCCGCTCGGCGTCGTCGGCCAGATCATCCCGTGGAACTTCCCGATCCTGATGGCCGTCTGGAAGCTGGCCCCCGCGCTCGCCGCCGGCAACGCCGTCGTCCTCAAGCCGGCCGAGCAGACCCCGTCCTCGATCCTGGTGCTGATGGAGCTGATCAGCGACCTGCTGCCGGCGGGCGTCATCAACGTCGTCAACGGCTTCGGCGTCGAAGCCGGCAAGCCGCTCGCCTCCAGCCCGCGAATCCGCAAGATCGCCTTCACCGGCGAGACCACCACCGGCCGCCTGATCAGCCAGTACGCGTCCCAGAACCTGATCCCGGTCACCCTGGAGCTCGGCGGCAAGAGCCCCAACATCTTCTTCAACGACGTCGCGGATAACAACGACGCCTTCTACGACAAGGCTCTTGAGGGCTTCACGCTCTTCGCCTTCAACCAGGGCGAGGTCTGCACCTGCCCCTCCCGCGCCCTGGTCCAGGAAGGCATCTACGACTCCTTCATGGCCGACGCGCTGGCCCGCACCCAGAAGATAATCCAGGGCAACCCGCTGGACACCGACACGCAGCTCGGCGCGCAGGCCTCCAACGACCAGCTCGAGAAGATCCTCTCCTACATCGACATCGGAAAGCAGGAGGGCGCCAAAGCGCTTACCGGCGGCGCCCGCGCCGAACTGTCCGGCGACCTCGCCGGCGGCTACTACGTCCAGCCCACCATCTTCGAGGGACACAACAAGATGCGGATCTTCCAGGAGGAGATCTTCGGGCCGGTGGTTTCGGTGACCCGCTTCAGCGACTACAACGACGCCATGGGCATCGCCAACGACACCCTTTACGGCCTGGGCGCCGGCGTCTGGTCCCGCAACGGCAACGTCGCTTACCGCGCCGGCCGCGAAATCCAGGCGGGCCGGGTGTGGGTCAACAACTACCACGCCTACCCGGCCGGCGCCGCGTTCGGCGGGTACAAGTCCTCCGGCATCGGCCGCGAGAACCACGCCATGATGCTGGACCACTACCAGCAGACCAAGAACCTGCTGGTCAGCTACAGCGAGAACAAGCTCGGCTTCTTCTAAGCCGTTGCGGCGGGGCGGACCGGACCGGTCCGCCCCGCCTTCCCGTCCCGCCCGTGACAGCCGTCCCTACTTGCAGGAGAAGCTCCGATGACCCAGACCAGGCTCGACGCCGCCGTGACACAGGCCGGCGAGGACTTTTCCCGCGTGGCGCTCACCCCCGAAGCCGTTGAGCTGCTGCGCAAGCTCTGGCTCCAGCACGGCCCGCTCATGTTCCACCAGTCCGGCGGCTGCTGCGACGGCTCCTCGCCCATGTGCTACCCGGCGGGGGAGTTCCTCACCGGAGACTCCGATGTGCTGCTGGGCCTGTTCGACATCTCGGACGGCCTGCAGCCGCAGCCGCTGGAATTCTGGATGTCCAAGGAGCAGTTCAACTACTGGAGCCACACCCACTTGACGGTCGACGTCGTCCCCGGCCGCGGCAGCGGCTTCTCCGTCGAGGCTCCCGAGGGCAAGCGCTTCCTGATCCGCTCGACGCTGATGGACTGGCCCGCCTGAGCCACTGAAGCCCTGGGCGCGAACGTTCACTTGGGGGCCCCGCGGCCGGGGCCCCCAAGGGTATGTTCGCGCTCTTTTGCGTCTCACGATGTGGGATAAAAGCGGCCGTCCAGTGGATGGACACTACTATTAATAGGTCTGTTTCCAACCAGCTACCGAGATTTTGGACTTTCCTATGAACCTTTTCCGGACCAAATCCATCGAGCAGTCGATCGCCGACGCCGATGAGCCCGGACGCAAGCTGAAACGCTCGCTCAGCACCTGGGACCTGATGATCATGGGCGTCGCCGTTGCGGTCGGCGCAGGCATTTTCTCGGTCGGGGCCAAGGCTGCCGCCAACTTCGCCGGCCCCGCCGTCACCATCTCGTTCGCCATCGCAGCCGTCACCTGCGCCCTGGCGATCATGTGCTATGCCGAATTCGCCACCGCCATCCCGGTGGCCGGCTCAGCCTATGTCTTCACCTACGCCACCATGGGGGAGGTGCTCGCCTGGATCATCGGTTGGAACCTCATCCTCGAGCTCTTCACCGCCGCCGCCGTGATCGCCAAATACTGGGGCATCTACCTCAGCAAAGTGTTCGCGCTGATGGGACTGGACGTCCCGCCGTCGATCTCCGTGGCCGGCGTCGACCTCTTCTGGGGCGCCTTCCTGATTGTTGCCGTGTTCACCGTGCTGCTGGTGCTGGGGACAAAGCTGTCCGCCCGTGTCGGCAACGTGTTCACGCTGATCAAGATCGCCGTCGTGCTTTTCGTCATCGTCGTCGGCTTCAGCTACGTGAAGTTTGAGAACTACGCCCCGTTCGTCCCTGCCTCCGAACCCACCGGCGGTACCGGCGCCACGGACGTGCTCAAGCAGTCCTTCTTCGGCTTCCTCACCGGCGCGGCCCCGGCCCAGTACGGCACGCTCGGCATCTTCGCCGGCGCCGCCCTGGTGTTCTTCGCCTTCATTGGTTTCGACGTCGTCGCCACCTCCGCCGAGGAGGTCAAGAACCCGCAGAAGACGCTGCCCCGCGGCATCTTCGGCGGCCTGGCGATCGTCACCGTGCTCTACATCCTGGTCTCGCTGGCCCTGACCGGCATGGTGTCCTACACCAAGCTGGCCGAGGCGAAGAACCCGACGCTGACCACTGCCTTCGAGGCCGTGGGGAACACCGACGCCGCAAAGGTCATCGCCTTCGGCTCCCTCGTGGGCCTCACCACGGTGATCATGGTGCTGCTGATGGGCCTCTCGCGTGTGGTCCTGGCCATGAGCCGCGACGGCCTGCTGCCGCGCTCGCTCTCCAAGACCGGCACCATCCGGGCGACCCCCGCACGCCTGCAGATCATCTGCGGCACGGCCGTGGCGGTCGTGGCCGGACTGACCAACGTGGACCTGCTCGAGGAAATGATCAACATCGGCACGCTCTCCGCGTTCGTGATGGTCAGCCTCGGCATCCTGGTGCTGCGCCGGAAGCGGCCGGACCTTAAGCCGGCCTTCCGCGTGCCGTTCGGCAAGGTGCTCCCGGTCGTCTCGGCCGTCCTGTGCCTGTACCTGATGACGAACCTGGCGGTGGAGACCTGGATCTTCTTCGCGATCTGGCTGGTCATCGGCATCGCGATCTACTTCGCCTACGGCCAGCGCCACTCCCGGCTCAACGAGAAGTTCGCCGAGGCAAGGGCCGCCGTCAACGGCCCGGCCGCCGATCCGGTTGCGGACGAGGATGCGGAGTCGCTCACCCGCTCGTAGCTGCAACGCTGCACTTCCACGCGGTTAGTCAACGCGGGGTCACTACGGCCCGTCCGGCCTGTCCGGACGGGCGTAGGGGCCCCGCGTTGCTGCGTTGCGGGAGGTATTGCCGCGGCCTCTTCCGCGCTCGTCTCGGAGCTGTAACAATGCGCCTAATGTGGTTGACCTCACAGTAGCCTTAGGTCAGACTTGATTTTGAACGCTTGTTCGGAGAGCGAACTTTGGGGCTTGGGAGCTTGTCACGCCCACGCCAATGCGCACATAGGAGTGAACATGAAACGTCGTATTATCGCCGTGCTGGCGGCCGCATCGGTCCTGGCCCTCTCGGCCTGCGGCAGCGGATCGCCGAGTTCCACCGGCGGGGGCAGCGCATCCGGCGGTGCAACGGGTGGCGGAAATCTGACCAAGGTCAGCGTCGGCGTCATCCCGATCGTCGACTGCGCCCCCATCTACCTGGGCAACAAGCTGGGATTCTTCAAAGACGAAGGCCTTCAGCTGGACATCCAGACGGCCACCGGCGGTGCGGCGATCGTCCCCGGCGTGGTGAGCGGCAGCTTCGACTTCGCCTTCTCCAACCTGATCTCCGTCATGGTGGCGAAGGACAAGGGCCTTGACCTGAAATTCGTCGCCAACGGCGCCTCAACCACGGGCGAGAAGGGCAAGGACATCGGCGGCGTCGTCGTCCCGGCCGGGTCCAGCATCCAGTCCCCGAAGGACCTTGCGGGCAAGACCGTCTCGGTGAACAACCTCTCCAATATCGGGGACACCACCATCAAGTCGGTCGTCGAAAAGGCCGGTGGCGACCCCTCGAGCGTGAAGTTCGTGGAGGTGGCCTTCCCGGACGCCCCCGCCGCGCTGGCCAACAAGCAGGTGGACGCGGCCTGGATTTTGGAGCCCTTCCTGTCCAAGGCCGTCGCAGAGGGCGGCAAGATCATTTCCTCCAACTTCGTGGACATGAGCCCTGAGCTGGACATCGCCGGCTACTTCACCAAGGCGGACACCATCAAGGGCAAGGCCGAGCTGACCCAGAAGTTCACCCGGGCCATGAACAAGTCGCTCGAATATGCCCAGGCGCACCCGCAGGAAGTCCGCGACATCGTGGGCACCTACACCAAGATCGACGAAGCCACCCGGGCCAAGATTGTCCTGCCCCGCTACCGTGTGGAGTTCAACAAGGACGCCTTCAAGACCCTCGGTGACGCTGCCGCCAAGTACGGGACGCTGTCCAAGGCCCCGAACGCAGGCGACCTCCTCCCGTGAGTTCCGTAAGTTCCATGAGTTCCGACGCTGTGGCGTCCGGCGGTTCCGCCTCGGCGGTTTCGGCCCGGGTGCCGCCCACGTTGTCGCGGACTTCCTGCGGGTGCGCCTGGGCATATTCGAGCGACTTGTTCATGGCCCGGGTGAACTTCTGGGTCAGCTCGGCCTTGCCCTTGATGGTGTCCGATCCAGCAGCTTCCTGCGCAAAGCCACCAACTCCACCGTCGAGTTCCTGCGCCCGATTCCGTCCGTGGCCCTCATCCCGCTGGCCGTGCTGCTCTTCGGCGTGAAGATCGAGTCGTCACTGATGCTGATCACCTATGCCGCCTTCTGGCAGGTCCTCATTCAGGTCCTCTACGGGGTGGCCGACGTCGACATGGTCGCCAACAACACCGCCAAGACCTACGGGCTGGGGTGGATGGCGCGGATCCGCTACGTGGTGTTCCCCACCGCGTTGCCCTACCTGATGACCGGTGTCCGGCTCGCAGCCACGGTGGCGCTGGTCCTGGCCATCACGGCGGAACTCGTGATCGGCTCGCCGGGGCTAGGCCGTGAAATCGCGCTCGCGCAATCCGGCGGCGCCATCTCGGGCATGTACGCCCTGGTGCTCGCCACCGGCCTGATCGGCGTGCTGATCAACGTCCTGATGCGCTTCATCGAAAAGAAGACCCTGTCCTGGCATTCCTCGGTCCGTTCTGAGGTGATCGTATGAAAGCACTGAAAACGGCGGCCTACCTGCTCGCGCTGCCAGTTCTGCTCGTCCTGGCCTGGTGGGCCTCGACCCTCGGAACGGTCAACTTCTTCGTTCCCACCCCGGCCGCCCTGGCCAACAAGTTCGGCGAGGTCTGGTTCGGCCCCCGCTTCTTCTCGGATGTGCTGCCCAGCATCGCCCGGCTCCTGATCGGCGTCGTCGCGGCGATCGTGATCGGCGTCGTGGGCGGGGTGCTGATCGGCTCGGTCAAATGGCTCCGGGCGTTGCTGGAACCGACGCTCGAATTCTTCCGCGCCATCCCGCCGCCCGTGCTGGTCCCGGTCCTGATCCTGCTGATGGGCATCACCGACTCGATGAAGATCGCGGTCATCATCTCCGGCTGTGTCTGGCCGGTGTTGCTGAACACCATTGAGGGCGTCCGCGCCGTGGACGGAGTCCTCTCGGATTCGGCCCACACCTACGGCATCGACGGCTGGGCCCGTGTGCGTTACCTGGTGCTGCCCTCGGCCAGCCCGCAGATCCTCGCCGGCGTGCGCCAGTCGCTGTCCCTGGGGCTGATCCTGATGGTCATCTCCGAAATGTTCGCCTCGTCCTCCGGGCTGGGCTTCACGATTGTCCAGTTCCAGCGGTCCTTCGCCATCCCCGAAATGTGGTCCGGCATCGTGGTGCTCGGACTGCTGGGCGTGGCCATGTCATTCATCTTCCAGTGGGCCGAGCGGAACATCCTGCGCTGGTACCACGGCCAGAAAGAGGTAGAAAATGCAGCCTAGTGCAGCGCAAGCGGCCCCGGAGGCGATGCTCTCCGTCCGCGGACTGAAGAAGGTCTACCAGACCGACGGCGGCGACGTCGAAGCGGTGCGGAACCTCACCTTCGATCTCCGCGCCGGTGAACTGGCCTGCCTCGTGGGCCCTTCGGGGTCCGGCAAGACCACCCTGCTCAAGTGCATCTCGGGCCTGATGACCCCCACCGAGGGGGAAGTGCTCCTGGACGGCAAGCGGGTGTCCGGGCCGCCGAAGAAGATGGCGGTGGTTTTCCAGGAATACGGACGCTCGCTGTTCCCCTGGATGCGGGTCAGGGACAACGTGGAACTGCCGCTGAAGAACCAGGGCGTGCCCAAGGCCGAACGCGACCGGCTCGTCGACGAGGCCCTGGAGGCCGTGGGCCTGGCCCACGTGCCGCGCTCCTACCCTTGGCAGCTTTCCGGCGGCATGCAGCAGCGCGTGGCGATCGCCCGTGCCATCGCATACCAGCCCGAGGTCCTGCTGATGGACGAGCCGTTTGCCGCCGTCGACGCGCAGACCCGCGCGGACCTCGAGGACTTGATCCGGGTGGTCTGGAAGAAGCTCGGCGTGACCGTGCTTTTCGTGACCCACGACATCGACGAGTCGGTCTACCTCGGTGAACGGGTCATCATCCTCTCGAGCTCCCCGACCGTGGTGCAGGAGGACATCGTGATCGACCTTCCGGCCGAGCGGGACCAGCTGGAGACCCGTTCCCTGCCCCGGTTCACCGAGCTCCGCCACCACGTCTACGAGCAGATCCAGCTCGCCAAGAGGGGCCACCGCCCCGCAGCGGCGGGCGCGCCGGCAGCAGCTACCGCGGCAGCGTCGGCGCCGGCGGCCCCGGCGGCGGACCCCGGCGCCAGCGGCGCCTAGCTGTCCCGCCGGTCCGGGCCCCGGACGAAAAGAACACCCCGCCGCGGTTCTCCGCGGCGGGGTGTTCTTTCATTGCTGGGAAAGGCTAGCCGATCTTGTTGGCAGCCTCTGCGTCCGAGGTGGCAGCACCGGCGGCGGCACCCAGGTTGGCCCGAAGCTTCGCGCCGAGCTCGGCGTCGACGTTGGTCCAGTACTGGATGGCGCGCTCCTTGATGCCAGCGTCCTTGACGCCGCCCACCGCACCGGTGAGGGTGTACAGCAGGCGGGCCTTGGCGCCGTCGTCGAACACCTCGCGGTACAGCGTGCCGGCCTGGCCGAAGTCGCCGTCCTCAGCGTGCAGGGAGTGCGCGGAGAGCGTCAGCTCGCCGTCGTTCTCCCAGCCGCCGGCCGGGTTCTGGGGTTCCACGGCGGCGGGACCGCCGAAGGAGTTCGGCGCGTACACCGGGACGGAGGGGGCGTTGAAGTGGTACCGCGCCGCGCCGTCCTGGCTGTAGTTGTTGACCTGGCTCTTGGGCAGGTTCACCGGGAGCTGGGCGTGGTTGGTGCCCACGCGGTAGCGGTGCGCGTCGGCGTAGGAGAAGATGCGGGCCTGCAGCATCTTGTCCGGGGAGGCGGCGATGCCCGGCACGAAGTTCGACGGCGCGAAGGTGGCCTGCTCGATCTGTGCGAAGTAGTTCTCCGGGTTCTTGTTCAGCTCCATGGTGCCGACCTTGACCAGCGGGTAGTCGCCGTGCGGCCATACCTTGGTGACGTCGAACGGGTTGAAGCGGTACGTCTTGGCGTCCTCGTACGGCATCACCTGGACGTGCAGGTCCCAGGAGGGGAAGTTGCCGGCGTCGATGTTCTCCTGCAGGTCGCGGATGTAGAAGTCCGCGTCCGCGCCGGCCAGCTCTTCCGCTTCGTCGCCCGTCAGGGACTTGACGCCCTGGTTGGACTTGAAGTGGTACTTGACCCAGAAGCGCTCGCCCGCTGCATTGATCCACTGGTAGGTGTGCGAGCCGTAGCCCTGCATTTCACGCCAGGAGGCCGGCAGGCCGCGGTCGCCCATGAGCCAGGTGACCTGGTGGGCGGACTCGGGGGAGAGGGTCCAGAAGTCCCACTGCATGTCGGCGTCCCGCAAGTGGGTGCCCGGGAGGCGCTTCTGCGAGTGGATGAAGTCCGGGAACTTGATGCCGTCGCGGATGAAGAACACCGGGGTGTTGTTGCCGACGAGGTCGTAATTGCCCTCGGTGGTGTAGAACTTCACGGCGAAGCCGCGCGGGTCGCGGAGTGTGTCGGCGGAGCCTGCCTCGCCGGCGACGGAGGAGAAACGGATGAGCATGTCCGTCTCGGCGCCCGGCTGGAACAGCGCGGCCTTGGTGTACTGGGAGACATCCCCCGTGGTCGTGAACGTGCCGAAGGCGCCGCCGCCCTTGGCGTGCACGACACGCTCCGGCACGCGCTCGCGGTTGAACTGGGCGAGCTTCTCCACCAGGTAGTGGTCGGTCAGGATGATCGCGCCGTCAGCACCGACGGACTGCGAGTGGGCGTCGGAAGTGACGGGGGCACCGGACTGTGTCGTGGACACTGCGGGCGCAGAGATGTTCTGAGTCATCATTCTCCTATTTCTGTTTCTAACTTAGTTACGGTCGGCGGGGAGTTTTTGGGTGCGCTGGCAGTCCTCGCAGATGCCCTGGTACAGGACGTCCGCGATCTGGATGGTCATGGGCTTGGAGCCCGAGTCCCAGTGCGGGGTGAGGCACGGCGCGTGGCCGACGGCGCATTCAACGTCCTCCACGCGGCCGCAGCTGATGCAGACGGCGTGGTGGTGGTTGTCCCCCACACGCGTCTCATACAGTGCGGGCGAGTGCGGGGGTTCGAAGCGGCGCAGCATCTGCAGCTCGGTCAGGTCGCCGAGGACCACGTAGACGGACTGCGCCGTAAGTTCGGGCAGCTCCTCGCGGGCTGCGGCAAGGATGCTCTCCGCCGGCGAATGCGGGTGGCGTTCGACGGCGGCCAGCACGGCCAGCCGCTGCTTAGTGACCCGGCGGCCGTGGGCATGCAGGGCGGCGGTCCATGCCTCGCTGCCGCCCACCGAATCCGTCATGGCCCCATTCAAGCACTTATTTTGAGCTGGTCACAATAAGGTTCGGCTTATTTCCTTTGTGGCCCACTAGAGTTGCCGGGTGGGGAAATTCCTGGCGGACATCACGCCGTTACGCGAAAGCCCGGCCTTCCGCCGTCTGTGGCTTGGATCAGCCGCCTCGGCGTTGGGCAGCCAACTCACCCTCGTGGCCGTGAGCCTCGAGGTCTACCGGCTCACCCAGGACAGCCTGTACGTGGGGCTGCTGAGCATTTTTGCCCTGGTCCCGCTGGTGTTCGGCGGCCTCCTCGGCGGCTCCATCGCGGATGCCCACGACCGCCGCAAGGTCGCGCTGCTCGCCTCCGCGGTGCTGTGGCTGACTACGGTCGGCCTGGCGCTGCAGGCGTGGCTGCACTTGGGCAACGTCTGGCTGCTGTACCTGCTCGTCGCGGTGCAGAGCGGCGCGCAGGCCATCAACCAACCGGCCCGCAGCGCCATCATCCCGGTCCTGGTCCGGAAAGAGCTCCTGCCCGCGGCGAATGCCCTGAGCATGATGATCTTCGGCCTGACCATGACCGCCGGTCCGCTGCTGGCCGGCGTGCTGGTGGCCACGGTCGGCTTCGCCTGGACCTACACGATCGATGTGGCCAGCTTCGCGTTTGTCGTCTGGGCCCTGCTGAAGCTGCCGCCCATGCCGCCAGGGCATGAGTCGCACCGGGCCGGCCTGCGCTCCGTCGTCGAGGGCTTCCGCTTCCTCGGCACGCGGCCGAACCTGCGTATGACCTTCGTGATCGACCTCGTGGCCATGATCCTGGCGCAACCGCGGGCGCTGCTGCCGGCCATCGCCGCACTCATGATCGGTGGCGGCGAAGCCACGGTCGGCGTGCTGCTAGCCTCAACTGCCGTCGGCGCGTTCCTGGCCGGGCTCTTCTCCGGCCCGCTCGGTGCGGTCCGGGCGCAGGGCACGGCGGTGGTCTGGTCTGTCATGGGCTGGGGCGCCTCCATCGCGGGGCTGGGCCTCGTCGTCGTGCTCGCCGGCCGGTCCGGCGCCGCCGGCGTGACCCCCTGGCTGGTGCCTGCCGCCGTGTGCTGCGCGCTCGCCGGTATCGCCGACTCCGTCAGCGCGGTCTTCCGCACCACCATCCTGCAATCGGCCACCCCGGACCACCTGCGCGGCCGGCTGCAGGGCGTCTTCGTGGTCGTCGTCGCGGGCGGCCCCCGGGTGGGGGACATGCTGGCCGGCGGCGCGACTAAGCTGCTCAGTGAAGGCTGGGTTCTGCTCGCCGGCGGGGTGCTGTGCGCGGTGGTGGCCTGGCTCGTGGCGCGCTGGCAGTCCGGGTTCCTGAAGTACGACGCGCGGAACCCGGTTCCCTAGCGGTTCGTTTCTTAGATGGGTGACCCGTGGGACACCCGATCGACGGCATGGCTTGGGAGGATCAGTGCATAACCATCACAACGGCTTGAAGACGGCAGCCCTGTTCGGCGTGCTCTGGGCGGTGCTGCTTGGCCTGGGCGCGGTGATTGGATCCGGGATGCGGAGTTCGGCGCCCATCTGGATCATGGCCCTGATCGGCGTCGGCACCACCGCCTACGGGTACTGGAACAGCGACAAGATCGCGATCCGGTCCATGCAGGCCTATCCGGTGACCGAGGCCGAGGCGCCGGAGCTGCACCAGATCGTCCGGGAGCTCTCCGCCCGCGCCAACCAGCCGATGCCGCGGATTTACATCTCACCGACCATGGCACCCAACGCCTTCGCTACCGGCCGGAATCCGCAAAACGCCGCGGTCTGCTGCACGCAGGGCATCCTGCAGCTGCTCGACGCCCGCGAACTCCGCGGCGTGCTCGGCCACGAGCTGATGCACGTCTACAACCGGGACATTCTCACGTCGTCGGTGGCCGCCGCCGTCGCGGGCGTGATCACCTCGGTGGGCCAGATGCTGCTGTTCTTCGGCGGGGGCGGAGACCGCCGCAACGGCAATCCCCTCGCCCTCCTCGCGATGGCCCTGCTGGCGCCGTTTGCCGCGTCGCTGATCCAGATGGCCATCTCCAGGACCCGCGAGTACGACGCCGACGAGGACGGTTCGGCGCTCACCGGCGACCCGCTGGCGCTGGCCTCGGCCCTGCGCAAGATCGAGCAGGGCGTCCAGCTCGCGCCGCTGCCGCAGGACCAGCGGCTGGTCAACGCCTCGCACCTGATTATCGCCAACCCGTTCCGCGGCGGCGGCATGGCGCGGATGTTCTCCACGCACCCGCCGATGAGCGAACGGATCGGCCGGCTTGAGCGGATGGCGGGGCGTCAGCTGGGCTAGGCCCGCCGGCCCGACGACGCGCGCCTGGTTCCATGACGCACAAAAGGGCTGGCGCTGCCGGAATACCGGTGGCGCCAGCCCTTTTGTGCGTCGCAGGGGAGTGCCCGACGCGGAGCGCAGCTAGCTGCGGAAGTTCACGAACTGGAGATCGGCCTCGTCGAAGCCTTTCAGCAAGTTCATGGTTTCCTGGAGGTCGTCGCGGGACTTGGACGTCACGCGCAGCTCGTCGCCCTGGATCTGGGACTTGACCGACTTGGGGCCCTCGTCGCGGATCAACTTGTTGATCTTCTTCGCGAGGTCCTGGGCAATGCCTTCCTTGATGGTGGCCTCGAGGCGGAATTCCTTGCCGGAAGGGTAGGGCTCGCCCGTGTCGAGGGACTTCAGCGAGATGCCGCGGCGGATCAGCTTGGACTGCAGCACGTCGAGGACGGCCAGCACCCGCTCCTCGGAGTTGGCCTTCATCAGGATCTTCTCGCCGCTGAAGTCGACCTCGGCGCCGACGCCCTTGAAGTCGTACCGCTGCGCCAGTTCCTTCTGCGCCTGGTTCAGCGCGTTGGCGACTTCCTGCTTGTCGACCTTGCTGACGACGTCGAATGTGGATTCGCCTGCCATGACTGTCCTCCTGATGTTGTCCGGACGCCCTGCTGGAGGGCGGTGTTTTCTGCATTCCAGCCTAGTACGGATGCTCCGGATGTGAAGGTGCCGCGGGGCGGCCGGTCTTCACAGTTGGCTCAAAGCTGAACCCCGGGGGGAACGAAGCTTGGCCCGGGAGAGTTGGGACCGTTGGAAGAGCCGCTTGAAAGGCAGGGCACATGAACCGCAGGGCCATCCGTAACGTCAGCAGCACCACCGCCGCAGCCGCGGGTTCCATCACGACGGCGGTGACGTCGGTGGCCGCCGCGGCCCTGGCGGCCTCCATCATCCTCAGCCCGGCCGCAGACGCTTCCGCCCGCCTCGGTGGCGTGCAGGCGGACCTGGCCCGGGCGGTGCAGCTGAACCAGGTCACCGCCGAGCAGGCGGCGAAGTTCGAGGCCAAACTCGCCGGCCGCATCCTCGGAGAAGCCTGATATTCCGGGCCTCCCGGGGCCACGCGGCGCCGATTCGATTCTTCGGCGGAAGTTCTGTAAAGTTGTCTTGCCCGCGGTTGCTGGAAGCGGAACGGACTGGAAACAGGCGTTCGGCAGATGGAAGCCGCGAGTGATCTTCTTTTGAAGTTCGGCAGATTACCCGAGCGGCCAAAGGGGGCTGACTGTAAATCAGCTGGCAACGCCTACGGGGGTTCGAATCCCTCATCTGCCACCCTCGAGAAAGCCTCCGGAACCAAACGGTTCCGGAGGCTTTTTTGTTTTATTGCGCGACTGCTCCGTAGGTGCCGTTATGGGACGTGAAAACGGCAGTTATGGAGCAATCGGCGTTCGGTCCACGGCGGCGAGGATGGCAGCACCCAGTTCCGCGGGCCTGGTGAACTGCGGCCAGTGCCCGGTCGGCAGGTCCAGGTATTCGACGTCGCGGATCCGTGCCAGCTCCGCGACATACGGCTGCTCCGCGGCAATCCATTCGAGCAGCACCGACGTCGGAAATTCGCAGGCGATGATAGTTGCCGGAACGTCGTAGCGGCGGTCATCGTGGAGCCTCTGCTGGTCGTAGGCAACGCCCTTGGGTTCCGGGACGGCGCGGGCCCGGAAGGCGGACCGGAGCTCCTCGTCCAGGTCAACGAGGTCCTCGTCCTCGAAGAATTCCCATGGCGGCAGCGGCACCTCGTCGCCGTCGGCCGGCAGCTGGTCGTTGACGACGCCGCCGTCCCCCAGCGGGCCGCTGTCCACGTAGATGGCGCGGGCAACGCGGTCCGGTCGCGCATCCACGGCGCCATGGATGATCGCCCCGCCGCCGGAGTGGCCCACCAGGACCACCGGGGTGTCCACCCTGTCTACGGCGGCCACGACGGCGTCGATGTGGGTGCGCAAGCCGATGCCGGCGCGCGGTGCGTCAGCCGACTCCAGCCCGGGCAGCGTGAACGGGTGGACCCGATGCCCCGCGGCGACCAGCGGCGGCGTGACCTCCGACCACGACGACGCGTCCAACCAGAAACCGGGAACCAGGATGATGTCCATGACGGCACCCTACGCGGTCCGGCCGCTGGCGAAGGCGCGCAACGCTGGGGTTTTCCGCCGTCGAACGTCATTTTCCGGTCGAAAACGTGCCCGGCGTCACATCTTGGCCCGCTGAGGCGCTACTCTGTCGCAGGAGGGGGAATCACATGGAGATAGTCCTGGCAGCTGGCAAGGGGACGCTCAACCTGGATGAGAGCGGAATTCTTCGGCTGGCCTGGGCCTCCGGGTCCATGCTCGATACGGCGGACGCCGTCGATTCCGTCGTTGCCATTTCAAAAATCAGCGCCGGGCGGATGCTGCCCTTGCTGATCGACATCAGCGACGTCAAGCTGACCGCCGGAGCCCGCAACCATTACCTGGAGAGCCGCTTCGTTTCCTCCGTGGCACTCGTCGGCGAATCGAACGTGGACCGGGTTGTCGCCGCGTGGATGCGCCGCGGCAACGACTGCCCGCAACGCTACTTCACCTCCCGCGCCGACGCCCTGGAGTGGTTGGGTGAGCTGGCCGCCAGCGACGAACCGCAGAGCGTCGCCGGCTGATCCTTCCGCGGCACCGGAGGCTCCGGCGACACCCGGGCGGATAATCGGCCGATCCGGCATTACTGCGGAGTAGGGTTAGGCGCGTTGATCGAATGAGCCTGAGGAGTTGACATGAAATCGTTTGCATGTGGTGACGTTGTTCCCGGTTGTGAAGCCCGCTGGGTCTGCAGCACCGATGACGAAATCCTGGTCCAGGTCGGCGCCCATGCCGCGTCCGTGCACGGCCTGACCGAGCTTCCCGCCGAGCTCGTCGACTCGGTGCACAAAGCAATCCACCCGGTTAGTTGATTCCTGCGGCGGGCGGTCCACCTTCCGGGTCCGGCGCCACTGCACCGCCGGACTGGGATGGGCTGCTGGCCTCGGCCTGCCGCGGCGAAGGCCTGGCGGCTGCCTACCAGCCCATCGTTGATACCGCGCGGGGAGCGGTGGTGGGCTATGAAGCCCTCGCCAGGTTTCCCGGCTATGCCGAGAAGAACCCCGAAGTCTGGTTCGCCGCTGCGCGTCAACATGGGAAAGCCGCTGAACTCGAAGCGGCCGCGCTGCGCACCGCGCTCAAGGCCCGCGCCGCCCTGCCAGCCAACTGCTTCCTGACCCTCAACGTCTCACCGGAGCTGCTCATCACGGAATGCATCCGCAGCGTCTGGCGCGACGAGGGCAAACTGGGCGGCCTGATCATCGAACTGACAGAGCAAACACCGATCGACTCGTACGTGGAGCTGGAACCGGACCTCAACCAGTTGCGCGCCGCCGGTGCCCTGATCGCCGTCGACGACGCCGGAGCCGGCTACGCGGGACTGCGCCACCTGCTGGCCCTGCGCCCCGCCCTGATCAAGATCGACCGGGACCTGATCCAGGACGTCGACCGTGATGAGGCGAAGCGTGCCCTCATCGGGATGCTCGGCGCGTTTGCGAGTCAGGTCGACGCCTGGATCCTGGCCGAGGGCGTCGAACGGGCCGAGGAGCTCGAGGCGCTGGTCTCGCTGGGCGTCCCGCTCGTGCAGGGCTACTACCTCGCCCGGCCTGCCCCGCCCTGGGCCGGCATTGATCTTGACCTGGCCCACCGCCTCGCCAGCGCCCGTCCGGTGGCACACAAGACGGTCATCCGCGACGTCGTCGAACCGGCGACGACGGCCGGCAGCGTCACCCAGGCCGCTGACGCCTTCGCGGCCAACCCGGCGCTGGAGGCCGTCGTGCTGCTCGGCGAGCACCTGCGGCCGGTCGCGGTGCTGGACGCCGGAGCGTCCGCACTGGGCGTGGTCAGCCCCGGGATGCGCGTGAACCTCGATACCCCGCTCAGCCAGGCCCTGGCCCGGGCCATGACGAGGCCCAAGAACCAGAGGTTCGACTCGCTCCTGGTGACGGACAACGCGGGGCGTTTCGCCGGCGTTGCCAGGATGGAGCGGATGATCATTGCGCTCACCGGGACGGCAGGGGCACGTGACGACTGACGCCCCAAGCGCGCTGGCGGGAGAGCTGCCCGGCGGTGTCCGCATCAGGCTGCTTCGCGGTTCCGACGCCGAACGGCTGGGGGCCGCGTACCGGCGGAACCGGGATCATCTTGCGCCTTGGGAACCGACCCGGAGCGCCGAGTTCTTCACCACGGAGGGGCAGAGCGCCAACATCGGCGGCAAACTCGCCATGTTCGGCGCCGGAACCGGCGTTCCGTGGGTCTTGCTGGCCGGCGGGGAGGCCGTGGGGACGATGACGCTGAGCGGCATCGTGCGCGGGCCTTTCCTCAGCGCCAACCTCGGGTACTGGGTGGATCAGGACTTCAACGGGCGGGGCATCGGATCGGCCGCCGTCGCTCATGTTGTCGGAGCCGCCAGCACCGCGCTGGGCCTGCACCGGATCCAGGCGGCCACGCTGCCGCACAATGCCGCTTCCCAGCGGGTGCTGCAGCGGGCCGGTTTCCAACAGATCGGACATGCCCCGGAGTACCTGCAGATTGCGGGCGCCTGGCAGGACCATTTCCTGTTCCAGCGCATCCTGCACTGAGGCACGTGCGAGACTCACACAGTGACTGACGAATCCTTCGGCGCCCTGCACCACGTCGAGCTCTGGGTGCCGGACCTTGCGCGGGCCCGGGACGAATGGGGCTGGCTGCTGACCAGGCTCGGCTATGGGCAGTTCCAGGACTGGCCCCGCGGGCGGAGCTGGCGGCGCGGCGCCACGTACATCGTCGTCGAGGAGTCACCCGACCTGGACGGCCGGAACCACCACCGCACCGCGCCCGGGCTGAACCATCTGGCGTTCCGGGGCGGAACGCCGGAGCAGGTGGACGCGCTGGCCGCGGACGGCCCCGGCAACGGCTGGACCGAGCTGTTTCCGGAAAAATATCCGCACGCCGGCGGCCCCGGACACTACGCTGCCTACCTGGTGAACTCGGACGGCTTCGAAGTCGAGCTGGTCGCCACCGGCTGACCCGGCGGCCGGGCGGGTACCGTGATACCCATGAGCATCATCCTGGTGGGCGGGGGCCCCGATACCGTCACCACCCCGGTTATCTTTGACCGCTTCGTCAAGGATGTCCGGAACCGCGGCGGGGGAAGCCCGCCTCCCCGGATCGCCGTCGTGCTGTTCGACCGCGAAGGCAGCTCGGAGTATTTCCTCCCCGCGTACCTGGAGCCGCTGCAGAGTCGCACGTCCTGCCAGCTGACACCGGTCCTGCTGCGCTCCAATGAGCCGGCGGACCCGGAAGCGTTCGACGACGTCGACGGGATCGTCGTCGGAGGCGGCCCTACCCCGGACTACCTGGCCGGCCTGCATGGCTCGGCGGCGGCGATCCGGCAGGCGGTCGCTGCCGGCGTGCCCTATCTGGGGTTCTCCGCGGGGGCGATGATCGCGCCGCAACGGGCGCTTGTGGGCGGCTACCGGATCCGGGGCATCGAGGTGTGCTCGGAAGAATGCTCCGAAGGCCTTGACGAAATCGACGTCCGCGACGGCCTGGGCCTGGTGCCGTTCGCCGTCGACGTCCATACCGCGCAGGCCGGGACCCTGAGCCGCGCGGTCGCGGCGGTGGCGGAGGGCCTGGTGGACCGGGCCGTGGCCCTGGACGAGAACACCGCGCTGGTGCTGCGCCACGCGGGCCTCGAGGACCTTGAGGTGCTCGGCACCGGGAACTGCTGGACCATCCGCGGCTCCGGCCGCAAGGCCACGGTGGCGGTGCTGTCCGCCGGCTGAGCGGCCGACCCTTCTTGGCACCTTTGTTACCCGCGGGTAACATAGTCCCATGCACCTGCTGCTCCGCACCCTCCTCCTGCTCATCAAGTCMGCCCGGCGCTCGCCGCTGAGCATCTGGGACACGTCCTCGCTGCCGCTCCGCGTGCTCCCGACAGACATCGACATCGCAATGCATGTCAATAACGGCATGTACCTCTCGCTGATGGACCTGGGCCGGTTCGACCTGATGGCACGCAGCGGGACCTGGAAGGCCATGCGCCGGCGCGGCTGGACGCCAGTGGTGGCGGGGGAGACCATCGCTTTCCGCCGCTCCCTGCAGCTCTGGCAGCAGTACACCATCGAGTCCAAGGTCATCGGCCTGGATGAGAAGGCCATCTACTTTGAGCAGCGCATGGTGGTCGACGGCGAAATCTACGCCCGCGCCCACATCGCCACCCGGCTGGTCAGTAAGGGCAAGCCGGTCAGCCAGGAAGAGATCATCCGCGAGTTCGGGGCGCCGCCGGCGGACCTGGAGCTGCCCGAATGGATCCACGAGTGGCGGGAAACGAACGCGCTGCCGGGCGCCCGCCGCCCCGCCCCGCACGTCTGGGCGTGACCTCCGCGCCGTGCCCGCCGGGATGTGCCATCAGCGAAACGCAGGGGACTTTCGCGGGCGGCTCGCGTACCGTTGACGCATGGCTACCGTAGACATTACAGGTGAACAGTTCGCATCGACCGTCGAGGACAACGACATTGTCCTCGTAGACTTCTGGGCCGAATGGTGCGGCCCGTGCAAGCAGTTTGGCCCCACGTACTCGGCCGTTTCAGAGAAGCACCCGGACGTGGTCTTCTCCAAGGTGGACACCGAAGCGGAGCAGCAGCTTGCCGCCGAGGCCGGTATCACCTCGATCCCCACGCTGATGGCCTTCCGCGAAAAGGTACTGGTGTTCTCCCAGCCCGGTGCGCTGAACGCCCAGCAGCTGGAGCAGGTGGTCGACGCCGTCAAGGCCCTCGACATGGAGGAGGTCCACGCGCACGTGGCCCGTTCCCAGGCCGAGGCCGCAACAACCCAGCAGGACGGCAGCCAGATTCCGGATATCTAAGCCGGACTGCCGCAACACCCGGACTGCCGCAACAAACAACAACGCGGGGTCACTTCGCGCCCATCCCTTGAGGGATTACCGGCGCGAGGTGACCCCGCGTTTGTGTTCGGAGGCGGGGCGGGCTTAGAGCTTTTCCAGCTTGACCGGCTCGGCCAGCAAAGCGCTCAGGGACTCGTTCAGGTCCTGGACCGCGGTGCCCTTGGAGTGCTTGTCCAAGTCTGCCTGGGAAGCCCACTGCTCGGTCAGAACCAGCTTGTCCTCGCTCGCCTCGGTCAGCTCATAGCGGATGCAGCCGGGTTCGTTGACGACCTCGTCGATCGCGATTTCGAGGGCAAGCTTCACGCGGAAGAATTCGCCCTCGTTGGGAATGAAAGTGGCCTGCAGGTCAATGGGTGCGCTCATGGGTTTTACCCTACCGGGAGGCCGACCCGGCGTCGGAAGATGTCCTGAAGATTTCCTAGGACTTCCACGCTTTGCCCTTCTCTTGCCGGCGGCCTGTTGGTAGCGTCACACCATGCTTGCGTACACAGCCGGGGACACTGACGTCCCGCTGATCGATGAAACCATCGGCGACCACTTTGAGCGGATCGTCGCCCGGTTCCCGTACCACGACGCGCTGATCGAGGCCGCGGCGGTTCCCGGCGGGGAGGCCCGGCGGTGGAGCTACACCAAGATGAACGACGACGTCGACCGGCTGGCCCGCGCGCTGCTGGCGCTCGGCGTCGCCAAGGGAGACCGGATCGGAATCTGGAGCCCGAACTGCGCCGAATGGACCATTCTGCAGTACGCCACAGCGAAGATCGGGGCGATCCTGGTCAACGTCAATCCGGCGTACCGCAGCCACGAGCTGGAGTTTGTCGTCAAGCAGAACGGCATGCGGATGCTGGTGGCGGCGCCGTCGGACCGGAACAGCGACTACACGGTGATGGCCCGGCAGGCGCTGGCGGAATGTCCCGAGTTGCGCGAAGTCGTGTTCCTGCCCGATTCCGGCCAGCCCGGCCTCACCGCCGGGGTCCCGGAAAGTGAGGCGGAGCGGACATTCGCCGAGCTGCTGAGGCGGGCCGACGACGTCGCGCACTCCGGCTTGAAGGCGCGGATGGCCGAACTGGACCCGCACGACGCGATCAACCTGCAGTACACCTCCGGCACCACCGGTTTCCCCAAGGGCGCCACCCTGACCCACCACAACCTGCTCAACAATGGCTTTGCCATCGGCGAGCTGCTGGCTTACACCGAGCACGACCGGGTGGTGCTGCCGGTGCCGTTCTACCACTGCTTCGGAATGGTGATCGGCAACCTGGCCGCCTTCAGCCACGGCGCCGCCACCATCATTCCGGGCCGCGGGTTCACGCCGGCCGCCGCGCTGGAGGCCGTGCAGGACTTCGGCGGAACGTCGCTCTATGGCGTGCCGACCATGTTCATCGCCGAACTCGCGCTGCCGGACTTCGCCTCCTACGACCTCTCGACGCTGCGCACCGGCGTCATGGCCGGTTCGCTGTGCCCCATCGAGGTCATGAACCGGGTGATCTCGGAAATGAACATGCGCGACGTGGCCATTTGCTACGGCATGACCGAGACCTCTCCGGTCTCCACCATGACCCGAGACGGGGACACCATGGCCCAGCGCACGCAGACCGTCGGCCGCACCATGCCGCAGCTGGAGAACCGGATCGTGGACCCCATGACCGGGGAGGTGCTGCAGCGCGGCGAGATCGGCGAGTTGTGCACCCGCGGGTACTCCGTGATGCAGGGCTACTGGAACCAGCCGGACAAGACGGCCGAGGCGATCGACGCCGAAGGCTGGATGCATACCGGCGACCTGGCGCGCATGGATGAGGACGGCTACCTGGTGATCGAGGGCCGGATCAAGGACATGGTGATCCGCGGCGGCGAGAACGTCTACCCGCGCGAGATCGAGGAGTTTCTCTACACGCACCCGGATATCCAGGACGTTCAGGTGATCGGCGTCCCTGACGCCACGTACGGTGAGGAACTGATGGCGTGCGTGATCCTCAAGCCCGGAGCCGGCAGGCTGGACGCCGCGGGGCTGACGGAATTCTGCCGGGGCAAGCTGGCGCACTACAAGATCCCGCGCTACGTGGACGTCCGGGAAAGTTTCCCGATGACAGTGTCCGGCAAGATCCGCAAGGTGGACATGCGCCAGGAAGCCGTGGCCAGGCTGCATCTTTGACCGCAACGCGGGGTCACTTACGGCCCATCGCGGGGCCGTGGATGGGCGGTAAGTGACCCCGCGATGCTTCGAGTTAGGCAGGCCTGTGGATAACTCTGGCAGCGAGCCTAATCCGCGGCCACAATGGTGCCCATGGTCCGCATTGTGCCGCTCCCCGAAAGTCTCTTCCAGACGCCGTTCACGGTCTACGAATCCCGTGCGGTCGGCGTTACGTCCAAGCGACTCCGGGCGAAGGACCTGTCCGACGGCGGCCGTCTCATCTATCTGCCGGCCGGCAGGCACCTGGAGATCTTCGAACGTGCCCGGGTACTCAGCGCAGCCACGCCCGGCGCCTGGGTGTCCCACGAGACCGCCGCCGTGCTCACCCGGCTCGGACTGCCGCCGTGGCTGGGCGGGTGTTCCACCATCCACCTCAGCAAGCCGCACGAACTGCCTCGCGTCCGCCGGGCCGGGGTTACGGGACACCGCGTGCGGTGTATCCCCGGCGAGCTGACCGACGTCGACGGCGTCCCTGTGACGGCACCGCCGCGGACCTGGCTGGATCTCGCCTCGGGCCTGCCTCTCAACTACCTCATCGCCCTGGGCGACCAGATCATTCGGATACCCCGGCCTGGCCTGGAACAGCGCTCAGAGCCCTACGCGTACAAGGACGGACTGCGGCTACTCATCCGCCAGCATCCCAACATGAAGGGCGTCGAGAAAGCCCGGCTGGCCCTGGACGAGATGCGGGTGGGGGCGGATTCGCTCCCGGAGACCTTTCTGCGGCTGGCGCTGATGGACGCGCGATTACCGGAGCCGGAGCTTCAGATCAGGCTGGACCCTGACGACCGGCGCTCGCCGGCCGCAGACCTGGGCTACCGGAGGTACCGCATCGCCATCCAGTACGAGGGCGCCCACCACCTCACCCGGGAACAACAATCCAGGGACATCCGGCGGGACGAAGCGTTCCGCGGCGCTGGCTGGGCGTACTTCAAGGCCAACGCCGATGACCTCGCCGATGGCTTCGAAGCCCTCGTTGGCCGGATCAAGAAGACCCGGCTCCGCTCGGTCTAACGCAACGCGGGGTCAGATCGCGCCTATAAAGGCGCCCCGGATGGGCCGGATGTGACCCCGCGTTGCTTCAGCGGCGCCGGTCAGTGGCCGCGGTGGTCCTGGATGGTCATCCGCGGCCCGAAAACCGGCTTGCGGAACCCGCTGAGGCCGATCATGCGCACCACCCGCTGGCGGTGCCCGGCCCAGGGTGCCAGCAGCCTCAGCATCCCGGCGTCGTCGGTCCGCCGCCCGGTCAGGGCCGCGCCGACGTAGGCCGCGAGGTGGTAGTCGCCCACCGCGATCGAGTCCGGACAGCCGTGCGTGCGCTGCACCACCTCGGCCGCCGTCCAGACGCCGATCCCGGGAAGGGTCTGCAGCTTCGCGGCCGCTTCGGCCGCCGGCAGCGCCGCCAGCCGTTCCAGCGCGGCCGCGGAACGCAGCGCCCGCATGACGGTGTCCGATCGTTGCGGGCCGACTCCGGCCTTGTGCCACTCCCAGGACGGGATGCGCAGCCACTGCTCGGGCGTGGGCTGGACCAGGAGGTTGGCGGGGGCCACGGTGCCGGCGCCGGGCGCCGCTGTCCCGAAGCGGTACATCAGGTAGCGGTAGCCGCGGCGTGCCTCGATCACCGTGACCTTCTGCTCGAGCACCGTAGGCACCAGGGAATCGATCATCCGCCCGGTGGCCGGCAGCCGGAGGGCGGGGTTGCGGCGTCGTGCGTCGACAACCATCCGGGGGAGCGTGGCGTGGAAGCCGGGTTCGTCGAAGGCCGTCCAGTCGTCGTCGCGTCCCAGCATTCGCGGAACGGCCTCGATCGCCGCGGCTGCCCCGGGCCCCCAGGCGCGCGCCTCGATCCAGGGCGCGGCCGCCGGACCCGCGGACGCCAGGCGCAGCGTGGCCGGACCGGCCGCCGTCGTGAACGCCATCCAGAAGCCGTCCGCAGTGACCCGGATGGACGGATCGCCGTGGCCCCGGCGGAGCGTGCCGAGGGTCTGCAGGAGATCGAACGGGCCGCCCGGGTGCCACCGCAGCGAGGCGTCCGCCGTGGCGGGCACGCCGGCGGGGAGCTCTGCGGTGGTCACTCGAATATGTTCCCACGCCCGGCCGACGGCGGGCACATCCGGGCTGTTGGGCGGAGGGATGCGCGCAACCGGACGGCCCTTATCCGCGGCCCCGGACGGGACTAGACTCCGGCTGTGGCCCGGACTTCCCGCGCCCGCCCCGGGATCGGATCCCTTGATGGTCAGGAGAGTGTGATGGCTGGTGGAATGGTGCACTTCGAGCTTCCCGCGGACGACGAGAACCGTGCGCGTGAGTTTTACAGTTCGGTGTTCGGCTGGGGTTTCCAGGTCATGCCGGAGATGGAATACAGCCTGGCGCTGACCACCCCGATGGACGAGGAGGGCCGGCCCGCGGTCTCCGGGTCGATCAACGGCGGCCTGTTCCGCCGCGGCGAGCTCACCGCCCCGGTGGTGACCGTCGACGTCGACGACATCGACGCCGCCTTGGAGCAGATCGTGGCCCGGGGCGGTTCGGTGCAGCGGGAAAAGATGGAGGTGCCGGGGTCCGGTTGGAACGCGTATTTCACGGACACCGAGGGCAACGTAGTGGGGCTGTGGCAGAACGCCGCGCCCGCGGCACCGGCTCCGGCCGGCGGCAGCGGCGAAACCGCCGGAAACGACATCGGGGCCTGACCCGCGCCTAGTGCATGCCGTTGGCCAGCCAGAGGGCCACGACCGCGAGGGGAACCGTGAGGACGACGGCGGCGAGGCCGGCCAGCGCGAAGCCGCCCCAGCGGATCTCGACGTTGAGGGCCCGCAGGCGCTCGTGCCAGAGCAGGGTCGCCAGGGACGCCCAGGGGCTCACCAGCGGGCCAAGGTTCACGCCGATCAGGAGGGCCGCGAGCCTCACCGGCGAGCCGCCCGCCGGTTCCAGCGCGAGGTAGGCCGGCAGGTTGTTGACGGTGTTCGCGGCTCCCACGCCGAGCCCCGCCAGTTGGAGCAGCGCGGGAAGGCTCTCCCCGGACCCGGCGACGCCCGCCAGGACCTTGGTCAGGCCGTTGGCGTGCAACGCCTCGACCACCATGAACAGGCCGACGGTGAGCATAAGCGGCCGCCACGGGACCATGGCCCAGCGGAGGGCCGAGCGGCGCCGCCACAGGAACAGCCCCAGGAGGACCGCGGCCGCGGCTGCGGCGGGAATCTGTACTGGCACTCCGGACACCAGGGCCGGGAGCAGGAGCAGCATCACGCCAGCCGAGGCGTACAGCAGCACCTTGTCACGCACCCGGTGGACCGGCTGGGGGCCGTAGCGGCCCCGCAGATCCTTCCGGAAGGCCAGCCAGAGCAGAGCCAGGGGGAGCAGGATCCCAACCAGCGCGGGGGCCCAGACCAGCGAGGCGAAGGCGGCCGGGCTGAGACCCAGCCGGGACTGGGCCAGCAGGTTGGTCAGGTTGGACACCGGCAGCAGCAGCGAGGCCGTGTTCGCGAGCCAGATGGTAGTCAGCGCGAAGGGCAGCGGCGGGATCCGGGCGTGGACGGCCAGAAGTACGACGACGGGCGTGACCAGCACCGCCGTCGTATCCAGCGACAGGAACACGGTGGAGACCGTTGCCAGCGCGATCACCAGCAGCCAGAGCAGCAGCACGCTGCCCCGGCCCAGGGCGGCCAGTCGGTCCGTGACGGCCCGGAACAGCCCGGCGTCATCCACCAGTTCCGTCACCAGGGACATGGCCACCACGAAGCCCAGTACGGGCACCGTGCGGCCGGTGAGCTCCTCGAATGCGGGCCAGGGCAACAGCCCGGTGCCCAGCACCGCCACCCCGGCGAGGAGCATCCCGCCGGGGACGAGGTAGCTCCTCAGCGTCTTCAACCAGGTCCTTCGCTTCACTGCCTTATCGTCGCACCCGGACCGCGGCGCCGGCGACGCGACGTGCCCGCCGTCCCGGAGACGGTAACTTTGTACCTATGAAGTACGCCCAGTCCGTCCTGGACCTCATCGGCAACACGCCGCTCGTCAAACTCAATCACGTGACCGACGGCATCGCCGCCACGGTCCTGGTGAAGCTGGAATACCTGAACCCCGGCGGTTCGATCAAGGACCGCATCGCCGCCAAGATGGTCGAAGAGGCCGAACGCAGCGGCAAGCTCCAGCCCGGCGGGACCATCGTGGAGCCCACGTCCGGCAACACGGGTGTGGGCCTGGCGCTCGTGGCGCAGCAGAAGGGCTACCGCTGCATCTTCGTGGTCCCGGACAAGGTCGGCGAAGACAAGCGCGCCGTGCTGCAGGCCTACGGCGCCGAAGTGGTGGTTACCCCCACCGCCGTCGCGCCGGACAGCCCGCAGAGCTACTACGGCGTCTCGGACCGCCTGGTCACTGAAATCCCGGGCGCCTACAAGCCGGACCAGTTCTCCAACCCGGCCGCGCCGGCCAGCCACTACGAGTCGACCGGCCCGGAGATCTGGAAGGACACGGACGGCAAAGTCACGCACTGCGTGATCGGCGCCGGCACCGGCGGCACCATCACCGGCACCGGCCGCTACCTCAAGGAAGTCTCCGCGGACCGGCCCGAGGCCGACGGCGGCGTGGTCAAGATCATCGGCGCCGACCCGGCCGGTTCGGTCTACTCCGGCGGCACCGGCCGGCCGTACTTCGTCGAGGGCGTCGGCGAGGACATGTGGCCCGCCAACTACGACAAGGCCATTCCGGATGAGGTCATAGCCGTCAGCGACGCCGAGTCCTTCGCCATGACCCGCCGCCTGGCCCGGGAAGAGGGCCTGCTGGTGGGCGGTTCCTCCGGCATGGCCGTCGTCGCCGCGCTGCAGGCCGCCAAGGACCTGCCCGCCGACGCCGTCGTCGTCGTGATCCTGCCCGATTCGGGCCGGGGCTACCTGGCGAAGATCTTCAACGACCAGTGGATGCGCTCCTACGGCTTCCTCGCCGGCGGCGACGAAGCCTCGGTGGGAGAAGTGCTCAAGTCCAAGACCGGCGAGCTGCCGGACCTGGTGCATATCCACCCGAACGAGAGCGTGCGGGACGTCATCAACATCATGAACGAGTACGGTGTCTCCCACATCCCGGTGCTGTCCCAGGAACCGCCGGTCGTGATGGGCGAGGTGCTCGGTGCCGTCGACGAGCGCACCCTGACCGCCAAGCTCTTCCGCGGCGAGGCGAGCCTCACCGACAAGATCTCCGAACACATGGAGGCACGGCTGCCCGTGATCGGTTCGCTCGAATCGATCTCGACGGCCCGCGAACTCCTCTCCGACACCGACACCCTGATGGTGACGTTCGTCGGCGCTCCGGTGGGGATCCTGACCCGCCACGACCTCCTCGCCTACCTCAGCAACTGACCAGTTCAAGGAGTCCCATGTCCCAGCCAGAAAGCTCTTCCGCGGCCAACGCCGGCTTCAACACCCGCGCCGTGCACGCCGGCCAGGCCTTCGAGCCGCGCACCGGCGCCGTGGTGCCCCCGGTGCACTTCTCCTCCACCTATGCGCAGGACGGGATCGGCGGCCTCCGGGCAGGCTACGAATACGGCCGCGGCACCAACCCCACCCGCGACGCCCTGCAGGAGCAGCTCGCCGCGCTGGAGGGCGGCGCAGCGGCGTTCTCCTTCAGCTCCGGCCTGGCCGCCGAGGATTCCATGATCCGCGCCCTCACCCGGCCCGGAGACCACATCGTGCTCGGCAACGACGCCTACGGCGGGACGTACCGGCTGATCAGCCGCGTCCTGGGCGAGTGGGGGATCGGCAACACCCCGGTGGACATGTCCGATCTTGACGCCGTCGCGAAGGCCGTCGCCGCAGGCGGATCGAACGGCGGCGCGGCCGGCGGCAAGACCCGGCTGGTCTGGGTGGAGACGCCGTCGAACCCGATGATGAAGATCACCGACATCGAGGCGCTCGCCAAGGTGGCGCACGACGCCGGCGCCCTCCTCGTGGTGGACAACACCTTCGCCTCGCCGTACCTGCAGAACCCGCTGGCCCTCGGCGCCGACGTCGTGGTGCACTCCACCACCAAGTACATCGGCGGGCACTCCGACGTCGTCGGCGGCGCGATCATCGTCAACGACCCCGAACTGGCCGAGAAGATCGGCTTCGTGCAGTTCGCCGTCGGCGCCGTGTCCGGGCCGATGGACGCGTTCCTCACCACCCGAGGGCTCAAGACGCTCGGCGTGCGGATGGACCGGCACAGCGACAACGCCCAGGCCGTGGCCGAATGGCTGCTGCAGCGCCCCGAGGTGGAGGCCGTGCTGTACCCGGGCCTGCCCTCCCACCCGGGCCACGAACTGGCAAAGAAGCAGATGAAGAAGTTCGGCGGGATGATCTCCGTGCAGTTCAAGGGCGGCGAGGCCGCGGCACGCAAGGTGGCCGAATCCACCTCCGTGTTCACGCTGGCGGAATCCCTGGGCGGCATCGAATCGCTGATGAACTACCCCTCCGAGATGACCCACGCTTCGGTCAAGGGCACCGAACTGGCAGTCCCGGAGAACCTGATCCGGCTCTCCTGCGGCATCGAGGACGTCGAGGACCTGATTGCGGACCTCGAGCAGGCTTTCGCGCGCATTGAGACGGGCAGCTAGCCTCCGGTGACCAGCACTTCCAGGGCAGCCAGCTCCACCATCCGCGGCTGGATCGCGACGGCGGCCGGCGCGGCCGCCGTCGTCGTCGCCCTGGTGGTGCTGTACTCGGCCTACATCCCGCTGCTGAACGACTTCGAGGTCTATTTCTACGGCGGAAACCGGGTGCTGCAGACCGGCGAAGCCGGCGTGAACGAGCTCTACGCCCCGCGCGACGGGCTTCCGTTCACCTACCCGCCGTTCGCCGCGCTGATCTTCGCCGCCCTCGCCACCCTGGGCCAAAGCGCCGGCGGCTTTGTCTTCACTGCCACCGCGCTGCTCGGCGCAGCCGTCGTGTCCGCGTGGCTGACCCGGCACTACTTCGGGCTGGGCCGCTGGCGCGACGCCGTCGCGGACTGGCGGTTCCGGGCCGTCGCCCTGGCCGGCACCGCGGCGATCCTGCTGATGGGCCCGTGGCGGGATACCTTCGACTTCGGCCAGATCAACATCATCCTGATGGGCCTGATCCTGGCCGACTTCGCACTCTACGGAAAATCCCGGGCCGGCGAGTTCCGCTGGCCGGCGGGCCTGCTGATCGGGATCGCGGCCGGGATCAAGCTGACCCCGCTCGCCTTCGGCCTGTACTTCCTGGTCCGCCGCGACTTCAAGGCCCTGGGCTGGATGGCCGCGGGGTTCTTCGGCTCGATCGCGCTGGCCTGGGCCATGCTGCCCACCGCTTCGGTGACGTTCTGGACCAAGATCCTGCCGGACACCGGACGGATCGGTGGGCCGGCCTACGTGGACAACCTCTCGGTCAAGGGCCTGCTGCTGCACTTGGGGATGCCGGATTCGTCCCTGACCTCCGTGGTCTGGCTGGTGCTCGCGCTGGGCCTCGCCGCCGTCGCCGCGCTGGTGATCAAGTGGGCGGTTGACGCGGAGGAGAACTTCGTGGCTGTGTCCGCCACCGCGCTGCTGATGCTGCTGATCAGCCCGGTGTCCTGGTCCCACCACTGGGTCTGGATGGCCGTGGCGCTGCCGTGCATGGGGTTCGCCATCCACCGAGTCCCCTCGCGCGACGGCAAAATGCGGCTGGCCGGCTGGATCATCGTCGCCGCCTCCGCCGTCGCCTTCTACCTCACCCCCAAGTACCTCGCGGTGATGGCCGGGGCACACGAGTGGGGCAAGGATCCCACTACGCAGTGGCAGCTCACGGTCGCCAGCCTCGGCGTGGTCTGCGGGATGGCGATGCTGGTGTACTGGGCGCTGGCCTACCGGCCGTCCCGCGCCGGGCTCCGGCCGTACCTCTAGGTCCCGGCAGCTGCGGCCTCTAGCTATCTTGAAGAAAGCCAGCTAATCTGCCGGTATGGCACTTCGATCCGACTGGTCCCGGCGCAACTGCAGCATGGCCCGCGGCCTGGACATCCTCGGCGACCCGTGGGGCATGCTGGTCCTGCGCGAAGTCTTCTTCGGCAACGGACGCTTCGACGCCATGAAGGCCCGGCTGGGCGCTGCTGACTCGGTCCTCACCCGGCGGCTGGCAGCACTCGTCGACGCCGGCCTGCTCACCCGCCGCCCCTACGACGACGGCGGCGGCCGCCGCCGCCAGGAGTACGTGCTAACCGCCAAAGGCGAGGACGCCCTGCCGGTGCTCAATGCCGTCGTGATCTGGTCCGAGAAGCACCTGGCCGCGCCGTCCGAACAGGCGCACATGTTTGTGGTCCACAGCGGCTGCGGGCAGCGCACCTCCTCTGCGGACAGCTGCACGGCCTGCGGCGAACGGCTCACGGCCGAAAACACCAGCTGGCACAGCCTCACCCGGACCGCCGACCCGGTCCCCCTCGCCACCGCTCCGGCGAGACGGAAGAACGGAACCGCAGCATGAGTGAGCCCCGGACCTCCACCCGGCGCCGCATCCATCCGGCTTGGATCGTCGCCGTCGTCGCGTTCCTGGCACTGGTCGGCGCTGCCGGTTTCCGGGCCGCCCCGGGCGTGCTCATGGTGCCGCTGCAGACCGAGTTCGGCTGGTCCACCACGGTCCTCTCGGCCGCGGTCAGCATCAACCTGGTGCTGTTCGGCCTCACGGCACCGTTCGCCGCGGCCCTGATGGAGCGCTTCGGCATCCGCGCCGTGACCGCCGTGGCGCTGGTGCTGATCGGGGCAGGCAGCGCCCTGACCGTCCTGGTCAACCAGTCGTGGCAGATCCTGCTGACCTGGGGGCTGCTGATCGGACTCGGCACCGGATCGATGGCGCTGGTGTTCGCCGCCACGGTCGCCAACACCTGGTTCGTGAAGAGCCGCGGGCTGGTGATCGGCATCCTCACCGCGGGCAGCGCGGCCGGGCAACTGGTGTTCCTGCCCTTCATCGCCGCCCTCGCGCAGAGCCCCGGCTGGCGGCAGGCCTCGCTGCTGATCGCCGCCGGTGCCCTGGCGGTGGTGCCGCTGGTGCTGAAGTTCTTGAAGAACTCACCGGCCGACGTCGGTGCGCTGCCGTATGGCGCCGAGACCGAGTCCGCGGAGGGTGGGGCTACAGCCGGCGAGACCGCAACGCCGGGGGAGCAGGCGGTCCCGGCCGGGCCCCGCCGGAATGCCGCCGTCCGGGCACTCCAGGTGCTCAAGCGGGCCAGCAGGGTCCGGACGTTCTGGGCACTCGTGGCCGGCTTCGCCATCTGCGGAGCCACAACCAACGGACTGATCGGCACCCACTTCATCCCCTCCGCCCACGACCACGGCATGGCCGAAACCACGGCCGCCGGCCTGCTCGCCGTCGTCGGCATCTTCGACATTCTCGGCACCATCGCCTCGGGCTGGCTGACGGACCGCTTCAATCCACGGATCCTGCTCGCCGTCTACTACCAGTTCCGGGGCATCGGGCTGCTGGTGCTGCCGCTGCTGCTCAGCGCCGAGATCCAGCCCAGCATGATCGTTTTCGTGATCATCTACGGCCTGGACTGGGTAGCCACCGTCCCGCCGACGGCCGCGATCTGCCGCCAGGTGTTCGGCGCGGACGGCAGTGTCGTGTTCGGCTGGGTCTTCGCCGCGCACCAGCTCGGCGCCGCCGCGGCAGCGCTGGCGGCCGGTGCCGTCCGGGACGCCACCGGCCAGTACACGTACGCCTGGTTCGCCGCCGCGGCGATGTGCACCATCGCCGCCGTCATCAGCGCGACCATCCGCAAGGACACCGGAAAGCAGGCGGCCGTCCCGGTCCCGGCCTAGGCCGGACGTTAGGCTGGGCACCATGGTTTCCACCCCGCCCAGGCCAGATAACCCGGACACGCCGGCCGCCGATGCCCCGCCGGTGCAGCGCAAGACGGCCCTGGTTACCGGCGTCGGAAGGCTCGCCGGCATCGGTGCAGGCATTGCGCGGCGGCTCGCAGCGGACGGTTGGGACCTGGTGCTCACCTACTGGCAGGACTACGACACCCGGATGCCCTGGGGCGTGCAGCCGGACGACGTCGAACGCCTCACAGCCGAGCTGCAGGCGACCGGCGCCGCCGTGCTGGCCGTGCCCGCCGACTTCGAGGATCCGCAGGCCGTGGACCGGCTGATGGCCGCAGTGGCGGAAGAGGCTGGCACCCTGCAGGGTCTGGTGCTGAGCCACGCCGAATCCGTGGACTCGGGCATCCTGGACACGTCCCTGGAGAGCTTTGAGCGCCACTTCGCCGTCAACACCCGCGCCAGCTGGCAGCTGATCGCCGCATTTGCCCGGCAGGCGCCGGCTGAAGGCGGTGCAATCGTGGCGCTGACCAGCGACCACACCGCGTTCAACCTGCCGTACGGGGCGTCCAAGGGCGCGTTGGACCGGATCGTGATCGCGGCCGCGAGGGAGTTGGGCCCGCAGGGCATCAGCGCCAACGTGCTCAACCCGGGGCCGGTGGACACCGGCTGGATGGACCCGCAACTGCGCGAGGACCTGGCCCGCCGGCATCCCGGCGGCCGGCTCGGCACCCCCGCGGACGTGGCCGGGACGGTGGCGTTCCTGCTCTCACCCGAGGGCCGCTGGGTGTCCGGGCAGCTGGTCAAGGCAGACGGAGGCTTCTCCGCCTGAGGCCGCGCCATCGCCGCCGTCGAGATGACATTTCACGGCAGTGTGGTGCGGCAACACTGCCGCGAACTGTCATCTCACCCCGCGCCGCTAGCGGAAGGCGGCCAGCCCGGTGATGTGCTGGCCCAGGACCAGGGTGTGCACCTCGTCGGTGCCCTCATAGGTGCGCACCGACTCGAGGTTGGCGGCATGCCGCAGCGGTGAATAGTCCAGCGTGATCCCGTTCCCGCCCAGGATGGTGCGGGCTTCGCGGGCAATCGCGATGGCCTCCCGCACGTTGTTCAGTTTGCCCAGCGAAATTTGCTCCGGCCTCAGCTTCCCGGCGTCCTTGAGCCGGCCCAGCTGCAGCGCCAGCAGGGTGCCTTTCTGGATTTCCAGCAGCATGTTCACCAGTTTCTCCTGGGTGAGCTGGTACCCGGCCAGCGGCTTGCCGAACTGCAGCCGCTCCTGCGAGTACCGCAGCGCAGCCTCGTAGGAGTCCCGGGCGGCGCCCATCGCGCCCCAGGCGATCCCGTAGCGTGCCTCGTTCAGGCAGCTGAACGGTCCCCGCAGCCCGCGGGCGGCGGGCAGCTGCGCCTCGGGGCCCAGCCGGACCCCGTCGAAGCCCACATCACACTGGATCGAGGCGCGCATCGAAAGCTTCTGCCCGATCGGCGTGGCAGTCACCCCCGGCGTGCCGGCAGGCACCAGGAAGCCGCGCACGCCGTCGTCGGTCATTGCCCACACCACCAGCACGTCCGCGACGGAGGCGAGCCCGATCCAGCGCTTCGCCCCGTCCAGGATCCAGCCGGCGTCATCGCCCGTACCGTCCCGCCGGGCGAAGGTCTGCATCGCCGCCGGGTCCGACCCGGCGGTGGGCTCGGTCAAGGCGAAGCAGCCGATCACTTCGCCCGCGGCCATCCGGGGCAGCCACGCCTGCTTCTGCTCCTCCGAGCCCCACAGGTGGATGGCGGTCATGGCGAGGGAACCCTGCACCGAGACGAAGGTGCGGATGCCGGAATCGCCGGCCTCGAGCTCCATCGCGGCCAGGCCGTACTCGACGGCGGAGCGGCCCGGGCAGCCGTAGCCCTCCAGCTGCATCCCGAGCACGCCCAGCTCGCCCAGTTCCGCTGCCAGTTCGAGCGGGAAGACGCCGTCGTCATACCAGGCCGCGATCCCGGGCCGGATCCGCTGGCTGGTGAAATCGCGGACCTTTTCCCGAACAGCCAGCTCTTCGGCGCTCAGCAGGGAATCGATCGCCAGGACATCGGACACGTCTGTTGCTCCAACACTGCTCATGGGAGCATCCTACGTTCCGCCGTCCGGACGCGGCCCCGGGCCTACACTGGTGCCATGAACACCGCTTCTGTGCTTGCCGTCTGCCGGGTGCACCAGCTGCTCAGCGACGAGGGACGACTGGGCGTGACCGCCATCGACAAGCGTCCCGTGGACGGACCCGTGAAAGTCCACCGGCTGGGCCTCCGCGGTGACATCCAGGCCGACCGGATCGACCACGGCGGCGAAGACCAGGCGCTGTACGCCTATTCCCAGGCCGACGCCGACTACTGGGCCGCGGAACTTGGACGGGACATCCCGCCCGGATACTTTGGCGAGAACCTCCGGGTTGCCGGCATCGACGCCACCAACGCGGTGATCGGCGAACGCTGGAAGATCGGGCTCGACGTCGAAGTGGAAGTCACCTCGCCCCGCCGGCCGTGCAGCACCTTCCAGCGGCGGGTGAACGAACCCCACTGGGTCAAGCGGTTCACCGAGGCCGGACTTGTAGGCACCTATCTGCGCGTGGTGCGCACCGGCAGCATCCAGGCGGGGGACCACATCCACCGGCTCTACGTCCCGGCGCACGGCGTGACGATCGGCAAATGGTTCTCCGACCCCACGGTCCAGGACATGGAGGCGCTGCGGGATGCCGACGCCGATGGCCTGATCCGGCTGCAGCCGGAGTACCACCAGGAATTTGCGAAGCTGCAACCGGCGGACTAGCACGCCCGCCGGAGCGCGGTCCGGGGCCCGCACAGGCCCGGGCGGTGCGACATGTGCGCAAGCTCACCGCCGCCGTCGACCCCTGCGTTACCACCTGCAGGTGTGCATGCCTTACACTTGAAATATCCCCCACTCCGGAAATCCCTTATTCCTGCCCAATTTTTGAGGCAGGACTGGCAAGTGTTGGGGCCCGCTACTGTGATGCGGGCATTTTCATAGGGAGAGCCGGCTAAAGAAAACGCTGTACAGACTGCTGGGATAGCAGCCAAGAGTTGCAGCGGGAAGTCCTGCCACGGGATTGCGAAAGCGCCGGGCTTCTATGTGACCGGCCGGTCAACGTATGCCCGGCAATTACGGCACGTGTACTGCGGCTCCGCTCACCTCGGGTTGTGCCGCCTGGCCCCTATGGATGAGGAAGATTCCCCTATGCCCGAAAATCAGGACAACTCCGTCGACACTGAAAACACCCAGGCCGACGTCGAGATCACCGAAACCCCTGCCGCCGAAGCAGCCACCACGCCGGTGGAAACCGCGGCCGAAAACACCCCGAACGATGCCGGTGACGACGAAACCGGTCTCCGCTTCGTCGACCTCGGCATTGATGCCCGCGTCCTTGCCGCCCTGCAGGACGTCGGCTACGAGAAGCCGTCCCCGATCCAGGCAGCGACCATCCCGGTGCTGCTTGAAGGCCGCGACGTTGTGGGCCTAGCCCAGACCGGTACCGGTAAGACTGCAGCATTCGCAGTACCGGCACTGTCCCGGCTGGCCGAACTCCACGACCTGAACGGCCCCTCCCGCAAGACGCAGGCCCTGGTCCTGGCTCCGACCCGCGAGCTTGCGCTCCAGGTCGCGGAGGCCTTCACCTCCTACGCAAAGCACATCGACGACTTCACCGTCCTGCCGGTCTACGGCGGCTCCGCCTACGGACCCCAGCTGGCCGGCCTGCGCCGCGGCGCCCAGGTCGTCGTCGGTACCCCCGGCCGTGTGATCGACCACATCGCCAAGGGTTCCCTGGACCTGTCCGAACTCCAGTACCTTGTGCTGGACGAGGCTGACGAGATGCTGCGGATGGGCTTCGCCGATGACGTGGAGCAGATCTTCCAGCAGACCCCCGAGGGCCGCCAGGTTGCACTGTTCTCTGCCACCATGCCGAGCCAGATCCGTCGCCTCTCCAAGCAGTACCTGAACAACCCGGCCGAGATCCAGGTCAAGTCCAAGACCACCACCGGCGCCAACACGCGTCAGCGGTACCTGCAGGTCATGGGCCCGCACAAGCTCGACGCACTGACCCGCATCCTCGAGGTCGAAGAGTTCGACGGCGTCATCGCCTTCGTCCGCACCAAGATGGCCACCGAGGACCTGGYCGACAAGCTGCGCTCGCGTGGCTTCCAGGCGGCGGCCATCAACGGCGACATCCCGCAGCAGCAGCGTGAGCGCACGGTCGAGGCCCTGAAGGAGGGCCGGATCGACATCCTCGTCGCCACCGACGTCGCGGCCCGCGGCCTGGACGTCGAGCGCATCAGCCACGTGATCAACTACGACATCCCGCACGACACCGAGTCCTACGTGCACCGCATTGGCCGCACCGGCCGCGCGGGCCGTTCCGGCGACGCCGTGCTGTTCATGACCCCGCGGGAGAAGTACCTGCTGCGTTCCATTGAGAAGGCCACCCGCCAGCCGGTGGAGCAGATGCACCTGCCTACCGCGGAAACGGTCAACACCCTGCGGCTGGGCAAGTTCGCCGAGAAGATCACCGAAACCCTCGAATCTGAGGACGTCTCGGCGTTCCGCGACCTGATCGCTTCCTACGAGGAAGAGCACAACGTTCCGGCAGCCGAGATTGCCGCTGCACTGGCCGTCATGGCGCAGGGCGGACAGCCGCTCCTGGTCAAGGAACTGCCCGCCGCGCCGGAATTCCAGAAGCGCGAGCGCTCCAAGGACGGGTTCGGCTCCCGTGGCCCGACCCGCACCCTGACCGAGGGCAACGCCACCTACCGGATCGCCGTCGGACGCCGCCAGCGCGTCATGCCGGGTTCCATCGTGGGCGCCATTGCCAACGAAGGCGGCATCTCCTCGGCCCAGATCGGCGGCATCGACATCCGCTCGGACCACTCCCTCGTGGAGCTCCCGGCGGACCTGAGCCCGGATCAGCTGAAGGCACTGTCCCGCACCCGGATCGGCGGCGAGCTGATCCACCTCGAGCTGGACAACGGCCGCAAGCCCTCCGGCGACCGGGGCGCCTACCAGGGCAACCGTGGCGGCGAGCGCGGCGGTTACTCCGGTGGCAGCGGCAACTTCAAGGGCAACGGCGGCTTCAAGCGCGAGTTCCGCAAGAACGACGGCGAGCGTTCCTCCGCTGACCGCGGCGGCCGCTCCTTCAGCGACCGCAACGAGCGCAGCGTCGGCACCGACACCCGCAAGCCCCGCACCGAAGGCGGCTTCAAGCCCCGCAACAAGTGGTAACCACTAGTTCCTAGGCAAGCAGGACGGGCCGGCTCTCCTTGAGCCGGCC